>CAYIHY010000009.1:0-24533 GCA_964363345.1 Candidatus Woesearchaeota archaeon | reverse complement strand
GTTTAGCTAATTTTTAAGCCTTTTTGGTGCTAAAATGTAACAATCACCTAATTTAATTTAACTTGGTCTTTTATATTTTTAATTCCTTCTATCGCAATTTCAAAAAATTCTTCCATGGAAATTCCAAGGTTTTCAATTTCTTCAATTATTTCTCTTCTGCATCCTGCTGCAAATGCTTTGTCTTTGAATTTCTTTTTTAATCCTTTGGCTTCCATGTCCGAAATTTTCCCGCCACGCATTAGTGCATAAGCATGAATTATTCCTGTAAGAGTTTCTGAAGCAGCGAGAGCATATTCTATTTTTCTGCTCCTCTTTTTTTCACTCAATCCTGCACAGTCCCACCCATATCCATGGGAAAGAATTATTTCTATAAACTCGTTGTCAAATCCAGCCTCTTTTAATATTTTAGGAGCTTTTGTTAAATGTTCTTTAGAATTATTTTTTGTCAAAGCCCAATCAACATCATGAAGCAGGCCGAGCATTCCCCAATAATTTTCATCTTCCCCAATTTTTTTTGCAAGAGATTTCATTATTGCTTCGCTTTCTAAATAATGATTCATGTCAGAATCAGCCTGAGGAAATTTTTTTAAAAGTTCAATTGCCTGTTCGCGAGAAATCGGAAGTGCCATCATCTTATTAAGAAATAAAACATATTTTAAATTTTTATCTCTTTCTCTCTTCATATTCTTTGATGTCTAAGTCGAATTTTTTAATTGCATCTTTTATCTGCCCAACTTCTTTTTCAGATATCCTATATTCTTCATGAACGATTTTATCTCTTAATATTTCTAGTTTGTTTATTTCCTCTTTAGTTCTTGATTTTATAATCTTTTTATCAAGGAGGATATTTGTTGCTCCAGGTATGTCAATTGATTCGTCTTCTTCTATTGAAATATTCATTTTTTCGACAATAGCATTTTTCACAAGGAACTCCAGTAGCATATACTCTCTAAGGAATTCAGCAACATTATCTTTATTAGCGGGTTCTAATTTCAATTTTTCTATTTCATCATCAAGTTCCATTGAATCAAATTCTCTGTCTTTTCTTTCAGACCAAATTGAAGCAAAAATTCCCGACAAAGCAAATAAGGCAGAAAGAATAGTCAGCATTAATCCTTGGACAAATATTGTTTGGAAAAATAAAATTATCAATATATAAAATGGAGAAAAGAAAGATATAAACCAAAGAACTGAGCCGATACTATTAAGATACCTCTTCATTTTGTTTAATGGGTCGCGAACAATATAATTTATCCCGTAAAAATAAATTGAAAGGAATTGAATTAGAATTATAAAATCAATAAATCTCGACGGGGAAATATCAAACCATAGAAACTGGAAGGAAATACCTTCTGTAAAAAGTAATAAAATTGGATCTTTAAGTGTAAAAATTATAAGAAGAAACGACAATGAATAGACTACCCTGCTATCTATCCAAGAAAATAATTTGTTTTCGTCCATTTTCACCTCTTAGATAATTGTGAATTTTCTTTTATTTATCTTTCTATTTTTCTTCTGGCTTCATTAAGGGAAATATAACACATTCTCTTATCGGTTTGTTTTCTAAAAATGCAAATAATCTTTCCGAAATTCCAAAACCCGTTGTAGGGGGCATACCGTATTTCAGCGCTTTAACAAAATCATAATCCGTCATCTGCGCTTCTTCATCGCCGGCAGCCCTCAGCTTCGCCTGTTCTGCAAATCTTCCCATTTGGTCTATTGGGTCATTCAATTCGCTGAATCCTTTTCCAACTTCAGAGCCCGCAATTAAAATTTGATATCTCTCAACTACTTCAGGATTTTTTTCAGAACGTTTTGCAAGAGGTTCCATACTAACAGGAACATTTATTAAAAATCCAGGTCCGCCGATTTTTTTTCTGCAATATTTCCACAGGTTATCAATTCCCCTCGTTAAATTAAATCCTTTTCTGTCATATTTTATATCAAGTTCCTTGAGTTTCGCTTCAACTTCTTTCAAATTAGTTTTCAAGATATTTATTTTTGTCATTTTTTTTATTATCTCGATAAAATCATAAGTTTCCCATTTCTTCCCCAAATCAATATCAAATTCTTTTATTTTAAATTTCAAAGTTCCGTAAACTTCTTTTGCAATATATTTGTACATCTCTTCGGCAAGTTTCATTCCTTCGTTGTAATCTGCATATGCCCAATAGAATTCCATCTGAGTATAATCCTGCAAGTGTTCTGCATCCATTCCTTCATTTCTGAATATTCTTCCAATCTCGAAAACTTTTGGAAAACCCGCGACCATTAATCTCTTGAGCCAAAGTTCAGGGGAAATTCTAAGATAAACATCTAAGTTCAATGCATTGTGGTGAGTGATAAAAGGTTTTGCTTCTGCTCCCCCCGGCGTGCTTTCAATTGCAGGAGTTTCAACTTCCATAAATCCTTTTGAAAGCAAAAAATTTCTCATTGACTGCCAGAATTTTGCTTTCCTGACAAAAAGTTCTTTTGTCTCGTTATTCATAATAATTTCTAAATATCTTTTTCTCAATCTGTCTTCTTCATCCTGAAGTCCATGGAATTTTTCTGGCAAAGGAAGAATCGCTTTGCTCAATAATTCAATTTTTTTTACAAGAATAGAAATTTCCCCGGTTTTTGTTTTGAAAGTTTCGCCCTCAACTCCGACGAAATCTCCTTCGTCAATATATTTTTTAAAAAATCCGAAAACATTATCTGGAGTTTTTGAATCCTGAAAAACAATCTGGATATCTCCCGAAAAATCTCTCAATTTTGAAAATGCAATTTTTCCCAAATCTCTTTTTGAAATTAATCTTCCTGCAGTTTTTACTTTTGCTCCGAGTTTTGCTTTAAGACATTCTTCATTAGAATTTTTCTTGTCAAAATGATTTGGGTAAGGATTTATTCCTTCTTTTTTCATCTCTTCAATTTTCTTTATTCTTTCTTCAATTATCTGCTCTTCGCGTCCCATAATTCTAATAAATGTCTCTTATTTATAAAATCTTTTAATATTTTGCAGAATATATTTATTTATAAATAATTAAATTTCCCTTGAGATATGGAACCTCAACCAAAAAAATATATCTCGGTAGATGTAGAAACTAGCGGGCAATTTCCTTGGAATTCTTCAATGCTTTCTTTAGGTGCATGTGTTGTTGACGGAAAATATGACAAAAGATATTATGTGGAGTTAAAACCGATAACTGATGAATATGTTCCTGAAGCAATTAAAATTGGGGCTTCGAGTTTGAATTGTTTAAAAGATTACAATCATAATAATTTCAACCCTAAAGAAGTTTTGGGAATTTTAAAACAGAAAGGAGAAAGTCCAGAAAAAGCAATTCCTGAATTTGTAGATTGGGTTTTGGAAAATACAAATGGATATAAGTGTGTTTTAGCCGCTGCACCAATAATTTTTGATGGAATGTTTGTTTCATATTACATGGATAAATTTTATCCGGGAGAAAATCCGTTTGGATTTTCAGGAGAAGATATAAATTCAATTTTTCGCGGAAGTGTTAGAGACATAAAAGCGAATATCAAAGAATTAAGTTTAAGAGAAAAAGGAAGATTAAGACACAATGCACTTGAAGACGCAGTTCAACAGGCAAAAGAATTCTACACGACTCTTGTTCATATGCGACAACATAACATTTAATTTCAAAACATTTATTAATCAAAATTTCTTAAGTTAACTATGCCACGAAGAAATAAAAAAGATTGGTTCAATAATCACAAAGATAATAATATGAAATGCTGTCATCATCATGCAGGAGCTTGTGGTGGAATTATTTACTTTTTAGGATTTGTTGGTTCAGCAGTGTTTTATCTTCAGCAATCTACAACTTTTTGGGCAGGAGTTCTTGGAATTTTAAAAGCTTTAGTTTGGCCTGCATTTTTAGTTTACAAATTATTAGGATAAAATTATTTTCTATCCAACTCTTCATTTAATAATTCATCAACGATAATTTGAAATTTATTTTCTCTGCTAACATGTTCATATTTTATTTTCTTAAAATTTTCCTGAAGTTTCTGCACTTTCAAAAATAACGGAAGAAGATGTGGATTCCTGACCTTGTATTCCCCTAATAATTGTTTTACAACAAGTTCTGAATCTAAAACACAGGTAATTTCTTCATTGGTAAATTTCGAAGCAAGTTCAAGCGCTTTTATCAGCGCTTCATACTCTGCGATATTATTTGTTACAAATTTCCCAATTCGTGAAGAATATTTCGTAAGAATTTTTTCATCTTCTCTCACGATTACTCCGATTGCCCCTGGTCCTGGATTCCCGCGAGCACCGCCATCTGAATTAGTATAAATCATAAATATAAAAAAGAAATTTAGTATAAAAATATAATGAAATTGAAAAACTTTAAATAACCTATTTCGTCCGATAAAGTATGACTCCAACAGAACAATCAAACCTGTATAGAAGATTAGAGATTAATCCAAATGCAAGTTCATCTGAAATAAGAAAAGCTTATTTGCAAATGGCTAAAAAATGGCACCCCGATTCAAGTTTGTTAGGAAATTCTCATACTCAGTTTCTTGCAATTTCAGAAGCATTTGAAGTTCTTTCAGATTCAGAGAGAAGAAGAGAATATGATAAATCAATTAAAGTTTTTGAAAGAAAAGATGAAAATCACGATTTTGGTTTTGAAGATTATGCTACACAGACTAACTTAAACCGAGACTTCAGAAGAGAAAGAAAAAGAAGAAATTCCTCTAGAAGTTTTGAAGAACTTTTAAGAAAACATTTTTATTCTTATTCTCCATGCAAATAACCATCTAACTTACTCATATTTTTCTCAGTATATTCAATTGTTTTTCTCATAGTCTTTACAGCAAGAACAGGATATTTTCCGATAGTTGTTTCTTCGGAAAGCATAACTGCATCAGAACCGTCGATGACCGCGTTTGCAATATCGCTTATCTCTGCTCGCTCGGGAGATTTTGATTTCATCATCGAAAGAAGCATTTCAGTTGCAGTTATAACAAATTTTTTCTTAGCTTTTGATTTTTTTATAATTATTTTCTGTTCTATTGGAACTTTTTCATAAGAAATATTTTTTGACAAATCTCCGCGCGCAACCATAACTCCGTCGCTTTCATTAATTATCTCATCAATATTTTTTACCCCCTCTTTTGTTTCTATCTTGGCAATTATTTTTATTTTTCTGGGGGAAAATAATTTTCTTATTTTTCTAATTTCCTCTTTGCCTGAAGTGTAAGACAACGCAATATAATCAAAATCTTGTTTTTTTATCCAGCCAATTTTTTTTTTGCTGTTTGTATCAAACATAATCTCGCAATGGTCCACTTTCTTTAAATTTTCAAGAATTTTTTCATACTGTTTTTCATTTCCGTATTTCGTGTTGATTCTTGCAATGTCCATCCCGTTTTTGTGCATGTTTTTCAGAGTAAAATAGCTCATGCTCGTAGGACCGATTGTTGCAATTATTTTTGTTTTTTTCATCTCTTTAGATATGCAATATTTTGAACTCTTTAAAATCCTGGAATTTTTCTTCCTTGATTTCTACATTATCAATTTGTGAATGTTTTGGACCCTTTCGGCATAATTCAATCATCTTTTCAACATCTTCCTGATTTCCCTCAATAAAAACCTCAACTCTTCCGTCTTCAAGATTTCTCGCAAAACCCCTTACATTATTTCTTTCTGCATTATCTTTGATAAATTGCCTGAAAAAAATTCCCTGAACAGTTCCTTTAATATAAAGTCGAACAGCTTTTTTCACTTTTTCCTCCAAGTGAAAATTGTAAATTTTATATTTACTTTTTTCATATTAAGATAAATCTAGTTTGGTTTTTATAGTTTTATAACGTTCGCTCAAAACTCGCTCGCATATTTATGCCGTTGTACACCAGACTTCGTCAAGGTGCTTCACTCAAAAAAGTTATCGCGGTAAATAAATTATAATCTACTTTTGATTTTTGCTCCATTAACAAATCCTTTAAAATAAAAAACTTGACAGAGTCAGTTTTGAGTCATCAATCTTGCGTTAGCGACAGTTTTTTAACGAGGCGAAGCCGAGCGATTTCGCGGAGAGAATGTCAGGGATATGCAAGCGAAGTCGCGAGTAGAGCGTTTATATTATTAAATTCCTCGCATTGAAATAATATCAATGCCGAAACATACTCATATGTTTCTATAATCCAATTCGTTATTAACAACAGCAACAGTCTGCGAGGCAAAATACATTTTATTTCCTATAGAAACTAAGTTTGACATATCCTTTATCCTTTTCAATTCTTTTTTAGGCAGTCCCTCATGGTCCCCCAAAATAAAAACACAATCTTTACTAATTTTAATTTTTCTCAAATCTTCTCCTCGTTTATCCAATAAATAAATTTCTTTTCCATCATTCTGCATTTCTTCAACCAATTTCAAAAAACTTTTTTTCTCAACAAAACATCCGGGCAGTGCTTCTGTCTTTTTCCCTTCCTTATATTTGTACAAAATTTTTTTAATCAAATTTCCAACATCTTTCTTGCTTATTTCCAAATCATCTTTTACCTGAATTTCAATATGCTTCGGAGGGTCAGGCTGTCCGTAAAAAACAAAATGGAATTTCATATCTTTCCTGAAACCATGAGAAAGAAAAACTCCTTGAATAAAACTATGAATTGCAATATCCATTCTTCCCGCTTTCATTAAATCATTAGAATCAAAATTCCCCGATGTTCTCGCACCCTGTGAAAAGTAAACAAACTCACGCATAGGAGAAATAAGAAGAGGGAAGTTAAAAAGTTATCTTATCTTACTCGGATTTCTTTCTTTATTAATTTCTTTTAATAATTCTAATAATAAATTCGCCAAGTCATCACGATAAAATATTTCTTTTTTAAGTTTGTTTTTTTCATTAGAATAAACTTTCCATCCTGCCCCTTTATGAATATCAAGGAAAGAATCTGCTACCCCTTTATATAGGGTTTTATCTTTGCCAGATTTTTGAAATTTCGCTAAAGGTACTCTGATATTTGAGAAAATAGTTAAAGTGTCTTTTAGTTTTGTTCTAGTATCATTCTGTAATAAAATTCTTTTTTTATCTAAGTCATTTAGAAATCTAATTAATTCGTAAGCTCCTAAAATCCAAAGTTTAGAAAGAAGTAAATATCTGCGTTTTTCTCTTAAATCTTCTTTTAGTTTTGAATTAATTTTTATTTTTGGAAATTCTTCAATTAATTCGATGTCCAATTCCCCTAATGCTTGAACTTCTCTAAGCAGAAGCATTTCAATATTCATAAATGCAAATGAATTGTTAAGCCATTCGTAGTGTCTAGTTTTTTCCATAGTTTTCTAAAAATATAAGCAGAATTAATATTTTTATTTTTCCTTATATTCTTTTTTTGCTTGTAATCTTGCTTTCTCTTTAAGATATTCTTCTTTATACAATCTGTCTTCGTATTCTTTTAATCCTTTTTCATTTTTCTTTATTAAATTTCCCTTTCTATCAATTTCGCTTCCGCAATATCTACAAGTCCAATCGCCCAATATCATTTGTTTAAAACTTGTTGCTACCCTAAAAACAGGTAAGGGATTTTTACAAACTGGACAATTTACCATAATTCAATTATAGATTGAAAACTATAAAAATCTATTCCTTTATCGGTTGAAGAATAAATTGCGAGCGTGCGAAAAATTCCTTTTCATTTATTACTCTGAACATTCCGATGAATTTATCCCCCCCGAAAATGCAGATAATTTTTCCAGTTTCAAAATCCTGTTTTTTCTCTAAAAATTTATAATAAACAGGAGAACCATGCAGAATCAAACTCGCAAACTCTTCTTTAATTTCTACAACAGGATAAACTGTGCTGACAATTTCTGCAGGAATTATTATTTTTCTTAATCTTTTTTCATCGCCATTTTCATATTCTTTAACTGCTTTTTCAAATTCTTCTTTACTCGTCATTTCTTTTTCCACAAAAATTCCCGCACGGATTCTTTTAAGTCCAATCATGTGCGCTCCAATTTTCATTTCTTCTCCCAAATCATGAACTAATTTTCTGACATAAGTTCCTCCTTGGCATTCGACTAAAAAAGAAACTTCCTTACCCTTTTTTTCCAGCAATTCAAATTTTTTTATTTCTCTTTCTCTCTCCTGTCTTTTGACACTTGAGCGGACAGGCGGAAGCTGAATAATTGTTCCCATAAATTTTTCATTTATAACTTTCCTAATATCGTCGAGAGAAACATCCTCATGAATTCTCATGGTTCCAATATATTCTTTATCTTCCCCTAAAAAATATCCTGTTAATTTTACTGCCCTTCCTAACGCAATAGGCAAAACTCCTGTAACCATTGGGTCAAGAGTTCCAAAGTGGCTCGTCTTGTTCAATTTTAATTTTTGTCTGACAAAATCAGAAACATCAAAGCTAGTGCAATCCGAACGACTTCGCGATGCTGAAGAATCATTATTGCAATGAGCGGGGTCGAGAGTCGCAGGCTTGTCGAAAACAATTATTCCAAATTCTAAAAGTTGTTTGATCGATTTTTTTTCTTTCAATTTTTCAAGATTTATTTTCATTTTTCTTTTCCTGTTTTTGTTTTTTAATAAGTTCCTTTTTTATTTTTCTCAACTCTGTCATTTTTTCTGTTGCATAAGAAAATGCGCTTGGTTTCATATCAATATGCATCAATATAAACTCTCTTACTGCAAAGCGGTTCTTTTTTCCCGCTTCTCTCAACATCCAACCCGCTCCTTTTTGCACATAAACATCGTCGTCATAAACAAGTTTTTCGGCTAATCGGAGAGTTAATTCAATTTTATTTTTCCCGATTAGTCTGCCGGTTGAAATAATGCTTGTTCTTCTGATCCAAGGATTTCTGCTTTCACTCATTTTTTTAATCTCACTCATTAAATTGATGTTGTCTGCAAGAATAACTCCCAAAATTCTGCCAGACATTTCGTCAACTAAATCCCAGCTAGTTGCTTTGTTTAATCTTTCAATTAAAAATTTCCATAATTCATTTTGATTTTGTTTAGCATAATTTTCAAGAAGATATAATGCGCAATTCATCTCTTCATGATTTCCCGAATTCCAAAGCTCATCAAACAAATTTAATGCAGAATAAAATTCCAAGTTTCTGTATTCTTTCATAACTTTCCTCATTTCAGGAACTTTTAATCCATAAAATGAATATTGAGATTTCAAATATCTCTTGTTGTTTTCTGCTCTCTCTTTATCTGCTAAACTAAAAAGTTTCGCGCGTATTTGTTCTAATTCTGGCATTAGACAAAATCTCCTGATTTTGGCTCCGCAGGTTTCCTGCCGAGGACATTGAAAATTTTTCTATTTTTCATAATCTCAAAACCTCTTCCTCCACCTCAATTCTGTCATAAGTGGGATATTCTTCAATTCTTTTTATTTTATATTTTCCAATTAATTTTCTTGCAGTTTGCGGAGATAAAATTGTTCTTTTCTTTTTCTCGTCGTAAAAAGTATTTTTTTCATTTAATTTTTTGTTAACTATTAAATAAATTACTGTTCCATCTTTTGTTTTTTTGCCATATGGAAGAATTTTATGCCGTTTTAATCGATTTGCAAATTGTGAGCAATTTTTCAGTTCTGCTGTGCATAAATGAACTTTTAATTTTGTTTTTTTCTTAGCTAATTCATTTAAAATCCATTTTCCCGCTTTCAAACTTTCGCTGACAACATATCCTCCTTCATTGAGAGAATATTTTTTTGTAACAATATCAAAATTAGTTTCTGATAATTCAAATTCATTAAGATTAACAAATGAAATAAATTTTTCAATGCTTAAAATAAAATCTAAAATTTCTTCTTTTTTCTCTGGAATCATCGGAAGTTCAATTCCAGTATTTTTCCTTCCGAATATGTTTTTCCCGATTTTTATTTTCTCAATATCCTCTTTCATTTTGCTTTTATTGATTAAAAATTCAGGATGAAATCTGACTTCATCAACGCACTTTGACAATTTTTCTAATTTTTCTCTTGTTGTAAATTTTGTCGGAAGATAAATGTGAATATGAAATCTTTTTCCAAATTCTTTTTTTAATTGAGAAGCGAATTTTATTGTTTTATCGAGACAGGCAAGCGGGTCTCCCCCCGTAATTCCTGCAGATGTAGCTTTGCTTTCCCGAACTTCTTCTGCGACATCACCAAAAGTTTTGCACTCGCGCTCATTTGCGAAAATTAAATTTTTATTTTTTCTTTTTTTGCTCAGAGAACAATACCAGCAATTAACTTCACAAATCCCGCTGATAAACAGAACTAATTTTTTTCCTTTAACACAATATTTGCATCCTTTCGCAAATCCGTTTACACAATAAGAATCAAATTTTGTTTTTTTTATTTTCATATTCAAAGAAATAAATTGGGATATAAAAAATTATTTATTGCCCTTGGCCTGAACGATTATAACCAACTTTCATATTCTTTTTCTCTTTTGGAGACTTTTCGTTTGTAGTATGTTTCTCTTCTTTTGCTAATGCTTTCTCAATTTTCTCTTCGCCTTCAATTGTTGATTTCTTGTCTTCTTTTTCTTCAACTTTTTCAGCTTCTGTCTTTGCTTCTTCAGGAGTTTCAACTTTTTCAGCTTTCTTTTTCTTAGCAACTTCTTTGCTCTTGCTCTCAACTTTTTCAGCCCTTAATTTTTTGAATTTAAGATTTGTTGACATTTCAGCAGCTTCGACTATTACAATTCCGTTTTCCTTTGTTGCTTTGACTTTTATTTTTGCAGGAGGAGATTTTATTCCTCTGTGCCAAATCATTTCGTTCAAATATTTATCAACTTTAACTTTATCCAAATCTCTGTCTGCAACTTTCATATGCTTGGCCAAAAATTCTTTTATTGTTTTGATTGCTTTGTTCGCTTTTTTGTAACTCGGAACTTTATTCGTGCTCTTTCTAAGTGGAATGATATATTCTCTTTCAAGTTTTTTCTCGTCTGTTTTTATTTTTTTATTCATTTTATATTATTAACCCATGTGCCACTTTCTTATTCTTCGTGGTTTGATATGCAATTTAGTTCTTCTCCAATTTCTTTTGTATGCAGTCATAGCAGAAGGGTGGATTCTTTTTCCAGTCCCGTGTTTTTTGATAACTGCCCAAACAGGAGCCCATTTTGTCTGTCTTCCTTTAACAGCAAGTTTTGACTTTTTCTCATCGTATCCTCTCTGTCTTTTTGAAACATGAGGTTTTTTTCTTTCTGTTTGAATTTTCGGTTCAGGAGCTTTATTTTCTACTTTTTGTTTTTTCTTGAATATAGATTTTTTTTCTTTTGCAACTTTAACTTTTGCAGGTTTTTCTGCTTTAGTTTGGCTCGTAAGAGACGAATTAGTCAAAGGATCTACCCTTTGTCTCACTTTTTTTATTTTTTCTTCTGCCATTTTATTTATTCGCCAATTTACTTAACAAATTTAATTTTTCTATTTCTATACAATCCCTTTCAATACCCCTACTATCTTTCCCCATACAAACTTCACAAGTATATTTTTCATCAAAATTGATAACTCGATAATCAGAAGATGTTGCGTTTTCTGGATTTATCCCAATATTAAAATAAGGGCAATTTCCTGCTGAAGCAATTGTACAAAGTAATTCTTTACTCATTTTATATCCTCCAAGAATGATTTTCCTTTAGCAGTCATTTTTCTTCCCATTCTTTTTTCTTTCAATCCTCTTGTATCTTTAACTGATTCAGTGAATCCTGCTTTGTCTGCTTGCTGAAGAATAACTCTAATAATTTTTCCGCCTGCTCTGACGAATTTTTCTGGTTTCATTCCTCTGTTTAACTTGCTTCCGTATTTTGTTCTTAACCTATT
This sequence comes from Candidatus Woesearchaeota archaeon, assembly GCA_964363345.1. Classification (GTDB taxonomy): domain Archaea; phylum Nanobdellota; class Nanobdellia; order Pacearchaeales; family GW2011-AR1; genus RBG-13-33-26. The sequence continues at coordinate 12,735 of CAYIHY010000009.1, read as the reverse complement.
TACTCCGACAACTTTGTGTTTGTAAATTTGTCTAAGAATACTTGCTGCTCTCTTATACCAGAAATCAGGGTCTTCAATAGGACGTTCTTTACTTGGAGAAGATTTAACAAACTTTGCCCATTCAGGTTCCTCAAATTCAGGAAGGCTTTTCAGAGCTTCTGCTAATTTTAAATTATATTCCTGCGGACTTATTTCATAAACTGAATTTGTTTCTTTATCTGTCATGTTATTATGTTATCATGCTTTGCAGCATTAGAAAGGTACAAGTACCTTTTGATAAAATTGAAGGGAAAAAGGGATTTATAAATGTTGGGAATTAACCAATTCGACTGGGAGTTACTCCATTACTTCTCAATCCCTTTTGGGAATCATAGGTATTCCCGCAATTAGGACAATAAAGAAATAATCTTCGATATTGAATCTCTTCTCTAAATCCCTCTTGAATTCCGGTTAATCTAATTACCTTTCTTTCTTTAATTCCCTTAACTCTTAAAAACTTTCCACATTCACAAAAATGTTTAATCCCAAAACAACCCCAATATTTCTTATCCTTAGTTTTAATTATTTTGATAGAAGGGTCTTTTTCTATTACTTTTATTCTTTCTTTTAAAAATTTTTCAACTTTTATTTCAATCTGTCTTTGAATCTCTCTTTTATTTGTAACATGATTAAATAAATTATATCTCTCTAATTCATAGTTAATTTTTTCTAAATCCAAAGAAACAAATCCATCCTGGATTATATCCTCATAAGCTTGAAATATTTCAACATCATTTTTTCTTCCTTCTTTCCAATCTTGAACTAATCTTTGTTCTATTGAAGCCATAATTTGATTGTAGTTAATTCATTTATAAATTTTATTAAGGAAGAATTATATTTCCCTCTTCACACCCATCGCTGTCGGAGCTTCTCCGCCATGCCAAGTAAATCTCGGACGAACTCTTATCGGATAAATTCTTTCTGAATTATCATCAAGAACAATCGCGCTTCCTTTCAGCGACGGCAAATCGTTCATATATCCCGAAATTCCCTGAAGCAAATAACTCTGCATAATATAATTAAGCGCGTCAATATCAGGTTGTGCAGTAACTCTATGTGAAATAACAATATCAGACTGTGTCATCGCGTCCCTGTGAATCTGCCCTGGCTGCTGCGTCGCTAAAACTAAAGAAATTCCCGGCTGTCTTCCTTCTCTAAGCAATTGAACTAAAGCGTCTGTTGCAACTGTTTTGGAATTAAGCGGAAGAAACTCGTGCGCCTCATCGATAAAAATCCAGACCAGAGGATTTTCTTTTTTCTCAGAAACAAATGAAATATTCATCCCCTTAGACACCGACGCTATTTCTTCTGTTTTTCTCGAATCCATTCTTTCATTGAAAATTTTTCTTGAAACTAAACTAATTACTAATGCTCTAATATTAAAAGCGCCAACAGAATTGTAAACACTCAAATCCAAAACAGAAGTCATTCCCGCATTAATCAAATCTTTTACTTCAGTCGCTCTCTCATCGCGCTTCGCAAAAATTCCCCACTCATCAGCCGCTTCAAAAAGTCCAACAGTCGCATTTCTAGTTTCTCTCTCACTCTTATCATCTTCTTCAATCAGTGAAATAATATCCGCAATCTCAAATCTTCCCCTCTCGCTTAATCTGCTGAGAGTTCTCTGAATTAAAACCGAAATAGGATTTGTAATATCCAAACCAAAAGTTGTAATCCAGTCTTCAGGGCTAAGCTCCATAATGTCAAGCGCGAATTTTTCATCAATAGGAATTCCCTTTTCAAGATAGCTATCGTAAAAACCCGCAGGAACAAAAACTTTTACAGGAAGATTTTTCGATTTCAAATCCCACTCTTGCAGAAGTTTCCTGTCTTTTTCATTTTCATATTTCATTGTCCAGTAAATTCCCATCGTATCAAACATCAGCGAAGCAATATTCTGGCTCACTTCTTTGGGCAAATTAGAAATTTCTTCAGCAATAACTCCAAGAGTATAAGACTTTCCCGAGCCTCTTTTTCCCGCAACAAGAACAACATGGCTTCTCGCGACGTCCATGAAAATTTTATTGCTCAACGAAGTATACTGCCCCATTTTTACATAACCTCTTCCAAGATAAATCAATCCTTTGTCACCGAAATTTTTTTTATCAGATTCATCTCTTCCTAAAATAATATCATAACCCATGCGACGACACCTCCAGTTTCTTTAACTCGCTACTTTGTTCATTGCGAGTTAAGCATTTTGTTGCATTCACAAAATAGCTCGGCATCAACTTCCCACTAAATTTCTGCATCTTCATGCAATAAAATATCAAACAGACTTTTAATATTTGTCGTAGAATTATAAGAGTTGATAATAACCTTCATTTGCTTTTTCAAAGAACCTCCTTCCCAGTTTTTCCTAGAGGTTTCTACCATGTTAGGTTCTTTTTCAAAGAACCCACTTTTGATATTTATTTATTAATTATTATCCTAGTTGCATAAAGTTTTTAAATAGAATTTCTATAAGATTAAAATGGAAGAAGAAAAAAGAGAGCACGAACAAGAGCATTCTCACGAGCATCACAGAAAAAACTTGACTAATCACTTCAGAGAAAATCCTTGGGTTCTTTCAACATTAATCTGCGGAGTTTTAATTGCAGTTCTTTTAATCTCAACAATCAGTGGAGGACTTACCGGAAATATATCCTCAAAAGTTGCGGGCGAAAAAATTTTGAAATTCTACCAATCAGTTGGAATTGAAAATTTATCAGTAGATTCAGTAAAACAAGTTTCAGGACTTTACGAAGTTGACTTAAGCTACAAAGGAAAAATAATTCCTATATATATAACAAAAGACGGAAAGTCATTCACAGAATCACTAACCCCCACAGGAGATGACTCCTCATCTAATTCTAACTCAAATTCAAACACTCAAACAACTGTTCCAAAATCAGACAAGCCAAAAGTTGAACTTTATGTTTTCACATACTGCCCTTATGGAACTCAAATGGAAAAAGCAATGATCCCCGTAGTAAAATTATTAGGAGATAAAATAGATTTCACAATAAGACAGATTGGTGCAATGCACGGAGATTTCGAAAAAGTTGAAGCGCAAAGACAATTATGCATAGAGAAAAATTATCCCGATAAATTCTTGGATTATGTTCTTGCATTCGATACAGATGCAGCAATAGGAAAATGTCAAAGTGATGCTTACGCTTCATGTGGAAGTAGAGGAGATAGTTGCGTGACCCCTTTGGTTAATGCATGTGTTATTCCATTAACAAATTCAATCTTTTCAAAACTTGGAATTGATGCTTCAAAGATAAACTCATGCATAAATTCCGATGGAGTTTCAATGTACAATTCAGAAGTAAGCAATGCAAACAGCAAGGGAGTTTCGGGAAGTCCAACATTAATGATTAACGGAGTAACTTCACAGGCAGATAGAAGTCCAGAAGGGGTTAAAGGCGCAATTTGCTCAGCATTCAATAATGTTCCATCAGAATGTTCACAGAAACTTGATACAAATCAGGCCTCACCAGGATTCGGAAGTGGAACAGGTTCTTCATCTAGTTCAGGTGCAGCTTGCGGAAATTAATAATTAATTTTTCAGTTAGTTTTTTAAATATTAGATCTATTTAGAATTATGAATAATAAAAAGAGGGAATTCAATAAGCGTGGACTCTCTACAATTGTTGTAACTTTAATTCTTGTTGTTTTATCTTTAGTTGCCGTCGGTGTTGTGTGGGCAGTTATTTCTAATCTTTTGAAAACAGGAGAACAGCAATCAAGTTTTCAGTTTGGAACTCTTTTTTTAAATTTGAAAATTGACAAAGCATTAGTTGATGCAAGCGGAAATCTTTTAGTAACAGTAAGCAGAGGAAGCGGGCAGGGAGATTTAAGAGAAATTGATTTAATTATTTCTGATGGGAAAAATTCACAAGTTGTAAAAAGACCGACGACACTTTCTGAATTGGGAACCTCAACTTTCACTTTGGCTCCTTCTGATTTTGCAGGAATTTCTGGAAAAATGCAAATTGATGTCGCTCCAGTAATAAATTCTGGAGGACAAAATCAAGTTGGAAGCAAGGTTGATTCTAAAAAATTAGATTATTCTTCGTGCTTGGGAATATTAAATACAGGACAATCACATGGAGATGGAACTTACTGGATTAACCCAGAAGGAACAAATATCCAAGTTTATTGTGACATGACAACCGACGGAGGGGGATGGACAATGGTATATCAAAACTTATTTTCAGGAAATGCAGGGGGTCCAAGTCCAGGAGATACTACAAGTGTTTACGGAACAGTTGCATATCATTCAAATTATGGAGTTAATGCTCAAAATATTTATTATAAAATAGGTGCAACAGATATGATGCTTAAAGACGATAGTAATTGGATTAAATTCCATTTAACTTCGACACAATTTAATACTTTGTGGAATATTGGGGGAGATGCTACTTATACTATTATATCAATGAATGGCAAAACCTATACATGTTCTAATAGCTATCATCCCCATGGTGCAGGAGTCAATCAGTTTAGTGCTGCTGAAGTAAATAAATTGACTATCTTTGAATATAATTCTATAAAAACAGGACAGGATACTAATCATTATTGGCATATTTGGCCTGCTGACGATGGGTTATACGCGGCAGGGCAGGGAATTACTGGTGACAGATGGGGAGCAATTTTAGTTAGATAAATTAATATTTTTTAAATTTCTAAATTTATTTGCTTGTTATCTAATTTCAAGAAAAGGAATTTTTTATCACATCTTTTTTGACTGGACAATTTATTTTTGATTTGCAGATTAACAATATTATCTCGGAAATTTTTCCTTATTCGGAGATTGGAAAAATTTCAATCAATTAGTGAGGCGAAGCCGAGCTTTTTCTATTTAGAACTTCTCGCTTTTCGCCATTTCTTAAGAATTATTTTGAAGCCGATTATTTTTGAAGTGTAATTCTTTCCTAACTTCTCCAAAAGTTCACCTGAATATTTTTTCATATCTTCGCGTTTTTCCCTCGCGCTTTTAAGCACAGAAATTTTTACAATTTCATGATTTTGAAAATATTTTTTTAAGGTCTCAACAAAACTTTCAGTAATTCCGTTTTTCCCCAATTGCATTTCTGATGTAGTCATAGAAAAATAAATTTTCCCGAGTTTTTATATTTTTATTAATAACTCAATTTCTTCTTTTTTTACAGTTTTGGTTTTTGCCTTTTTTACTCCCCATGTCCCCGTTTCCATTCCCCTATCTTTTTTAACATCTTTCCCTGTAAAGATACTTACTTTAACATCTTTCTTGTTATCTCTCCAGTCCTGGCTATATCTTGCGCAATAAACTCCGCTCTCAGAAATTTCTTCTTTAGTCGGATTTAAATTATCGATAATACAAAATGGGCTTCCCGGAGCAACTGTGTGCAGAATTGTATTCTCTTTCCCCCTGAATTTTTTCATAAGTTCATCATTCTGTTCTGCATTTCTCCCAAGAAATATTTTCGTTCCGGAACTTAATTCAATTTCTCTAAATTTCATTTTATCTTTGATAACCACTCATTTACAATCTTTAAACATTTCTTCTGATCTTCCCAAGTTAATTTTTTTTCTGCCCCTTTAAAATTTACCCATTTAAATTCCGAATGTTCTTTTTTATCTAAAGAAACTTTTCCTTTTTTAACCTCAACAGCAAATAAATGATAAGTCTGCCCGACAACTCCCGGCCTGTCCTCTAAATTCTTTTTATATTTATAAAGTCCTCCGACATTGAATCTTTTTATTTTCAAAATTTTCAATCCTGTTTCCTCACGAACTTCCCGTCGGACAGCCATTTTTCGCGCCTCAAATAAATCAATTCCCCCCTTTACAAATTCCCATCCAATCCAATGTTTTTTTCTTTTTAGAATTAAATATTCAACTTTTTTATTTTCTACAGAATAAACTACTGCAAAAATTGCATGACGGAATTTCCCTCTCATAATACTAAAAATACAAACCCCTTTTTATATTTTTTTTATATAAATCTTTAAAAAGTATTTTCTATTTTAAAAATTATGGAAACAGCAACAAGAAAACAAAAAAGAATGATAAAAAGATTGAAGTTAGAAAAAATTGTTCCATTAAATGTTTCTCCAGAAAATATAGATTCCCTCATGTCAGATTTAGAAACTAGCAGTAAAATTACTCATGAACAATATTTAGACTATTTTTGTAAAGCAAGATGGCAACGCTCTCATGTTCCAACTGTTTGGAGCACAGTTAAAAGTCTTATTGGGGTTTATACCTCATTTTCTCCATTTCTTTAGAGATTCTTCTAATTCAACATGCGTTTTTGCATATTCCCCCAGAGGAATTTTTTTCATAGACGCACTTACTGCCTGTCTCATTGCTCTCGCTCCCGCTTCTGTCCCAAAAGGATGTCCGTGAATTCCTCCGCCTGCCTGAAGAACAACATCATTTCCCATAAAGTCAATTATCTTAGGAACAATCTCAGGATAAACTCCGCCAGACGCAACTCCAAAAACAGGTTTCACATTAAACCATTTCTGCGACAAATTTTTCTTTGTCTGTTCTGTAAACTTATTTTCAATTTCTTCTTCAATATGCAAAACTTCATCTTTACTGCCGGACATTTTCCCGTAAGCAGTTCCAATATGCAAACTATCAACTCCAATCATTCTTGCAAATTGCGCGATAACTTCCATGGTCATTCCGTGTTCAGGATTTCTGTCTACCATTGCATGTCCTGCTCGATGCGCATGAATAGGAAGTTTTGTATGTTTTCTCGCAGTCTGCAATGCACTCCAGCCCAAAGTCAAAATATCAAGCATAATATAATTTCCCCCGTTTTTCTCGACGAATTTTATTCTCTTAATCATCTCATCGCATTCCGCAGTGCAGTTGATAAAATAAACTTTTTTCTCTCCTGTTTCTTTTTCTGCCTGCTTGCATGCTTTCATCGTCAGCAAAAATCTTTTTTCAAATTTATTAAAATCCTGCGAAGTTAAATTCTCATCATCTTTTACAATATCGCATCCGCCTTTCCACGCATCATAAGCAACTTTCGCGTGCTCTTCAGAAGTCAAGCCAACTTTCGGTTTTACAATTGTTCCGACAAGAGGGCGATTATGAACTCCTAAATATTTTCTAATTCCTTCAATTCCGAACTGCGGTCCCTTAAATGAGTTTAACATTTTTTCAGGAATTCTGACATCTTCCCATCTTAATTCTTCTGCAGAATTCATTCCGTAAATATTTCCGCCTACAGAAGAAAGTATTTCAGGAAGATTTCCTAATTCAAATAATTCAATCGGGTAAGCGATTCTGCATCTTTTATTTTTCTCGTCGAGAAAATAAACTTTTGGCGCAAGAAGTTTTCCTATTTGGGGATTCATCGTGCTGACTTCGGTCCATGTTCCGACAGAACTTTCTCCCGCAACAATCGAGCAGACATCTTTGAAAGAATATCCTTTTGCAGGAGTTACTCTAAATTGGCAGATTAAATCATCCTCCTTCGGTTTGTATTTCAGATTAACAAAATTTTCGTAATGTACTGCGGTCATTTCATCCCTCTATAAGAATTAATGTGACAAAGAGTTTTTATATTTTCTTAACTTTAGTTCCTTCACTTGTATCATCAACAGAATATCCTGCTTTCTCAATTCTTCTTCTAAGATTATCCGCCTCCTCCCAATTTTTTTTCTTTCTCATTTCTTCTCTTTCCTTAATTAATTTTTTAACTTCATTCGGAATTTCAATTTTTTCATTTTTCAATAAATCAAGTTCAAAAGTTTTTTCAATTTCTTTTATTGTTCCTATTTTCCCCTTTGCATCTTTATCTCTAACTAATTTCCATAAAACTGCAAGCGCTTCAGGAGTATTCAAATCATCGTCCATTGCATCGCGGAATTCTTTCAAATATTTTGGATTAACTTCTTTGTCCTCTTTCAAATCAGAAATAATATTTTTCAGTCTTTCATAAGAATTTTTTGCGTCGTCTAAAGTGCTCTTTGAAAAATCAACAGGCTTTCTGTAATGAGAAGAAATAACAAAATATCTTATAACTCTTCCATCATAATCTTTTAGCAAATCTCTTATTGTTCTGAAGTTTCCAAGGCTCTTGCTCATTTTTACATTGTCGACATTTACCATTCCGTTATGCACCCAGTAATTTACAAATTTTTTTCCTGTTGCAGCTTCACTCTGCGCAATTTCATCTTCGTGATGCGGGAAAATTAAATCCTGTCCTCCGCCGTGAATATCAAAAGGCAACCCTAAAATTTTTTCAGACATCGCAGAACATTCAATGTGCCAGCCAGGTCTTCCCTTTCCCCATGGAGAATCCCACCAGGGCTCACCCCGTTTTGAGAATTTCCACAAAACAAAATCCTCCTTATTTTTTTTATCTTCTTTTGCACTAACTTTTTTTAATGAAATTAAATCTTCTGTTTTCTGATGAGACAATTTCCCATAATCTTTAAATTTAGAAACATCATAATAAACTCCGTCATTTTTTATTATATAAGTGTAACCTTTTTCTTCAAGTCTTTTTATCAAATCAATCATTTCAGGAACATATTCTGTTGCCTTCGGCTGAACGTCAGGTTTATCGACGCCGATTTTCCCGTAGTCTTCCAAATGGGATTTAAGATTTCTTTCTGTTAATTTTTTTATATCTTCTCCGAGTTCTTTTGCTTTGTTTATTATTTTGTCTTCAATGTCTGTGATATTAGAAACAAATCTAACTTCAAATCCGGAAAATTTTAAATATTTTCTTAGTATGTCAAAAGTTATTTGCTGTCTCGCGTGCCCCAAATGCGGAACATCATTAACTGTCGGCCCACAGACATACATTCTCACAGAATTTTTTTTAATCGGTTTGAAATTTTCTTTCTTCCTTGTTAATGTATTATAAAGTTTTAATACCATTTCTATTTAAGAAATAAGATATTTTTAAATCTATTTTGCTTTAATGGTCACATCAAAAGAATCACCTGCATAAGTAACTCCATTTCCTTGGGTTACATCTACATTAAATCTTGCAGTGCATAATGGCGAACCGACAGGAATATTAAATAATATTTTTACTGACCGTATGTCCCCGCTTGCAATTGATAACTCTGTTGCAGATTTTCCGACAGTAATCCAACTTTCTGCAACTGCCTTTGTTACCCCACAGTTTGCAAAATCAGAGGCTGTTACAACATAAGAGAATTTTGTATTTCCTGCTGTTCCCTCTAAAAGATTTTTAATTCCTATTCCAACTCCGTCAGTGGTCCCCTGTTTTATTTCAACTAATTTTGTTCCGGGATATATTGAAAGTTTGGTGTCTTCAGAAAATAATTTGCCAATTTCACTTCTTAATTGCTGGTCTGTTAAATCAACAACTCCTTTAGCGCTTGTGAAAATATTTTTTATTAAAACAACTCCAAGAATTAAAAGAGTAACAAGTAAAACAATTGTAACAATTGTTCCAACTGACATTTCCATCTGAGCTTTGCGATTTTTTGAAAAATTTTTCATTTTATGCTTTTGGGAAAGAAGTGTTTAAACTTTGAAAAAACTGTAAGCCCCCAAAGAAAAAAACCCAAATCAAATAAACCGCACTAAGAATAAATCCGACGATGTTTAATATTAATCCTGCCTTTCCTAATTTTGTGGGTTTGTTTTTTTGCTGTGTGAAACAGAACATAGATCCAATTATCGCCATAATCATTCCCATAAGTCCGGGAGATAAAATGCTAAAAACTCCGAGAGTAAAACCAGAAGCCCCTAAAGAATTTCCTTTCACTTTAGATTCTTTCACCTTTTTTTCTGCCATATCTAATTATTGTCTTTGACTTTTATAAATGTTTTTACTAAATTTAAAATAAAATGGGACTACTGGGAGTCGAACCCAGGACGCCTACGTCTTCAGCGTAGTGCTCTCCCGCTGAGCTATAGTCCCAATGAATTAATAAATTATTAACTTTTAAAGGTTTGGAATTAAGCTCAGATAAATAAATGGTAAAGATTATTTGGTTAAAATAGAAATAATAATTCCCACTATTAAAATAATCATAGCATAAAGGGAACCTTTCCAGGGGGTATCCACTTTTGTGGTTTTATATAAAGAATAGTTGACGGAAAAAAGTCCCGCGCAGTATACTAACGCCGTAGCCGGAATAAAATATTGATAGAATTCATTTGGACTAAAATAATTAACTATCGGGAAAATTATTAATAATATTGATACAATGAGAAATCCTAATCCCATTAATTTTAGAAGCGATAATATTAGAATTTTGAGTCGATTTTCAATCTCATTCCATTTTTTGCCCGTAACTTCCTCATGAAAAGATAAAAATTTTTTCGAAAACAAACCTTTAAAGGCCATAGACAAACAGATTATACCCACGAAAAAGTACAAAATTCCCGGGATTATTTTAAATATCTCTTCCATTTATTTTATTAATAAAATAGGTTTTAAAAATTTATAGAAAATTGTAAGTTGGGGATAGACCACTTTCTGTCGTTCTCCGCGTCTTAACGCAGACAGAACGTGTTAACATTCAACTATGCGTAGTTTTCTACTTGCACCAGTCAAGATGTTCGTCTCATCAAATCTCATTCGTCGAAGTTCAACGCATGTTTCATAACTCGGAATGAGCTGTGCCGTTTCTGTAACAGAGCTTTGTTTCACAACAATCCATTTTCACGGATGACTTGTCGCATTTATTGCGGGTGAGCGGACCTTCCTCAGAACTAAAACCTATATCCGATTTTTGATAATTTAATATCAAGTCCCGAAGTTAACTGCCCAACTTACAAAAATCAGACGAAAGAAGAGTTTTTAAATTTTGTTCTCTAACAAAAATAATGAAAAAAGGGCTGAAAAATATCTTCAAAAAAATAAATTGGATAAATTTAATTGTTAGTTTTTTTGTTGTTTTTGCAACAGCATTTCTCGGAAGTTTATTCACCTCAAAAGGGGTTCAGAGTTTTTGGTATTGGACTGTCCGTCCGTCGATAACTCCGCCGAACTGGGTCTTCCCTATTGCATGGGGAATTTTATTTTTCTTTATCTTTATCTCATTGTATCTTTGTTTGAATAGTGCGAAAAATAAAAAAATGTCTTCAAACATAGAACTCGTTTTCGGAATTAATTTAATTCTTAATTTTTTATGGGGCTTTTTCTTTTTTGGACTTAGAAATCCCGCATTTGCATTCGCTGATTTGATTCTTTTGTGGCTTTCAATTTTTGCAATGATTTTTGTAACAAAAAAGATAAATCGGAAAGCATCTTGGCTTTTAATCCCGTATCTTCTTTGGGTTTCATTTGCAGGTGTGCTGAATTATCTTAGTCTTTTCAGATAATCGCACAAAATGTCAGTAAGGTTCGTCTTCCATCTTTTTTATCTCTTTTTTATTTAGGGAATAGGGTTGTGGACACAGAAGATAACTCCTGTGTCCGAGGGGTTGATGAGGTTAAATTCTTTTGAGTATCTAACTTCTTTTACAGTTATTTTAACAAAAAGTTCTTTATAAGGCGTAAGAAACAAAACTCAATATAGAAAATATGTAGGATTAATACATAGACCGAGGATATAAACCTTTAAATAAGGTGAAAATGTAAAATTTTTATGGAATTAAGTTCGTTAATACTCCAGAACAAATGGGTGCTGGAAATATTTTACGCATTGCTAATAAGTTCAGTATGCCTGATTATTTTTGCAAAGGCAGATAAATTTTTCAGATTAAGCTCTCATCAGGGAATCAGATATTTCAGAAATGCATTTTTCTTTTATGGAATTGCTTTCTTGGTAAGGTATCTATACGGAGTTTTTTCTGATTTCTCTTTTAGCTATTCTGAAGTTTTTAGAGTGTCTTTTGAATACTTTTTGATAATGGCAGGATTTTTCCTTTTGTATAGTTTGGTTTGGAAAAAATTCGAGTTCTCAGAAAAAGATTCATCAATGTTCAACGGAAGAATAATGGTTTTCCACGCAATCGCTTTGGTCGTCGCGATACTCGATAATTTATGGGGAACTTATTATTTCATGTTTGCATCTCAGATAATTGTATTCATGTGCGCATCTTTAATTGCTTGCGTTAATTCAATAAGAAACGGAAAGACCCACAAGTTCCTTGGTTCTTATTTCGTAGCAATGCTTTTAGGATTGACTGCGTGGATATTAAATTTCCTTGTTGCTCTTTTCTTTAACTGGAGGCATTTCGTCCTGCTTGATATTGGAATAATAAATGCAATATTTTTCATTCTATTCTTATATGGGGTTATAAAAATTACAAAAAATGGCAGCAAAAAAACGTGAAAGGTTAGATGTTATCAGGGACATACTTAATACAATTAGAGAAAACAGGCAGATAAAACCGACTCGGTTATTGTATGCATCGAATCTTTCTCCTCAAATGTTTAAAGAATATGTTAATGAATTACTTGGAAAGAAATTTATAAAATTAGAAATTGACACAAAAGAAAAGAAATTTTTCTCTTTGGATAAAAAGGGTCAGAGTTTTCTTCAGGAATACAAAGTTATTGAAAGTTTTATCGAAAATTTCGGATTATAAAATTAGTTTTCCAATAATCTTTTTTCAAGATTAATTAAGTCTGTATTTACTTTTTCATCTATCTTAGCTTGAGAAATCAAATATCTTGTTAGTGGTTGTCTAATTGCATTAATAAAATTTTGGGTGATTAGTACAAATCCGCACTAAACTGCCCTCCTTACACAAATATCAAACAGC
>CAYIHY010000008.1:0-25892 GCA_964363345.1 Candidatus Woesearchaeota archaeon | reverse complement strand
GTAAGAGTCTTTTGGCAGGTTCACGCGGTGACGGAGTTTACTGGATTAATCCTGACGGAAATAATTTAATGAAAGTTTATTGTGACATGACCACCGACGGCGGAGGATGGACCTTAGCTGCGATATGCCGTCCCGAAGACAATCCAAATTATCCTACATTCAATCCAAATGTTCCAGCCTCAAAATGCTGGAAAGTTGATGCAGTTGGAAGTGTTTTAGATCCTGCTTCAACTACAACAGTTAAACTTTCTGATACAATAATTAAAATGGTATTAACAAATGGAGATAAAACAACAAGGGGACATTGGACTCAACAATATAGATATAGTACTTTGTCTCCAGTTGATGTATTTATTTACAACTTAATAAACGATCCTTCTCAATGGAGTTCGAATGGTGGAGGAGCAACAGGTAAATTATTTTCTGTAAAATACAGTTATGGTGATAGCTGGACTCCACTTTCCACCTTAAGTGTTGGATGTGCCTCTCCTTCAAATGGGTGGTCCAATGCATATTATACTGAAACTCGCGGGGAATCTTGTGGTCCCTTAGGTGCTTGGGATGCAGGATGTGAAGCAGGTCCTTCTTCTTCTCACTGTTGTGCTTGTCAAACTTATGATGAGAGAGCAAATGTTATTGTATATGTAAGATGAAAAAAATAAATTCAATCGGAATTGAATTTGTTGCTTTGTTAGTTTTAATTTTAATTCCTTTTGTAAGTTCTTATGATATTTATGGAAATGGTTCAGATGTGCAACAAAATATGTGTGGTGATGGTTTTTGCCAGCCAACAGAAACCGTTGCAAGTTGTCCTGTAGATTGTTCTTCTCCTAACCCTCTTCCTAGCAGCTCGACAACAAATCCCCCAACTAACACTCCTCCCGCAAACCAATCTTTTGGAGTTCAGAATAATCCCCCCCTTAATCAACCAACAACAAATCAATCTGCAGCAGGAAATACTACTTCTGTTAATCAACCTGCATCTACGGGAAATCTTCCTGCTCAAAATAGTTTTTTTGCAGGTACAACTTTTAAGATAATTTTAGTAATAATAATTTTAATTGTTCTTGGGCTAATTGCTTATTTAATTTTAAGAAAGAAGAATAAAAGTCCAGCAGTTTCTAGTTAGTAATAATTCCATTTGTAATTTATTTTTCAGAATAAAAAGGATGAGATTAAAATTGTTTATTCGAATCCTCTTTCTCCTAAACTTCTTAAGATAACCTTTATCTCCTCAATTGTTTTCTGCTGAGTTTTTTTATCAGACATTCTTACGAATCTTATTAGAAGATGGTCTAAATCTTCTTTTTGCATAAATTTTAATCTATATCCATCGCTAATAAAATAAAATCTAAATGATTTGTATCTTAATTCTTTTATAACAATTCCAGAAACTTGTCCTAATTCTTTTCCTTTTTGATTGCTTTCTTTCAATGTATAAATTAAGTTGAAAATCTCTTCTGATTCTCCTTTAAATTTTTTTAAGATTTCGCGTTCTAATGATTCTACAATTATAATTTTAACCATTTTTTTTCTTTAGCGTCTTTAATGGCTTGCTCAATTGTAACACATCCTTCTTCGTTAAATAATAAATCGTGCAATTGTCTTTGTTCAGCACTTTTTAATAATCTGCCTAAAATATCCGAAAAAGTTTCGCCTTTGTTCCCAAATTCGCTTATCTTTTCCTTTATTTCCCTGCTTATAGCGATTGTTGTATTTTCCATTTTATATAATTTCTATAAAAATTATAATTATTATAATATTTAAATGTTTGGATTCAAAAATCTCCGATTGTTGTTCCTTTAAACTTTTTGTTTCTTAAAACATTTTCCAACTGATTCATATCTCTCCCGAGAATATAAGTTGTTATCCTATTTTTCATTATCATTTTTGCAGCAGTTTGGTCTAAGACAAAATGCTGTCCCGGTTTGAATTTAATTTTGTCTACTATTTTGTTAAAATCTTTCCAGGAAATTTTTGGGATGAATTTTGCATCTTTGTGTTCTTTTGGATTTTTATTATATAATCCTGAAACATCTGTTAAATTTATAAAAATAGTTCTGAATTTTTTTGCAATTTCTACAGCAGTTGAATCGGAAGTTTGGTTCGGCCTGTATTCTAATGCTCCGCAAAAAACAACATCAAATTTTCTTGCATATCTTTTTAGTTCTCTCATTGTATGGGGAATTCCTCTTTTCTGATTCTGGCGGAAAAAATAAGACATAAATCTCGCGTTCATCCTCGTTGCAGAAATCCCCGCGAAACTCTGGAACAAATCATTCATCCCTATTTTAGAAAGCGCGGAAATATATTTTCGCGCGATGCTTCCTCCACCACAGACAACAATAAATTTGTATTTGTCTGTGTTTTTTAAAATTGCCTTTTTGAATTGCTTAAGATAATCTACATTTATTTCATCCGGGATAATCAGGCTTCCGCCCAAGCTTAGAACAATCACCCTTTTCATAAAATAATAAGTTAAACTGAGTTTTTATATTTTAAGTAAATAACTTTTTATTTTTAAGAAACCTTTAAATATATTCTCTCACTTTATATTTAGTTAGTTGTCCTACAAAAAAAGATGGTGTATAAAAAGTATATCAAAAGAAATGGAAAATTTTATGGGCCGTACATTTATAACAGCCGTAGGGTAAATGGAAAAGTAATTTCTGAATATCACGGAACAGGAAAAAAAGATTACAAAAGATTCGCTTTTTTTATTTTAGGAATTTTGCTTTTAGCAGTTTCAGTTTTTGTCATCTTAAATTCTAACGGAAAAATAAGTGGAAACGTCATCGTAGATAATCAAATTTCTTCTCAATCAGAAAATGTTTTAACAAATGAGTCGGGAACAATAATTTATCCGAGCGTTTATTTTACTTTGATATTAAATCCTGCAACTCCCGAAAAAACTCCTATTGTTCCAGAAACAAATAATATTCTTATTCAAAATAATCCTGCTCCCCAAATAGATCCAATTCCTAATGAACTAGTTGTTAATAGCTCTACTCAAACAAATTTATCTGAAAATTCTCCAACTGCAAATTTAACTATCCCAAATCCGACAGTTCAAAATTCAACCACTTCTGTTTCACAGCCAACTCCGATTGCAAATTCATCTTTAATAACCCCTTCAGCAATAGAACCTACTCCTCCAACAACTTCTTCAAGTAATTCTGTCTTGGCAGAAACTTCAACAACTATTCCAGTATCAACTGAATCAACAACGTCATCTACACAAACTCAACCAACTACCTCTGCTGAAACTTCCAGTTCTCCGACGACAACTCCAGAACAAACTGCCACAACTCCTAGTTCTCCTGCTCCTGCAAATTCCGAATCAACTGCACCAAGTGCTGGAACAAGTTCTGAACCCACAACGGGAAATATTGTTTCACAAGTATTAGATACGGTTTCTAATTTCTTTTTGGGTTTCCTGAGAAGCACGGGAATGGCAGTGTCAAATTCAAATTCTGCTCAAATAAATGGGGAAGTTTCTGCAGACAAGCCATTTAGTTATTCTTTTAAGGAAGGAGAAAATGTTCAGCTTTTGCCGGGAAGTGTTAAAACAACTTCAAAATCTTTATCTGATAATACAATTAAAATTATTTATGAAAACAACGGCGTTTTAATCAGCACAGATTATTCTGAAAAAATTATTTCAAATCCAGTTAAAAATAATTCGAACCTTAAAGCAGATTTTAATATTCAACCTTTGAACGAGAAAGAAAAAGAAATTCTTAATTCAGGATTTGGAAATTATTCTATTGAAACTACAAAATCAGAATTGTATAACGGAAGATATGTTGTTGAATATGTTCTTGGAGATTACAATATAAAATATTCTTATGATTCCAATCTGAATAATGAAACTCTTAATGCCCAAATGGAAAATGACAAAACTAAGTGGCTTAGAGATATAGCTGATAAGATTTCTAACGCTTAAAACGTGATTTAATATTTTGAGGAGAATATTGCTGAGGCGGAACAAGCATCTTTCTTATGACAAATCTTGAACTGATAACTTCAGAGATGATCGCAGAAAGAATTAAATTTCCGACGACGACTCTGTAAATTCCGCTGGTTACAGGAATTTTTGAAGCCTCAGAAAATTTATTTATTATTCTGTCAATATCTTCTTTGTTTAAAATTATACTGGCGGGTTTTGTTCCCATTGTACCGCTGACAATAACATTTTCATCCGGATTTCCCTCAATTACTCTGACTGCCGGGTCTTTTATCAGAGGATTTATTTTTGATAAGTCAATTTCAATTCCAGGAACAGGAATTGGTTTAAGATATTCTAAATGAGCAGGTAATCTTGCTTCAGGAATAATCAAAGGCGGTCTGATGATTCTGCGAACAGGCAATCCTGTTTTTGTCGGAGGAAATACTCTTGCTAGCGGAAGATTTACCCTTTTTTTCAGTTCTGTTATTTCTTCAGGAGCAATAGGTTCAAATGAAATCAGAGAAGGAATTTTTTCTTGTTGTTCTTCTTTAAGTTCTATTATTCTCTGAAGATTAGCAATATCTCTTTTTTCAGAATGTCGGATTAATTCTTTTACAAAGCTAAGCAAAAAAATTTTTTTAAAATCACTTGAAAATGTTTCTGTCATTTCTAAACTTCCGTTCTATTTTGAAATCCAGGATTTCTTGAAAAATTTTCAGAAGGTTTTCTCGGATAATTCTCAGAAGCATTTATTCTTGCGGGGGGAATATTTTGTGAAGGCCTTTGCAAGTTTTGAGGATGTTCCTCTGGAGAATCAGTTTCATGGAGCAAGGCAATTCCCTTTGCAATTATTTTATTCTGCTCTAAAATATTGTCTAATTTTTCAGCAACTTTTTTATCTGGTTTCTCTCCCATAGAATAATCTTTTTCTGCGAGAGTTTTTGCAGATATCTCAAACAATTCAAGGAGTTTGGAAATCTGCCCCGAGAGATTGTCAAATTTTACTGCAAGATTAGTCATAACTTTCTGCAAAGAAACAAAATTTTCTATAAGAATCTGTTCTGTATTTTTCCCTGAATTTAAATTAACTTTTTCTTTTTTTTCAACAACCTCATTTTTTTTTGCCATATTATATCAAGTCCTTTTTTGTTTATAAAATTTTGTTCTTTTAAAAAATATCAAGTCCGCTATTTTTTTCGGCAGGTTCTTCATCCGGATTATAAGGTTCAACTTTAGGAAGATAATATCCTTCCTCTCCTTCTTTTTTTCCTGCCCCGTTTATTTTTGGAATTTCTTTTTTCTCAACTTTTTCTGTTTCTTTCGGGGAATATTGCCTCTGCCCCTCGCCCATTTCTTTTTCTATTTCATAAATATAATCCGAAATTTCTTTTGCAGCGTCGGCATTTACACTTATGCTGTCAACTCCTTTTTCAACGAGGAACTTTACCATCTCCTTTTTGCTTCCCGCCTGACCACAGATGCTCGTTTCAACTCCGTTTCTTTTGCATACTCTGATGACAAATTCAAGCTGATATAAAACTGCAGGATGCATTTCATTGTAAATATGCTGGACCTGTTCATTTCCTCTATCAACTGCGAGAATATACTGAGTTAGGTCATTTGTTCCGAAAGAAATGAATTTTATCCCTTCCTCACAGAATTCTTTTATTAACTGAACCGCAGCAGGAGTTTCGACCATTATTCCTAACTTGACTTCAGAGAAATTTATTTCGTTTAATATTTCTTTTACTTTCTGAACCTCTTCAACAGAAATTATCTGGGGCATCATCACACCAATCTTTTTTCCTGTTTCAGAAACTCTTTTCAACGCATTTAATTCTGCTCTTAAAATTTCAGGATTTTTTATACCATATCTTATTCCGTGCATTCCAAGCATAGGATTTACTTCAACTTTTCCTGAAGATCCCTCGAGATTTTGAAACTCGTCGCTTCTTATATCCGAAGTTCTTACCCAAAGTTCATCGAAGAATTTAGCAATTCCCGAAACTCCTTCGAAAATTATTTCTTCATAATCTTCTATTTTTTTATTTTTCAAAAAGTAATCAGGATGTTTTCCACTTTCAGCAATAATTCCTTCAATTCTTGTTAATCCCACTTCTCTTATTCCAGATTTTGAAGCCCTTTCAGCAAATGTTGGGAGATCAACCATGACTTTTACTTTCGTTCTTGTTTTAGAAGTTACGGGGAGAATTTCTTTTGTTTTTGTTTCAGCATTTTTTCCAGCATATATTTTTCCTGAGCTTCCGTCGACAGTTACAATCTGCCCATCTTTTAATATCGCTGTTGCTTCTCTTGTTCCGACGACAGCGGGAATTCCCATTTCTCTTGAAACAATCGCTGCATGTGCGGTCATTCCCCCTTCATCTGTGATTATCGCAGTTGATTTTTGCATGCTGACAACCATATCGGGATTTGTCATTTTTGTAACTAAAACATCTCCGATGGAAATTTTTTCCAAATCTTTCAAATCTAAAATTATTTTTACTGTTCCTGATGCAACTCCGGGAGAAGCACCTAATCCTTCAAGAATTGGTTCCCCCTCAATTTTTCCTTCTTCAATTTTTTTGCCGATTGTGGTTATTGGACGAGTCTGAACAACATAAATTTCTTCTCCTTCAATTGCCCATTCGATATCCTGAGGTTTTTTATAATGGTCCTCGAGTTTCAAAGAAATTTCTGCAAGTTTTTTTATTTCATATTCTTTCAAAACTTGCTGTCTTGATTTCTCAGCGCTCAATTTAACAGTCTGCTGTCCTCCGCCAGAATCTCTTGTGATTGCAATTTTTTTATCTGAAATTTTTTTATCCAAAATTTCCAACTCTCTTGATAAAATATATTTATCTGGAGTTATTGTTCCTGAAACAATTCCCTCACCTAATCCGAAAACTGCTTCTAAAATTATATTTTGCGAATTGTTCGTCGGGTCAATTGAAAAAATAACTCCTGACTTGTCTGAATCAACCATTTTCTGAATGACGACGGCTAAACTTGCTTTTGCATGTGCGAATCCTTTTTTATTTCTGTAATAAGCTGCTCTGGCAGTGAATAGTGACGCGAAACATTTTTTCACGCTTGTTATTAATTCAAAATTTCCTTTTACATTTAAGAAAGTTTCCTGCTGTCCTGCGAAACTCGCGTCTGCCAAATCTTCTGTTGTTGCAGAACTGCGAACAGCGACGAAAATTGGCTCTGAAGTTTTTAAAATTTCCAATACTGTTCCCTTAGTATTTTTTAAATTATTTGCATCAAGAAGCTCGTATGATTCAAGAATTTCATCTTTCATTTCTTTTGGCATTTCTGCGTGGACAATTAATTCTCTTACTTCTGCAGCAGTTTCTTCAAGCTCTTTTGTATTTTCATAATCTATTTTACTGAGCAGGTTTTCTATCTGTTCTTTTAATCCCGCTTTTTCTATAAAATAATCATAAGCTTGTGCAGTAATAACAAATCCTGGAGGGACATTTGCTCTTGCATTATACATCTCTGCGAGATTTGCCCCTTTTCCACCAGCGAGGGGGATTGAATCTTTATTTAGTTCAGAAAACCATTTTACAAAATCAACCTTTTCCTCTTTTTCTTTCATATTTAAAAAAAGGTAATATGGTTAATAAATATTTTTATTTGAACTATTCGAAAATAAAATTTTCTAAAGTGGATAAGTCTTTTTTTACCCATTGATCAAATTTAGAATATTCTTCTTCCCTGCGAAATTTGCAATCCCCAATTTCTATAATACGGGCATCTTTTTTGTGGGGAGATAGAACAATATTTCTTGGGTGTAAATCTAAATCTGCAATTCCTGCTCGGTGCAAATCATGAACTGTTGTTTCTAATTTTCGTTGGATAGGAGTATTTCTGATTTTTTTGCCTAATCTTAACAAATCAGTTCCTTTATAAAATTCTTTGAGAATGGGGTTTGCATAATTTTCTAAATCTTCATAGTCCTGAATTAAATGAGTGATTCCAGAAATTTCTGAAGCAATTTTTAATGCTTCTCTTTCTCTTCTTAGATGTTCAATGCCCCAATGGCGGCCTTTCTTTGCCATTTTTAAGATATAAATTGAGCCTGCTTTTTCTACTCGGCAAACTATTACTGAAGAAGGAAATAGTCTTTTCACATATTTTAAAGAGGAGTCAATTTGTGATATAACTTCTCTTCCTTCTTGTTCATATTCCTGAGCTTCTATTGCCCATTTATCTCTTAACACATAGACCATAAAATAAAAAGCGAAATATATACTTATAAATATTTCTTTAAGAATTAAACTTTAGAATTAAGAAGATTTCTTTTTCTTTTGTATTTTGAGACTCAATTTTTTCCCTAATCCCGACATTTCTTCCCTATCAAGTTTTCTGATATTTGTCACATGGGGAGATTCAGAATATCCGGATAATCCTTCCCCTATCTTAAAATAACGAGTATCAATTTCAGAGGTTGTAGGGTCGCTTATTATTCTATATGATTTTGTTCCAGCTATTTTTTCAACGATTTTTTCTGCTATTGTATCTAAAGACTCATAAGTTATTTCATCTGCTCCCCAAGGTTTATTCCCAAATTTTAATGCAAAAAAGTAACTGGTTGAAAATTCTGGACTCCATTCTGCTTCGATAACATTAAATAAAACAGTATTTTCTTCTAATGACATAAAAATAAAACTTATTTCTTAGTTTAAAAGAATTCTTGTTATTGGAAATATATTTTTATTTAAGAAAAAACTCCAGCTTCTATTCTGCCTAATAAACTTCTTACTAAATCGACTTTTCCTTCTCTGCAATAATCATAAGGGCGTTTTCCTTCTAAAGACAGCAACGGAGTATAAAACCAATCTCTTGCACTTTTTTCGCTTTCCCAAATCTCTATCATTTTCTCGACTAATTCTCCCGCGTAATTATTCATCTCTTCAGTTAAGAATAAATCTAATTCTTTGAACTGTCCTTGTTTTAAAATATCATCTATCTGCATTTTATTCTGATATTGCGCTTACAGGACAGGATTCAATTGCTTCTTTGACGCACGGAATGTCTTTCTGCGTTTTGACAAATGCTTTTCCGTCTTTTCCCATCTCGAAAACTGAATCGCAAATGCTCGCACATAAACCGCATCCGATGCACTTCTCTTTATCGATTTTAATTTTCATGAAATATTCAAATAGACAAAGTTTATAAATTTATTTTTCATGTTTAAAATATGATTGAATGGATAATTTTAGGAATTGTTGCTTTAGTTATATTGATATTTTTCACTTACTTCAACAGATTTGCAGTTCTTGGAAATAGAATTGATAATTCATTGAGTCAGATTGATGTTCAACTGAAGAGAAGGGCTGATTTGATCCCTAATTTAATTGAAACAGTTAAGGGTTATACAAAACACGAAAATGCTGCGATAAAAGCTGTGACTGAGGCGAGAAAAGCGTTGGTTTCTGCTAAAGGTGTTGAAGGGAAAGTTAAAGCAGATAATAATCTTGAATCTGCATTGAAAACAATCTTTGCTCTTGCTGAAAATTATCCTAATCTTAAAGCAAACGAAAACTTTTTGGAATTGCAGAGAGAACTTGCAACAACTGAAGATAAGGTTGCTTATTCAAGACAATATTACAATGACAGCATTTTATCTTATAATACTTTATGCATAACAATGCCCGGAATGTTCTTCGCAAATCTTTACGGGAAAAAGACAAGAGAATATTTGCAAATCGCTGAGAAAGAACGAAAGAATGTAGAAGTTAAATTCTAAATTATATTGTATAAACCTTTAATCATAAACTTTTTCTCTTTTATCAATCTTAACAATAATTATTCTTTCTTCTTTGTAGTTTATCCTGTAAAGTGCGCGATATTTTCCTATTCTTATTCGGAATGTTGGCAATTCATATCCAAGAACTCTTTTTGCGTTATGAGGGACTGGATTTTCTTTTAATAATTCAACCTCATTGGAAATTCGTTCAAATAATTCATTTTCGCATTTAGCAAGAAAATTTTCGGCTTGTTTATCGAACTTTATTTCGAACATTTTTTATCGCCCCTAAAGAAATCAACTTTCCTGTTTTTTCGTTTTTTACACTTTCCTCTAGCATTTTTCTTTCTTCTTCTGTTATAATTACATCTGGGTCAATCATGTTTTCTTGTATTTCTCTTAATGCTTTTTCTATCCTATCCAGTCTATTTATTATATTTTGTTCCATATTAATTATGAATGTTCGGTCTATATAAAATTTTCTAAGTTCGATTTTTACTCTTTTTCCTTTAATTCCCAAATTTTAAAAACTCATCCTTCTTTTCTTTAATATGGAAAGCAGGAGAATTAGTTTTGATGACCAAATTTCAGGAAACAAATGGAAATCTTTTTTTCTAATGTCTTTTATTTTTGCAGTAATTGTCATATTGGGTTATGTTATCTCTTATGCGTTTGAGCCCGGATTCTTTTTTGTTATAATGATTTTTTCAATTATTTTTTCAATCGGGTATCTTTTGATAAGTTATTACAACTCTGACAAAATTGCGATAATGAGCGTCGGCGCAAAAGAAGCGAGAAGAGGAGATTACAGGCAGTATTATGATATTGTTGAAGGTTTGACAATAGCAAGTGGATTGCCTATGCCGAAACTTTACATTATGAATTCAGAACAGATAAATGCATTTGCTTCTGGTAGAAATCCTGAACATGCTGTTGTCTGCGTAACAGAAGGAGCGTTGAAAAAATTAGACAAGAAAGAATTGGAAGGAGTTTTGGCGCACGAACTTGGGCATGTTGGGAGTTATGATATTCGATATATGACACTTGTTGCAGTTATGGTCGGGATGATTTCAATAATCTCTGAAATATTTTTGAGAAGTCTTTGGTTTAGAGGAAATAGCGACGACAATAAAGGAAATGCTATTTTTGTGATTATTGGAATTGTTCTTGCAATTCTTGCTCCGATTGTTGTTTATTTTGTTCAATTAGCGATTTCAAGAAAAAGAGAACTTAACGCTGATGCGTCTGCGGTGAAATTTACAAGATATCCTCCAGGATTAATTGGCGCGCTGAAAAAAATAAAATTGGAAAATCAGCCCGAGAAAAAAATCAACAAGGCAGTTGCTCCATTATTTTTTGCAAATCCTTTCAAAAATATTGGAAGCACCCATCCCGATATTGATAAAAGGATTGCGGTTTTGGAAAAAATGTAAAAAGTCATAGAAAATCTTTTGAATTTTCTATTTTATTTATGCCGTTCAGCGCCAAACATTCGTTAAGGCGCCCACTCAAGAATTAGTTATCGTCATAAATTTTGCAAGTTGATTTTTTTATTTTGGGTTACTCTATTAACATTTTTTCAAAAAAGTTCCCCCCATTTTCTACCACGTTAGGTTCTTGGTTCTGCTGTTCTTCAGCCTTTCTCTCAAAAGAACCCACATTTTATAAACTAATTTTTATTTAATTTATTATGGGAGTGATAAGAGGATTTTTTTTGGTTGTTGTATCTGCTCTTTTATTTTTATCTATCTTTTCTGCAATTAGTTTTGGAATTTTAAGCGCCTCATTAAATTATGATAATGTTCAGAACAAATCTGTTTCTATTGCACATGATTTTCTTCAAAAAGATGGCAATTTGACCTCGGCGATTTCTAGTAATTATCCTTATATTCAGATATATTGCCAGAATAATTCAAATTATGTTTTTAGTGCAGGGGGATATACTTTTAATGTTTCATGCGCCAATGCGATGAAAGGACAAAACGAATTTATTGACGATGGAATTAAAAATTTGGTTCATCAAATTTATTATACCTCTTATAGCTGTAATTTCTTAGATTGTTTCAAATCAAACGAAATTCCGGTATTCCTTCTTTCAGAACACACGCACGATTTCCTCGGCGGAAAATCCAGACTTTTTTTACTAATCTCCTTTTTATTATTTGTTCCTTTGTTTTTATTAACTAAGAAAAAAGAGAATTCATCTATAATCCTAGGAATTTTCTTAATAATTCCCTCTTTGCTTTTTATGAAACTAGATTTCTTTTTTACATCTTCAAATAAAATGATTTCGCAATTTTTGAATTTATTTTTCTCTCAGTCTTTTCCAATTGCTTTGGGAATTTTAATTGCGGGAATTGTTCTTTTGGCGTTTGGGATAATCTTCAAAATATTTAATCTTGGACTTTCAATGTCTAATTGGTTTTCAAAAATTAAAGAGAAACAACTGGAGAATAAAAAATCCGAAGCTAAAAAAGCAACTGGAAAACAAGTTAAGAAAAAGAAATAATTTTTATAGCTCAATTTTTTAAGATTATAATGTGCAAACAATGCGAATTAAATCCAGTTTATGAATTCACGAACAAGCGAAAGCTCTGCAAAAATTGTTTTGTTAATTATTTTCTTAAGAAACTTTTATACACAATAAGAAAATTCAAAATGATTCGGACAGGGGATATTATTGGTTATAAGAAAACAAATACTCTGAAGGGGGTTGTTCTTGGGGATTTGTTGTTTTTTTTCAAGAAAAAATATGGGACAGAGATAACAGAACTGCCCAGTAAAAAAATAAATAAAATTGCATCTGATTCTTCTCTTGATTCTGAATCAAATGAAATCTTAAGTTTAATTATAGAAAAAAATTCTGCAGATTTGGAGAAAGAACTGCCCGTTGAAAAAAATTTAATCAAGCCTCTTTACTTATTCTTAGATGAAGAAATTTTACTTTATGCAAAAATAAAAAATTTGAAATTTAAATCAGAGAAAATTAAAAAAAATAAAATAAATAATTTCCTTAATGGATTCGAAAATAAACATCCCGAAGTTAAACGCGCAGTTGTGAATAGTTTGTTGGAATTATATGAAAAGAAATAATCATTTATTCAACTTTTTATAACTCGTTCCCACCCCAACTCGCGCCCGCACTCATTTATTCCCTCCCTCCCCCCGAAGAGGAAATGTTTGTATTCGTGCAAACGCTCGCCCCCAGAGGAAATTAGAGGTTATCAAAAAAATTCTAAAACTTTTGTAAGATGATTATTAAATAAAAATTAAAATAAATTTATTCTTTTCTTTGCCTTTCCATAAATCGGTTAATGAATTTTTTTGCTGCTTCATCTTCCTTCTTTATGCCTGTTAATGTAAAAACCGGAGTCCCATCACGAACATCTTTTTCAGTTTTTGCATAAAGTCTTACCATGTCGTTAATTTTATCACTAAGCAAAATTTCTCCATTCGATAGAGAAGCTGTTTTTTTTGCAAGAGTTATTAATGAACCCAAACTCATGAATTTGAATGACCCGTTTTCTACTTTAGCAATTATCTCCCCATAATTTAAAGAGATTCCAAATTCCATCTTTTGATTAAACATTCTGTTATGCTCCATTAAAATTTGATGCATATTTTGCGCAAGGTCCAAAGCTACTTTTTCATTTTTGAAAGTTCTTGTTTTTATCGGAGCGAGAATGAAGAAGGTGTAATCCTGATTTTCATAAACTGCTGCATTATTTTCTTCAGCCATTCCGATTATTTTTTTTATTTTTTCCGAAGCACTTCCGTCACCTCTTGATCTCATATCTCTTAAATTTTTTACCTTAAGGCATATTACATCTGCATTTTGTTTCTCTCCTTTTATTGAAAGAGACATCTCTGCTTTATTGCTTGATTGAGTTATTGAATTGTTTTTTAAAACAGGGGTACTTTTTTCATTGACATTTCCTAAATGTGCGTGTGCGAAGAAAGGTTTTTTTCTTATTCTCTTAAATGCAAAAAATGCACCTGTTGCTAAAATTGAAAATAAAAATACCCATCCAAAAATAATTCCGAACGAACTCCAAGATGCTTCTCTTATCCCGACTGCATTTCCGGTTAAGCTCATTGTTCCGGTTACTTCATTATCTGAACCACTTACTATTCTTACTGTGTAGTCACCATTCGGAGCGCTCAACGCATATTTTTTGCTCTCTCCAACATTTAATTCAACTCCAACATTGAGAGGAGTGTCTCCAATTTTTACCAACAATGTTTTATTGTAAGGAACATTTCCATTATTAGTTACTGAAATTGTTTTGTTAATTATTTGAATATCTACAGATTCTTTTTGCTTTATTATAAATTCATCTTCTGCAGTTAGTTTATTTGATGCTGCGAAAATTTTCCATTGTGCTGGAGGTTCGTTAAACGCACTTGTGTAAGAAAAATATTCTCCCGCGTTAATTTCTTTTTGTTCAATTATTTTATCTGCTGAATTTTTTAAAGTTATAAACACGCTTGAATTTATTGAGTTCCCGGTCTGGTCATGAAGAATTGCACTCACACTTAATTGTTCTCCCGGATTTATTTCTTTATTTTCAATTTTTAATTCAAGATTTGTCGGAACTTGTCTGACTGAAATATTATATATTGCATTTCCAGCATTAGTTGCTAATCCGTCGCTGTCTTTTTCATAAGCATTTAAATTAAGAAAATAATCCCCCGCTTTCAAGTCTGAAGGAAGAGAAACATTTATTGCAAATTCTCCGTTGTTTATTATTCCTGATTGACTTACATTTTTATTTGTGTCCCCCGTTGTTATACTTGCGTCAACAAATCCATTTGCATTTTCTCCGTTCTCTTTTGTTATTTTTCCCGATACTTGGACATTTTCTCCAGAATCAAATACTGATTTTTGCAGCACCCCGCTTATTGATAATAAATTTGAAATTTTAAACTCGCTACTTAGTGCATAATCTGAACCTAAAACAACTTTAACTTTACATGCTCCCTGATTTCCTCCGATTATGCTTCTGATTAGAACCAGAGAAGAGTCCAAACTTTTTGGCTCACCGTAATTTAAACTTACCCCATTTTTATAAAAATTTATTTCTGTTTCATTACTGCAGATTAAATTCATTTCGACGACTCCCGAAATTCCAACGATACTTTTTATTGTTATTGGGACAAAGACCGTGTCCCCCAAATTGTAAGAAGATTTTAACGGCTGCGTGAAAATTATTTCTGCAGAAACGCACGAGCTAAGCAGAACAAAAAAAAATAACGCAACTATCACCTTTTTCATTTTATTACCTCATTAAAATAACAAATTATTCTTTATAAATATTATTGAGGGATTTGACAAAATTTAACAATGTTTAAAAATAAATCCTCCTTTATGAACTGATGGAAAGTGGGTTCTTTGAGGAAGAAAGAACCTAACATGGTAGAAATGGAAAATAAAAAAAAAATAGAGATGGGGAAAAATGCGAATGTAAATCCATGGAAAGTGGAAGGAAATGTTGATTATGAAAAATTAATTCGCGAGTTTGGGGTTGTTCCGATTAAAGAACTTCCGAATGTATTTAATAAAAATGTTCTTTTCAGAAGAAAAATAATTTTTGCGCACAGAGATATCCAAAAAATTCTTGAAGCGATAAAAAATAAAAAGAAATTTGTTGTTATGACTGGATTGATGCCCACAGGAAAATTTCATATCGGACATATGCTGTTGATTCAGCAGATCATTTTTTACCAAAAGCTTGGGGCTAAAATTTACATCGCTGTTGCAGACATTGAAGCTTATAATGCCAGGGGGCAAAGTTTGGAAGACAGCAGAAAAATTGCGATTGAACAATATCTTACAAATTATGTTGCACTTGGATTGAAACCGGAAAATTGTGAAATTTATTTTCAGAGCGAGAGAAGCAAAGACGGAAAAAAATCAAATGCTTATTATCGGTTGCAAAATCTTCTTGCGAGATATGCTACATTTAATGAGTTCAAGGCGGTTTACGGCGAAATAAGCCCGGGAAAGATGGTTTCTTCTCTGCTTCAGGCTTCAGATATGCTTCATGTTCAATTGCTGGAATTTGAAGGACCTTGTCCGGTTATTATTCCTGTTGGAATTGATCAAGACCCTCATATAAGATTAGCAAGAGACATAAGTCAGCAAATAAAAGAATTCAAATTTAATCAGATAAGTTCAACTTATAATTTTTTCATGCCTGGTTTGGGCGGAGGGAAAATGTCGTCTTCAGAACCGAATTCTTTTATTTCGCTTACTGATTTGCCTAAAGAAGTTGAAACAAAAATTAAGAAATATGCCTTCTCTGGAGGAAGAGATACGCTTGAAGAGCATAGAAAAAAAGGCGGAAATCCCGACGTTGATGTTTCTTTCCAATATTTGAAAATATTTTTTGAACCTGATGATAAGAAGTTGCAAAAGATCCATGATGATTACAAATCTGGAAAAATGCTGACTTCTGAATTGAAACAAATTTTAATTGATAAAATAAATTCTTTTTTGAAAGAACATCAAACAAAAAGAGAAAAAGCGAATAAAGAAATTAACAAATTTTTTAAATAATTATTTTTCTATCGAATATTTTATAAAGTTCTTAGCTCTACATTTTTTATGAAAATTTTGCTATTGCATACTGATTACATCAAGTTCAAACCTTTGAAAAAAGCGCTGAGAAGTTTAGCAGAACTTCCTGAAAAAGATATGAAAGAGCAGATTGTCAAGGAGCCTTTAGTAGTTTTGACTGCTGTTGAGAAATGGGACAGTGATACCAAAAAAATTGTTGAGAAACTTGTTGATAATGTGAAGGACGTTGCGAAACAGGTTAATGCGAAAAATATTGTTCTTTACCCTTATGCTCATCTTTCGAGCGAGCTGGCTTCTCCTGAAAAAGCTGTTGAAGTTTTGGATGAAGCAGAAAAAGAATTGAAAAAACATTTCAGTGTTACTCGCGCTCCATTTGGATATTATAAAGAATTTGAACTTAAAGTCAAGGGACATCCGCTTTCAGAATTAAGCAGAGAAATTAGGCTTGAAGGCGAAAAAGAAGCAAGAAAAGAGGAAATATACGACGCTAAGCATTTGCTTAATGAAATTTCTAAAAATAAATTGGATAGTTCAAAACTGAAAGAGAATGACCACAGAATTATCGGACAGCAAATGGATTTATTTTCTTTTTCTGAAATTGCTCCCGGAATGGTTTTTTGGCATAATAATGGTTTGATAATAAAAAATGAATTGATTAATTTATGGAGAGAAGCTCACAGAAAAGCAGATTATCAAGAAATTTCAACTCCGCAAGTTATGGATAACCGACTTTGGAAAATTTCTGGGCACTGGGACAAGTATAAAGAAAATATTTTCTTGACTGAATATGAGAAAAGAGCATTCGCTGTCAAGCCGATGAATTGTCCTGGGGGGATGTTGGTTTTCAAAAATTCTCCTAAGAGTTACAAAGAATTACCCTTGAGAATGGGGGAACTTGGAGTTGTTCATCGGTTAGAACTTTCTGGAGTTCTTGCTGGGCTTTTTAGAGTTATACAATTCACACAAGATGATGCACACATTTTCTGCACAGAAGAACAACTTGAATCTGAAATTTTTGGAATAATGGACGTGATTAATAAAATTTACAAAATATTTAATTTAGAATTTGACCATATTGAACTTTCGACACGTCCTGAAAAAAGAATTGGGGGTGATGCAATGTGGGACAAAGCAGAAAAAATGTTGGAAGATGCTTTGAAGAAAAAGAAAATGAAATATAAGATTAATAAAGGTGACGGCGCTTTTTACGGACCGAAAATTGATTTTCATGTCAAAGATTCTTTAGGAAGAACATGGCAACTTTCAACAATTCAGTTGGATTTCTCAATGCCAGAAAGATTTGAACTTGAATACACCGACAAAGATAATACAAGAAAACGTCCCGTAATGCTTCACACTGTTAGCTACGGAAGTGTTGAAAGATTTATTGGAATTTTGTTAGAACATACAAACGGAAGAATGCCTTTGTGGCTTGCTCCTGCACAAGTTCGGGTTTTAAGTTTTACAGACAGAAATTTAGATTATGCAAAAAAAATAATAAAAGAAATTGGAGAAGAAATTCCGAGTTTAAGAATTGATGCCGATTTTAGACAGACAACTGTTCCTGCAAAAGTCAAGGATGCAGAAATTATGAGAATTCCTTATATAATTGTCGTCGGAGATAAAGAAGAAAAAGAAAAAACGATTGCAGTAAGAGTTAAGGGAAATTCTAAAATTGAAACTTTCAAGGTAAAAGAGTTTATAGAAAAAATCAAGAAAGAACTTTCAAACAGAGAATAAAATGCTTTCAGTAGAGTCTTTTGTTAATGAATATCCCATAAGTTTTCTTTGTGTCCATAATGAAATAAAAATAGATGAAGAAGGAAATTATATTTATCATGTAGAATATGAAAGAACTGATGAGCCCATAGACTTAAAATTTGAAATCAATCATAAAAGAGAAGAAGGCATGGAAAAACTTTTGCTTTTGATTTATCAAGAAATAGACAAAAGATTAAAAAGGGAAAGTAATCCTAAAATTCTATGAATTCGCATTTTTTATTAGAAAAATTAGAAAGTTCTGAAGAATTTAAAAAATTTAAAAAAGAAAATTCTAAATCTTATTTATGCTCTGGTTTTTTTATAATTGATTTGGAAAATAAAAATCCTGAGAACAAATCTCATTTTGATTTTTATATACCTGAAACAGGAAAAACTTTCAGCTTTGAATTAGAAAATGGAAACAAACTTGTTGAGCTTGAAAGATTTGATGAGAAAGTTTTGGAAAAAGTTTCAATGAAAGATAATTTTGACTTTGATGAAATCAAAGAAATGATTTTGAATGAAATGGCTGAGAAAAAAATAAATCATAAAATTTTGAAAATGATTTTTTCTCTTCAGAACAGTGAAGGAAAAGATGCTTTGTACGGGACAATTTTACTTTCTGGATTAGGATTATTAAAAATGACTTTTAATATTTCTGAAAAAAAGATAAGTGAATTGGAAAAGAAATCTTTTTTTGATATGATGAAGATTGTGAAGAAGTGAGTTTGTTAAGAAGTGAGACAACCTTATCGGTTTTCTGAACATGATTTTCCCTTTGAGATACTGCTCAAGGCTGATGGCTCACTGCTCCGCATATTAATGTCGTTCCGTGCCAGACTTCGTCTAGGCACTTCGCTAAAAAATTAGTTAATGCCGTAAGCAATTGATTGTTTAGTCAAAAAATAATCTCGGGTTCAATTTAAAAAAAGGGGTAGAAAGATAATTAATTTTTTTCAGCAACAAACCTAATCATCATTTCTGAATTATTGGAATTAAGGATTTTGAATCCTTGTTTTTTAAATAAATTATGAACTTCTTTTTCATTGAATAAATAATAATATCTTTCTCCTTTGTCATTCCATTTGATTAAGATTTCTTTTCCTTTATGTCTCTTGAGACGTTTTGAATCCTTGTTCCAAACTCCGACAAAAATTTGTGCGTTTGGTTTTAGAATTCTATAAAGTTCTTTTACTGCCTTTGTTTGCTCTGATTTGTTAAGGCAATGCAAAGCAGAAATGCAGATTGCAGAATCAAAAAAATTATTTTCATAAGGAGTTTTTGTCATACTTGAAACTGCAAATTCAGCCTTGATATTTTCTTTTTTTGCTTTTTGTTTTGCAAGTTCAATCATCTTTTCAGAAAAATCTAAAAGATACATTTTTCCATTTTTTATTTTTATTAAATGCCTTCCAGAACCGCTTCCAAAATCTAAAACTTTCCTTTCGCTTGGTGTTTTTTGACGAGCGATGCCTGAACTTGTTCGGAGCGTTTGTTTTTTTAAAAACTCCAATGTGCTCGTTGCAGGAAATTTTTTGTATTCATGCCATTCACCCGCAATATTATTCCAAACTTGTTTTTGAGTCATAGGGAAAAGAAGGAAGAAGGAATTAAAAAATATTCTCTTTTATATAAATATTTAAGAAGACTAATTTTTCTTTTAACGAATGGGATTAAAAAATTTAGTCTGCATTTTAGCATTAGGATTTAAGGTTCTTTCATTAAATTCGGAATCAAATATTCCCTCAGAAATTTATAGAAGTAATTATGCCAAGCAGAATAATTCTCTTGAATTGAAGTTTAGCGAAGCAAATTCTGATTTTTCCTTAAAAATAAACGATTATAATTTTGATAATCAAGCGGACTCGATTGCTATAAATGGAAAAGAAACTTTTTCTTTTTTAAGGCATAAATTTAATGCTCAAGATTCAGTAAAAGAAGTACAACTTTTTGATATTGCAGATAGGTTTTTGGAATTTTTTTCCGAAGAACGACTTTCTTTTGACCAAATTGAAAAAAGAGATAATTATTTGGACTTAATTAAAAAAAGATTTCTAATTAAAGAAGTTAAAACTAATGGAGAATATAAGCTTGATAATTTTTTCTCTGAGGAATTTAAGTATCAAAATAGCATTGGAGATTTAATTGTTGAGAATTATATCCGGTACAGCCGATTGATTAAAGAAGTTAAAAAAATAAATCCTGAAAAGACGTTTCAAGATTTGGTGGATAATTGCACACTTGCAGATAAACTAAAATTTTTATTTTTATTTTTGGAATACAATAAAAATCTGAATAAGCTCGGTTACAAATTAGAACAAATGCCTTTGATAACTGGAGATTATATTGAGATTAATCTTTCAGATATTCTTAGAAAAGAAAAAATTCCCGCATTTAAAATGGAGTTGGATACTTCTTTTGAAGGAACTATTGATGTTAATAAAATTAAAAAATTTTTGACAGACGGAGAAAATTTTATGTTCCAGTATGATGAACGGGGAAATTATTTTTATGGGATGTTTAAATATTTTAAAAATTAAAAAATTATTCTAATGCTAATCGTAATGCTTCAACGCAGGTTTCTTCTAATGTTTTGAATATTTTTTTATTGGGGGAATCTAAACTTAAATCATATTCAATTATTTCCATTTCTGGAAATTTTCCATCACTTCCGACGCAGAATTTTACAGAATTATCATGTCTGTAATTTGTCATCCATTGCCCAAGTTCTATTCTTGTCATCGCACCATAAACTTTTTGACAATCATGTTTCTCTTCGCCAGGAAGCCAAAATAAAATCGCTCCTTTTTTTGATGCAAGTTTTAAATAATGTCTTTCCCATGCTCTTTGTCTTGGAAAATAATTTTCATTTCCTTCAATAATATATTCTGCAATTTCATTTCTTACTCCTCTTCTTGGAGAAGCAATTATTAAATCTGATTTTTGCGAGAATAAAATTTTTATAGTTTCATCCTGCCAATTTGGTGCACTTCTTATTGGTCCCGCTAAAAAAATAAGAGGAGCATCTAAATCTTTTACATAAGTTTTAGGAATAATTAATTTGTTCATAATTATTCCCCCTCAAATTTCATCACCGAGAAAACAGGGTATCTCGAAAGTTTTTCTTTTCCTTTTAAGTCGGGAAGTTCAATTGCGAAAGCACATTCAACAATTTTTCCCTGAAGTTTTTCAATTAATTTGCACGACGCTTCTGCTGTTCCGCCTGTTGCAATCAAGTCATCGATTAATAATATTCTTTGTCCGGGAGAAATTGCATCTTTATGAATCTCGACGCTGTCAACCCCATATTCTAAATTGTAAGCTTCTGAAATTGTTTCAGCCGGGAGTTTTCCTGGTTTGCGTATTAAAATTAATCCTGTTCCTAATCTTCCGGCTAACATTCCCGCGAGGGCAAAACCGCGCGATTCGATTCCCGCGATTGCATCTATTTCTATATCTTTGTATCTTTCATAAAATATTTCAATTAATTTCTGCACTGCTTCTCTGTTTTTTAATAAGGTTGTAATATCTCTGAACATAATTCCCTGTTTTGGAAAGTCAGGAATAGTTCTTATTGTTTCTTTTAATTTTCTTACTTCTTCCTCTCTTGAAAAAGATTCAACAACTTTCAGCAAAACTTTTTTAACTTTCTCGACATTATCTGACATTATCTGCTTGACCGTTTCCCAAGTTACTGGTTCTTCGCCTTCTTTCCAACAATCATAATCTGTAGACATTGCAATTGCGCCGTATTCAACTTCTGCTTCGTTAGCGAGAATTGCTTCAGGAGCAATAGACATATTTATTACGTCTGCTCCCCATTGCCTGAACATAAAACTTTCTGCTTTTGTAGAAAATCTTGGGCCCTCAATTGTGACAACTGTTCCTGTTTTATGATTTGAAAATTTTAATTCATCACATGCGGTTATTAATTTTTTTCTCAAGTTTTCTGAAAATGGATTTGCCATCGGAGTATGTATTGCACCAAATTCAAATTTGTCGTAGAAACTTACATCTCTTCTTCTCGTGAAATCAATGAACTGGTCTAATATCACAAAATCCCCCTGCTGAATTTCTTCTCTCAGCGAACCGACTGCGGTTGTTGCAAGGATGTGTTTGCATCCTTCATATTTTAATGCGAAAATATTTGCTTTGTTATTTACTTGCGTCGGAGGAATCTCATGTTTTTTTCCATGCCTTGAAATTATTACAACATCAATTCCAAATAATTTTCCAGTAATTAATTTTGAAGAAGGTTTTCCAAAAGGAGTCTCAACATCTTTTTCCAGATAATCCTCCAAGAGTTCAGGATTTTCCAATCCGCTTCCTCCAATTATTCCTATTTTTAATCGCCCCATTTTAATTTTTTTTATTAATTTATAATTTTTCTAACTCTCACCTAAATTTACAATCTCACTCACTTTTTCCCGCCCCGGGAAAATTTTTTTCTATTCACGAAATAATTTATTTCCAAGGGGAAATTTATATTCGCAAAATTGTTTATCTAAGAATGATATTAAATCAATTTAAAAGTATTTTTGCAGTAGAAAAGATAGTTTATTCATGGTAAACCTTTGGAATATTTTTGTTTAACAATTTTTTCAAGATTTCTTAAATGCCCTTCTACTTGTCTGCTTAAAAATTCTTTAAAATCTTCAAATTCGGGATAATTCCGCCGCAAATGAGATTGACATGACCTATAATAACTCCTTGCAAAATTTTCAACTTCTGAATAAAATTGCCTTATTTTTAGGATATTGATAGTCTCTCTTTCAAGATATCCATTATATTCCTCTGACGACATTTGTTCTGGTTTCTTCTTTACTATGGGTTTTTTAGCTTTGAGTATCTTTTTTCCAGTCATATTAAATTAAGGTTAATCTACTTTAAAAATATTTTTAAACTCAGTCTTCTTAACTAAGTTATGGTTTTCATGGATATGATGTGGGGTTTTGGAATTTTGGGTTTGTTTTTTATGTTAACTTTTGTGGTAATTTCTATAATCGCATTTGTGTTCTGGATTTTAATGCTTGTTGATTGTGTGAAGAAAAAATTTAAAGAGGATACTGAAAAAATAATCTGGGTTTTAGTTATAATCTTCACAGGAATTATCGGCGCGTTGATTTATTATTTTGTTGTTAAGAATAAGAAATAATTAACCGTATTCTTTATTAGTGCATTGGATAATCTTTAAAAGGATTATATAAATAGAAAATATATGTTGCCTCCAGCAAAAAATGAAATTAGAAAACCGACAAAGACTATTTCGGGAATCACTCCTGTAGCAGTGATGCTGCCTCCTCGTTCATGCGAACATGGAACTTGTATTTATTGTCCGTCACTTGATGTTCCGCAAAGTTACACCCCAAAAAGTCCTGTTGTTATGCGGGCATCAGAAGTTGGATATGATTCTTATAAACAAGTTAAGGCAAGAATAAAGGCATTTGAAACTATGAATCATCCGACAGAAAAAATTGAACTGATAATCATGGGCGGGACTTTTTTGCAGTATCCGAAAAAATTTCAATATGATTTTATAAAAAAATGCTACGATGCTCTTAATGAAAAAATTTCCAAAAATTTAATTCAGGCGCAGAAATTAAATGAAACTGCGAAACACAGATGTGTCGCCCTCTGCGTTGAAACCAGGCCCGACGAGTGCATTCAGTATATTAAGCAGATGAGAGATTTTGGAGTTACGCGAGTTGAACTTGGGGTGCAAATGCCCGACGACGAAATTTATAAAAAAATAAAACGAGAGCATACTGTGAAGGACGTTGCTGATGCGACGAAAGCGCTGAAAAATGCAGGATTTAAAATCGGTTATCATATAATGCCCGGACTTCCTGGAAGCAATGAAAAAAAAGATTTGCAATTATTCAAAAAATTATTTTCTGATGAAAGATTCAAACCTGATCAATTAAAAATTTATCCGTGCCAGGTAATCAAAGGGGCAGAACTTGAAAAAGATTATTGGAAGAAAAAATATTCTCCTTATACAAAAGAGCAAATTGAAAACCTGCTTTTGAAAATGATGAAAATAGTTCCGCGTTATTGCAGAGTTATGAGAGTCATGCGGGAAATTCCTCCCGAATATCTTATTGCAGGGACAACTAAAATTGATTTGAGAAAAGATGTTGAAGAAAAGTTAAGAAAACAAAAAAATAAAATAAAAGAAATAAGATTCAGAGAAGTTGGATTTGCTTCTGCAAATTTATCTTCGGAAAATGTAAAATTGAACATTACAAAATATTGCGCTTCAGAAGGAGATGAATATTTTTTGGAGCTTGTAAATAAAGATGATATCTTATTTGGTTTGCTGAGATTAAGAATTGTTGAAGAATTTGCTCAGAATTCCCTCCCAACTCACGACCCCGCTTGCATATCCCCGACCCTCTCTCCGCGAAATCGCTCGCCCACCCAAGAAGAAAAAATTTTGATTTCGCAAATTTATAAAAGAAAAAAATTAAAAATCGCAATTGTTCGGGAGCTTCACGTTTATGGAAAATCTCTTAATTTGCATGAAGAAAATTTTGATGCGGCTCAACATAAAGGATTTGGGAAAATGCTGATGACTGAAGCTGAAAAAATTGCGAAAAAACAAAAAACGGAAAAAATTTTAGTTATCTCCGGAATTGGAGTGAGAAAATATTATCAGGATTTGGGATATAAATTGGAAGATAGTTATATGATTAAAGAACTGGAAAATTAAATGCTCTAATTTTATCGATTATAAATATTTTTTCTGTGTCCAATTCCGATTATTTGTATTTTCTGATTTTTTGTATCAAAATCAAAGATTATTCTATAATCTCCAACTCTTAACCTGAATGCAGATTCCCCTTTTAATCTTTTGAACTCTCTTGCTCTGGGATTTTCAGAAAATTCTCTAATATATTTTACAATTCTCTTAGAAACAAATGGCTCAAGTTTATCCAAAAAATCCAAGACTTTTTTACTCCATATAACTTCATAACTCATTTTATCCCGAGAATTCTCTCAACCTCTTCTTGAGTATAAAATTCTCCTTTATTAATTTTTTTTCTTGCTTCTTCAATTTCTTTCTTAGTTTTTTCATTAAGTTCTAAATTGTCTTCTATCATTATTTCTATTATATCATTATAGGTTTCTCTCTCATGTATTTTAAATTTATCAAGCATATTCTTAACGTCTGAAGATATTTTTATTGTTGTTTCCATATACTATGGTATACTAAAGTATACTATTTAAATTTTTTTATTCTATTTTAATGGATAAAATAGATAGTCTATTAGTTATGTTTAAAAACTAATTTCTCTCCAATATTTTGTAAAAGCCCCGTTAGTCTACAAAGCAAAAGCTTAATACTAACCAAGCTGAATACAAAACAACAATTGCCCCGTTAGTCTAGAGGCCAAGGACACATCCCTTTCAAGGCTGAAACCCGGGTTCGAATCCCGGACGGGGCATTTCAGGGCATCAAAAATAGTTTAAAAGGACACAAATATTAAAAATAATAATTCTTCATTTTAGTAATGATTGATGAGCATAAAATAAAAGAGAAAATTAAGGTTTCAGAATTTATTAAAGAATTAAGAGATTATGGATATAACTATATTGAATCTACTAAACATACTTTTCTTAGATTAAGTGAAAAACAAAGAAAAATTTATACTGAAGAAACACTAAAGAAAATAATATTTGATGAGATTCCCCTTGAAGTGGGATTAGAAAAAAATGGAAATTATGCACTAATTTATAATTTCAATGAAGGAAAAAATCATTTAAAGATATTAGTTAGTCTAACTCCTATGTTAAGTAAACCTTAATTCTTAACATAAAGATTACTGGGGTAATCTTTAATT
>CAYIHY010000007.1:0-27971 GCA_964363345.1 Candidatus Woesearchaeota archaeon | reverse complement strand
CTGGAACTCATAGAATTTATTGCAAAGACTTAGGTGAT
The DNA here is from genome assembly GCA_964363345.1 of Candidatus Woesearchaeota archaeon. Taxonomy (GTDB): domain Archaea; phylum Nanobdellota; class Nanobdellia; order Pacearchaeales; family GW2011-AR1; genus RBG-13-33-26. Next base: position 27,933 of record CAYIHY010000007.1, on the reverse strand, counting down.
TATATTTTTACAATATCGAGTAAAAGAAAGCTTTAAATAACTAAAAAATAAAAAATTAATATGGGAAAAACAAAATCAAAATCATTGAGAAAAGCCTCGAAAACGATTAATGCGGCAGGGGTTAAGTTTAATGGAAATTTTGAAAAAAACAAGAAAATATTAGTTGGATTGACTCTTAGTAAAAAATTAAGAAATCAGATGGCTGGATTAATGACCCGAACAAGAAGACAAGAATTAGTTCAGATTGAATCTGAAAAGGCAAGAAAAAAATAATTCTATAAATAAGGTAAATAAAAAATATTTTTATTTTTTATAAATAATAAAACTTCCTCGTGGAGGTGGGAGTTTACACGAGCATCATTTCTAGAATGCAAGTGGGAGCTCGGGGAGGGAGGGACAAATTAAGTAAAATAAAAAATAAGTTTAATATGACTCTGGGGAGAATTTAACTCCCGACCCCTGCCTTATGAGAGCAGTGCTCTAACACTGAGCTACAGAGTCCTATCTGTTGCGGAGGGTTTAAGGTTTTAACCTTTATAACACTGAGCTACAGAGACGAGATTAGTAGAAAATAGTAATTTAAAAGTCTTTATTTTTTGGATTTTTATGACCTTAAGAAACTAATTTCCCTACTTTTTCAAAAGCAATTTCTTCATTGATTAATTTTTTTAATGTTTCTTTCAATTCAGAAATTTTAACGCGAATCTGTTTTTTTGTATCTCTGTCCCTGATTGTAACATCTTTATTTTTCGAAGAATCTTCATCGATAGTTATGCAAAACGGAGTTCCAATTTCGTCATTTCTCGAATATCTTCTCCCGATGCTTCCTGACTTGTCATAAAGAACATTCCATTCTTTTTTCAAATCTTTCAAGATATCAAAGCAAATTTTTTCAAATTCCTCTTTCTTAACAATAGGAAAAATCGCAGCTTTTATCGGAGCTAATTTTGGGGGCAGTTTCAAAACAATATTTTCTCTTTCTGGATCATATTGATAAGCCTTTGACATAATCGCAAGAAATATTCTTTCCATTCCAAATGTAGGTTCAATAACTTTAGGGATAATTTTATTTTTGTATTTCTCGTCGAAGACTTCCATATTTTCTTTGCTTTCTTTTTGATGCTGAGTCAAATCATATTGTCCCCTGTTTGCAATTCCCCCAAGTTCTTTTGAACCAAAAGGATACAAATAATCGACATCAAAAGTCGCAGAACTATAATGACTTAATTCTTCTTTAGTATGTTCTCTGATTTTTATTTCAGTCAACCCAACACTTTTAAGCCAAAGAATCTGCTCTGCAAGCCAGTAAGCGTGCCACTCTTCAAGTTTTCCTTTTTTCAAAAGTTCTTTCATCTTGATTTTTTTCAAAGTTTCCTTATTTTCTTTCTGCGTTTCTTCGTCCAAAATATTAAATTCAATTTCCAAATGTTCGTCATCAAGCAAATCGCATTTTTTCTCTTCCGGATTTATAAAAAACTCAAATTCGCCAATGTGAAATTCTCTGCTTCTGAATAAAAAATCTCTCGGAGCAATTTCATTTCTAAAACAAGTTCCGATTTGTGCGATTCCAAAAGGCAGCTGCATTCTCGAAGTTTGCTGAACAAGTTTAAAATCCAAAAACATTCCCTGTGCAGTTTCTCCCCGAAGATAAGCTTCCTCTGCATTCAATGCCCCGACTTTTGTCTTAAACATCAAGCTAAATTCTCCAAGAACTTCATACTCTCCCCCGCATTCGCATTTTACTTTTCCAACTTCAGACTTATCAATCTTTGTTGATTTTTTACATTTCTTGCACGTTACTGCAACATCATTAAAATTAGCTATGTGCCCCGAAGCTTTCCATGTTCTCGGATGAGAAATTATGCTCGCATCTATTCCGATGATATTTTCTTTTTCATAAACAAAAAATTTCCACCATTCTTTTTTGATGTTATTGAATAGCTCAACTCCCAAAGGTCCAAAATCCCAAAATCCGGAAAGCCCGCCGTAAATTTCTGAACTTCTAAAAACAAATCCTTTCGCTTTGCAAAAATTAGAAAGTTCTTCTATAGTTATTTTTTCAGGAATTTTTTTATTTTCAATTATTTTTTCTCCTGATTTTTTTTCTTCCCGTTTTTCTGTGGGTTTTGTTTTTTGTTCAGTCATGTTCGCAATAAATTCCTTGGCTTTTTTTTCTGCTTCTTTTTTCGTTTTCCCAAAATAAGCCAAACTTTTAGTTTTTATCTTTCCGTCAATTCGCTTATTTTCATTAAGATAATAATAATCATTTCCGCTTATTGTTTTTTTAACAATAAAGGCCATTTTGTTTCTTAGGCACTACACTTTTTAAATATTTTCTGTAAAATTTGTTGAAATTAGGAGGAAGACTTGGCCGCTATTTTACATACATAGTAAGTATATCTATAATTAATACATACATTTATAAGGAAAAATACATACAGAATAAGTATGAAAAGGACTCGCACAGCAAGAGCTAAAATCGAAGAACTGCAAGAGCAAATTCATTCTGCAAACAAATCAAAAAAAGAATATTCTATCTACTTGAAAAAACTTCATGAGCATTATTCGGGCGGAAAAATTTCTTACTCGAAATATATTGAAACTCTTTACCAAAAAAGAGATGGAAGAAACATTAGCGAGTGGATTGGTTACTTGGATAAATATGAAAAAAATTGCGGTGAGGAAATCAAGAAGCAGAAAAGGAAAAGCGCAGGAAAAAATTTCCTCGTTATTTTAACCTCATTATTCCTCGTCAGCTTTTTCATTTTTCTTTCGTCCAATTTAAATTTTCCTTTTTCTGGTTTTGTAGTTCAGGAAAATTTTTCCAGGTCAGGGATAGTATCAGAAAACACAATTCAGCTTCCTGCAATTCTTGGACAGCCAGTAAAATGGGAAAAAATAATTTATTTTGAAGAGGAAGGAACAGCAAAAATTTCAATTCCTGAAAACGCAAAAAAAATCAGCGTGACAAAATCATATTCAGAAAATGAAGAGGTCCCTCAAATAAACATGAGTCCTTTCCAAGAGGAGCCTCTTCAGTCTGGAAATTCTCCAATAACTGGAGCAGTAATTTCAGACAATGGAATTTTCAAAAATTTCTTTGGAACATTGACTGGAAATGCAGTGTCCGAAGCAGAATCAAAAAAGGTTGAATTTAAAGTTAAAGACAAAAATGCAGAATATAAAGTTGGATATGAAACTCCTTCTCCAAAATCGTCAGAAAAAGAAACAGAAACAGGAAAAATAATTGAAATTTCTTCAAAGATAAAATATGAAAATGTTTTGGCATTTGCAAAATTGCAGAATGAAATCTCAAAAGAAAAAATAAAATTATATAAAACAACAGATAATACAAAAGAAGAAATTCAATTCACTGCTTCTGATGAAAATAACAATGGACTTATTGAAAAAATTGAATGGACAATTCCTAAATTGAATAATATAGAAACTTATGAGATTATAATAATTATCAAAGCAGAGCATCTCGATGAAAGCAGGAATTTTATTTCTGACATTTATGAACAAGTTAAAGAACTGGATGATATCTGGAGCGGGGAAATTCCTTCTAGCCATTTTGTAAGAGTTACCTTTGAAAAAAATCTTACAAATAAGAATGATATTACAATATTTCCAAAAATAATTTCTGGAAATCCAAGAATAGAAATTTACGAAAAAGATAAAACAGAAAAAATTGCTGAATTTACAGAGATCAAATCAAATCAAATCAATAAAATTTATTTGGCAAATTTGCAGGGAGGACAGGATTCTTTTGATTTGAAAATTCTCAGAGGAAGTTTGCAGTTTGATTATATTGTTGACCCCCAATCAATTCTTCTGCCAGATGCAACAACTAACAAAGCATGGAATGGAACATTAAATGATAATACTCTTTTAATCACTGCGGTGCAACCACTGGGAGCAGGGGATTATGCAAAAATGACCAGCTTGAATGGAGGGACAGTATTAAAACCAGGAACAGGAAGTACTTCATCAGATTCTTTTTTATATGTTAATTTTACAAATATTCCCGCGGGTTATACTGCAATAAATGTTTCTGTTTGGCTTAATAATTCTCTTACTACATCTTCAAGAACAGGAATTGCTTTATGGAATTGGACAAAGGGGAATTGGGATGATGTTGTAAACACCTCAGCACAAACAGCAGTAACTGCAAAAAGTTATAATATTCCCGCAACAAGATTTGATGACTTTGTATCTGGAAGCGAATTAAGGGTAATGGCATTTGATGATTCGGGCTCTTCAAGTCAATTTGGGATAGATTATTTCCAAATAAATGTAACTTACACTCCTCCTGCAGATACAACTCTTCCCGCAGTTGCTATACTTTTCCCTTCAACAAATAATTCAAACTTTTCTGTAAATAATGTAAATGTAAATTATACTGCTTCAGATGCAGGGGGGCTGTTCAATTTTTGGTATACAAATGATACAAATTTAGTGAACAAATCACTGGGAGTAGCAGGAACTTCTTTCAACATAACAAATATAACTTGGAGTGAAGGAAAGCACAATGTAACAATCTACGCAAATGATACTGCGGGAAATGTAAATCAATCAAGAATAAGTTTTGTCGTGGATACTATTTTGCCCGCGATCTCAATAGCATTTCCTGCATTGAATAATACCAATAACAGCAACATAAATTTAGATGTTAATTTTACTGCGAGCGATTTAGGTTCTGGCTTGTTCAACTGCTGGTATACAAATGATACAAATTTAAAAAATACCTCTCTTGCAAATTGCGGAACAAACATAACAACAATAACATGGAGCGAAGGAAAGCACAATGTAACAATCTACGCAAATGATACTGCGGGAAATGTAAATCAATCAAGAATAAGCTTCACAATTGATACAATAAATCCAAGTTTGATTATCTTAACTCCTTCTGTAAATAATACAAATACTACAAACATTAATCAAAATATCAATTTTACTTTTTCAGATTTGGTCGGAATTGATTCTATCTGGTATAACAATGATACAACAAGCGTCGCAAATAAATCCCTCGGCTCAGCAGGAACTTACTTCAATATAACAAATTTAACATGGAGCGAAGGAAAGCACAATATAACAATCTACGCAAATGATTCTGCAGGAAATTTAAATTTTACGGGCATAAGTTTTACTATTGATTTAACCGCCCCCGAGATAAACATAACTTCTCCGATAAATAATTCAGTAAGTTCAGATGTAAATCAGGATATAAATTATACTCGAAGCGATTTAATTGACCTGACAAATTGCTGGTATTCAAATGACACTTATTTGATAAATACAACTCTTGCATCCTGCGAGAATATTACCGCAGTTACATGGTCTGCTGGAGCGCACAATGTTACAATATGGGTAAATGACAGCGTCGGAAATTATAATAGAAGCACAATAAACTTTTCAATATCTGCAAATAATCCTCCACAAATAATCAATGTTTATAATACAACCGCGGGAATAATAGCAGTTGCAACGGGCTTAAACGCGGGACCAAGTGCAACTTATTTGGAAATTAATTTTACTGCATATGATTCAAATGGTGATTTAGACGACACAACAGCAAGCATAAATGTTTCAATGTCCGGAGAAACAATAAGAGAAAATTCAAGTTGTTTCAAATATGAATCTTCCCCAACTTCTGCGAATTATACTTGTAGTGTAACAATGTGGTGGTGGGATGGTGCAGGAACATGGACAATAAATGCAAGCATTTCTGATTTGCAGTCAAATTTTGCAAGCAATGGCTCGACAAATTTTTCAGTTGGTTTAACTACTGGTTTTGAGATAAGCCCTGCAAATTTAGCATGGAATTCAATAATTGCAGGCGGAACAAATCAAACTTCAAGCAATGATCCATTAATTCTTAACAATACCGGAAACAAACCAATAGGGGGCTTAGGTCCGACTGCATCAGCAGGAACAAATATAAGCATTAATGCTACAAATCTTGTAGGAGAATTAAATCCTTCTTTTAAATTATACAGCGGAAATTTCTCTGTGAGCCATCAGACAGGAGGAAGTTCCTGTACAGGGGCATCCTGCCTTGAGTGTTCTGGAGACTTCATGAATAAAACTACCGGGAATTATGCTAATATAACTTCAACGAATCTTACAAGAGGAAACTTTACAGCAGATAATAGAATCAATGGGCAGGAAGAATTATATTTCTGCTTGAAGATTGCGGGAAATGATTTAACAAGTCAGTCATATTCAACTCTTAACCAAGGAGTTTGGACAATAAAAATATTAGCCGTTGCAATAATTCCCGCAATAAAAAAGAAAAAGAAAAAAACAAACTCGATTAAAGACGATAAGCTTCTCGACGCTTTCAATTTGATAATGGAAGAAATTAAAGAAAAATATTCCTTGAATAAAAAAGAATTGCTTAATCTGATTATAGAAAATATAAAAGAAAAATATAAGTTCAGCAGAAATGAATTGACGGAAATAATTGGGGCGAAAGAAGAAATAAAAATTCCGATTACAATATTCTCCAAAAATCTCGGATTTTTAGAATCACTAAGCAAATATATGAAAGAAAATCTTAATATGAATTATAGCGAGATTGCAAAACTGCTTAGAAGAGATGAAAGAACAATATGGACATCATATAAAAAATCAGGAGAAAAACAAAAAGAAGAATTAAATATTAAAGAGACAGATATTTTTGTCCCAATCTCTAAATTCAAGGATAAAAATTTTACAATACTTGAATCATTAATTCTATTCCTCAAAGAAAAGGGAATGAAATACAGCGAGATTGCAAAACTTCTTGAAAGAGATCAAAGAAATATTTGGACAATATATTCCAGAATTATAAAGAAAAAATGAAGAAATGTTTAAAAAGATAAATGCTTTAAAAAAAAGATGAGGGGATTAATCAAATGAAAAAGGAGGGAATTGCATGCATTATCCTGTTAATTGTATTGTTAATAATTCCATTTACATCTGCAAGTTTCTTTTCTGATATGTGGAAAAAAATTACAGGGGAAGTAGTACAAACAGTCGCTGTAAATATTACCGTCGGAATTCCTATTATAACAAATGTTTATAATATTACTGCTGCCACTATTGCAGCTGCAACAGGATTAACTGCTGGCCCAAGCGCAACAACATTAGAAATAAACTTTACAACATATCATGGAGCAGGAGCAATGTGGCTTAATTGGAGCACTGCAAAAATTAATATTTCAAAATCAGGAGAAATAACAAGAGAAAATTCAACATGCATAAATATCGGACAGGGAGCAAGTTATTCAAATTTTTCCTGCCAAGTAAACATGTGGTGGTATGATGGAGCAGGAGGATGGACAATTGATGCAAGCATTTCTGATAACAATACTAATTACGCGCATAATATTTCAACAAATTTGACTATAGGAGAAACTACGGGTTTTGAAATCGGACCAACAAACTTGGCGTGGACAGGAGTGGGGGCAGGTTCAACAAATAAAACATCCAGTAATGATCCATTAATTCTTAACAATACAGGAAATAAAGCAATAGGCGGTTCAGGACCGACAGGCGGAGCAGGAAATATCAGCATTAATGCAACTCACCTTTATGGAGAAATAACCCCATCTCATGCTTTGTATAGCGGAAATTTTTCTGTAAGTTATCAGACAGGAGGAAGTTCCTGCACAGGAGCATCCTGCCTTGAGTGTTCTGGAGATTTTATGAATAAAACTACCGGAAATTATGCTAATATAACTTCAACAAATCTTACAAGAGGGAACTTTACAGCGGATAATAGAATCAATGGGCAGGAAGAATTATATTTCTGCTTGAAGATTGCGGGAAATGATTTAACAAGTCAGTCATATTCAACTCTTAACCAAGGAGTTTGGACAATAAAAATATAAAATGAAAAATGATTATAATATAATGAAAAAGACAGCAATTTTATTATTAGTAATCCTATTTATCAATCAGGTTTCTGCATTTGCAGTATCTTCTGCATATTATGAAGGAAACCCATTAAAAATGAAACCCGGAGAAACCAAAATTTTATTATGTTTCTGCAAAATACTGCGGGACAAGAAGATATTAGCATAAAAGCAAAAATATCGGGCGATTCTGAATTTGTCAAGATAACAGATTCCAGTGATATTTATTTAATCCAGGCAGGAAAAAAGACAACTGTAAATCTAAAAGCAATAATCCCAAAAGAAGCTAAAGCAGGAGAAAGATATCCTGTAAATATAGAATTTGCAACAATGAATGAACAAACCGGCGGATTCGGATTTGGGACTGCAATAGGGCAAAATTTTGAAATATTGATAACAAGAGAAGATGGAACGTTACTTCAATCAGCAAATTCCATGCAGATTATTTTTTCTGTTATGGCAGTAATATTTGCAATAGTAATGGGAATGATAATTTTTAAAAAAAGAAAACATTAGGCAATTTTAAATACTAATTTTCCTAATTTTATTTATGAAAAAGGGGAAGATTATTTTGATAATTTTTTTGTCTTTAGTTGTTATTTTTAGCATTATAATTTCTGTAGATATTACTGGAAGGATAATAACAGGAAAGTCTTTGCAATATTTCGGCATGAATATAACAATAATCAGTTCTGACCCCCCCGCATTAACTCTGTCAAATCCAAAGAATCAAACATATATGAACAATAAATCAATTTTATTAAATTATTCCGCAAGCGGACAGCAGGCAGTTTGGTACAGCCTTGATTCAGGGGACAATATTACAATAACTTCTTCAACACATTTTAATGCTTCTGATGGAAGCCACACTCTTTTTTTGTATACAAATAATTCCAATGGTGAAACCTCGCAAAATGTAACTTTTTTGATTAACCCAGATAAATACTCTTTTAATTACGACGAATGGGAAGACGATGAAAGAGAAGGTTCAACAAATTTTTCTGAATATTCTTATGAAGATCTTCAAAATTTGAGTGATTTAACATTTGAAGATACAACCCATGGAAAAATAAAATTTAACGAAAATGTTAATCTTACAGGGAATAACGTAAATCTATCCTATGTAAATATTTCATGGAACAGGATTGAAATAAATTCAACAGCTCTTCCAGATCTAAATAAGTCTGCAGCTCTACAATTATCCGGGCTGACATTTTCAAATCCGAGAATATTAAGAGACGGAGCTGTCTGCTCTTCAGAAATCTGCACTCACCAATCTTATGCGGGTGGAATTTTAAAATTTAATGTAACCGGGTTTAGCATTTATTCATCAGAAGAAGCTCCGACAACGGCTACTGCAACAACTTCTTCCTCTTCTGGAGGAGGTGGCGGAGGAAGCGGCGGGAATTCAATAATTGATTTTCCACCTGAATCATTTAGTCTTTCCTTGGAGCAGATAAATATAAAAATAGAGCAGGGGCAGGTGAAAACTCAAGAGGTTGCAATTACAAATAATCAAAACAGCGATTTAACCGTCGAGATAACTACTTCTAAAATTTCAGATTTCTTAATAATCAAAGAACCAAAATTCATTCTGAAAAAAGGGGAATCAAAAATTTTAAAATTTGAGGTACTCGCGCTTAAAGAAAATACTCCTGAGTTATATCTGGGGGAGATAATTTTCAAAGCAGGAATCAAAGTAAAAAAAATTCTTGCTGCAATTGAGGTAGAATCAGCTAATCCTTTATTTGATGTTAGTGCAGAAATCTCCCCTCAATTTTTATGGGTAGTTCCGGGTAAAGAACTTTATTCAAAGATAAATATGTATAATCTGGGAGAATCAGGGAAAGCAGTTGATGTTAATATCGAATATAGAATAACAGATTCAAAAGGAAATGAAATTTTGCATAGCACAGAGGAAGTTGCAGTAAATACCAAACTTAGTTTTGTAAAAGAATTTATAATTCCTCCCGGAACAAAATTAGGACAATATGTTCTCTATATAAAAATAACTTATACAGATTTAGTTGCAAGCGCGAGTGTATGGTTTAATGTTGGAACACAAACCAGAACTCCAATTGGGTGGCCAACCCTCATTGGAATTGCAGCTTTAATCGGAGCAATAATTGCAAATGTTTGGAATTTCAGAAAAATTAAAAAAGATAAAAATACTTATAGGATAGATGAGTCTAATTTAAAAGAGACGGGGATGATAAAAAAATAAAATGACTACGATTCTTGCTTATACTGAGTTAATCTCAGAATCAATCGGGATTGCTCTGGTAATATTTGTTTTTCTGAATTCAATAAACCTTATAATAAAGACTGCAGGAAGATTAAAAAAAATAGCAATTTATTTTTTAGTCGGCTCTATTGCTGCAGAAGCTTATATTATGGGGAGAATGATTAACATAGAAGTATTATTGCCTATGGGAAAATTAATCGGGCTTATTCTTGTTTTGATAGTTTCTCTCTTGGTATTATTGATAATTATTGAATTAAACAGAGTAGTCAATGACGTCCGCTGTGCTAAATGGCCAAATAAATGCAAAGATAAAAAAAGGATCAGACAAAACGCCAATGTTCAGAAATCAAAAAGAAAAATTAAAAATAATAATTCTCAAAAAATATTTGTTAGAAAAAGAATTGCAGAAAATGCAAGCAATGAATATTTAGATTTGACCGGAAGAAAACCAAAATTTAGAAGAGAATAATTCTTAGTTAATTTTTAAAATAAAAGCGAAATTCAAAACAGGAAATTCTGAATGGCTTTTTCTCAATCCTTCAAAAAAGCGGAGGGCCGAGGTTTTGACATTGATAGAAGATAGTTTAATTCAAATGTCAAAGCGGAGGGTGGGACTCGAACCCACGAAAATTTGCTCTGCAGGCAAACGCAGTAGCCGCTGTGCCACCTCCGCATAGAATAAATTGTAAAGAATATTATATATAAATTATTTGTTTGGATATTCTGACCTAAAACTAATGCCTTCTGCTTCTTTTATCACGCCTTTTCTCTTAAAAGGAATTTTTTCTTTCTCTGCGGATTTAAGATAATTCAAAACTTTTTTCTTCCTAAAAAATATCGGCAATTTTGAAATAACCAAAGGTCCGCCGATACATCCTCCTTCGCAGAAAGTGCAGTCCAAAAATTTTATTTTTTTATCTGGATTTTTTAAAAATTGCTCAACTTTCAGAATCCCGTCAATAATTTTTGTTTCTTCAGATTTCAGAATATTTTTCAAATTCACAGTTTTTGATAATCCCCCTGAAAGAGGATAAATCTTAGTGTAATCATTGTAAAATTTATCAAAGAAAATTTCTTTTTTTCTGTATTTTTTTTTATTTAACTTGTTTCTTTCCAAAATTTCTCTAAGCTCAGAATAATCAATTGTATAATCAACATTTTTTGAAAACTTTGCTTCTATTTTTTTGAAGTTGCATGGGGAAATGAATACTATTTTATAAGAAGGATAAATTTTTTTGCATATTTCCGCCGTCGCTGTCATCGGGCTGTCAACAGGAATTAAATTTTTTTTATATTGTGGATATTTTGATTTTATTGTCTCAACAATTCCCGGACAAACACTCGAAATTGCAAGGCCTTTTGAATTCTCCAAAATTTTATGATATTCTCTATTAACCATCTTTGCCCCAAAAGTCAATTCAACTGCCTCGTCAAAACCTAAATCTCTAAGCTGAAAAAGAATTTTAGGATAAGGAAAATCAACCACAAAGCTCGGAGCAACCATTGCAAGATATTTTCCTTTAAGTGGAAACTTCAATTTTTTATCATCTCTTTTCATTTGGCAATTTCCCTTGACGAATGAACTGAAATTTGAACTCAAAACAAATTTCTTTTCATTTTGGACTAAAATTAATAGAATGCAAAACTTTTAAAGGTTATTAGACAAGAATTAATATTGCCTCGGTAGCTCAGCCTGGATAGAGCACTAGCCTTCTAAGCTAGGGGTCGCAGGTTCAAATCCTGTCCGGGGCGTATGCAATTGAAAAATTGCATTGATTATCTTGATTTGAACCGAGGTACAAATCCCGAGCGATTTCGCGGAGGTAAGGTCAGGAATAAACAAGCGAGGTCGCGAGCTTACTTTATCCCGCATTATTACTCTTCCCGCCCACCCGCCCCACGGAAAATAAGTTAATGTAAAATTTAAAATAATTCATCAGACAAATTGTTATAACTTTTAAGAAGTTACAATCGTAAGGTTTTTAAATAACCCTAAGCCTATAAAATAATGTTATCAGAAGAATTAGAAGGAATATCATTAGCACTTTACAATGGAGAACCGGAAAGAGAAATAATTAATTATTTTCTTTCTAAAGAAGAAGAGATTGGTTTTATCAAAGAAGTTTGTTTAGATTCACGGTCAGGACTAAATCCCGAAATTGTAAATAGAATATTGGAAAATCATGTTTCACTCCAACAAAACAAGGGTTTCATCTATATTCCATCAATAAATCTCTATGTAGCAAAAGAAAGAAGTCACCTAAATAAAGATTGGTTTGAATGTCATAAACTTTTGCAGGCAAATGGAGAAAGAATGTTAATACTTCCGGAATTTATTGAATTTTTAAAATATGCTAAGATTAATCTTCCAGAAATTTATAAAAAGATAACTGGATTAGGAGAAACTTGGAGAGCAGAATGGCTTGATGCTGATTTTGAAGTAAAAAAAGGAAAATTGTGTATTAATTACAATCATATTTTAGATTCAAGTGGAAATTTAATTCCACATAATTCTGAACCTCTTGACAGAGATACTTTAATGAAAGATAAAAGAATTTCATTGGATGATTATTTAAATAACAATCATACAAGTCAAGGACTCCTAAGCAAAAAGATTAAGTCAGGAGATTCATATTACTGGTATCCAAGAAACGATAATAATTCAGTCGCGAGGTTCTACGCGGGCTCTGACGGGACTAGCCTGGGCTGCCTTAGGAGTCCTTCCTATCAGGATTCGGTGCTTGGGGTACGTGCCGTACGGCACGCATAAGGATTTGCTCGCGAGCAAGAAGATTAAAAAATTTATTTTAAAAAAATATCAGGATAGCCTTCAGTATATAATACAAATTTGCTTGCGATTTTTGTCACTTCTGTCCTGCCCCAAGACAAAGATTCTTTCATATATGCAGTATTATTAATTGATTTTAATATTTCTTCATGAGTTGTTCGAATTATTATATCGGTCTGATTTGAAACTCCGTTATTTATTATCACTTTTCCTTTTGTTATTTCCAGGTAATATGAGCTGATAAAATGTTTTTCCTCTTCAATATAAATTTGTATACGGGGCGTTAATCCAATCAGGGGAACATCATGCACATTTTGTAATTCTAATGCGTTCATTAATGATTTGATTGTTTCTTTTTGTGCGCTTTCACTGTAAACTCCCTGCGGTTCTGCAGGATTTCTTGAAGAATAAACATAAAACAGGACTAAAATAAAAACAATTAACTCCAAAGAATACAATAATATTTTTGGAACATCAATCTCTTTTTTCTCTTCCATTTAATCCTTTTTCTTAGGTTCTTTTTCTTTTATCTTATCTTCAAGTTTTAATTTTTCTATTAATTCCTTGTAACGATTTCTTATTGTAACCTCTGTAATTCCTGCGATGTCTGCAACTTCTCTTTGTGTTTTTTTCTCGTCGTTCATTAAAGCAGCGACGTAAAGTGCCGCGGCTGCGATTCCCGCAGGGCCCCTCCCTGAAGTTAACTCAACTTTTTCTGCATTTCTTAAAACACTGAGAGCATCATTCTGAGTTTTTGGAGAAAGTTTCAATACTGAAGAGAATCTTGAGATGTAATCTTTTGGAGAACTTTGTTTTACTTTAATTCCTAATTTTCTAATTATGAACCTGTAAGTTCTTCCTATTTCTTTTCTTTCCACGTCGGAAGCAGTTGCCATTTCATCCAATGTTCTTGGAATGTTGTAGCTTCTGCAGGCCGCATATAAGCAGGCAGTTATTACTGATTCCATACTTCTTCCTCTTACCATTCCTCTTTGCAAAACATAATTGTAAATTCTTGATGCTTCATCTCTGACGACATTTGGAAGATTAAGGTAAGATGCGATGACTCTTAATTCTGCCATTGCAAGTCTTAAATTTCTTTCAATAGAAGTTGAAACTCTTTCCTGCCATTTTTTCAATCTTAAGAATTTTCTTGTTTGTCCCGGTTCTAATTTGTAAATATCTGATATTTCTCCGACGTTGGTTGTTAATCCTTTGTCGAATTTTTGCATACTTATAGGAGCTCCGCCTCTTCCCTTTTTTTCATCCTTGTCAAATTTTCCCTGCACATCTGCGCCATTATCTGTCATTTTTTCTTCGACGACAAGTCCGCAATCATTGCAGATTACTTCTCCAAGATGAGAATCATAAGTAAGATTTATGCTACCACATTCAGGGCATTTTTTTACAAAATTCATTTTCAGATTGTTTTTACGCAACCTTTTTAAAGGTTTTTATTATATAAACCTTTCTCTTTTTGTAGTTCTGCTTTAGAAGTAAAAGTCGCGTGTAAAAAAATAATTATTTCTTTTCTTCGACAAGAATCCCGTTAACTATTCCGTTTTGCGTCGGACGATTTGTTACCTTAACTTTTCCAGAATCAGTTAAAACTATTGTTCCTTTTGTTATTACATTCTGTCTTGCAAGGAATCTGTTTGAAGGAGTTTCAATAACGTTTTTTATCTCAAGCTTTTTGCTCTTCCCTTTTTCCTGCAAGTTTACAAATTTAGCCCCGAATAAAACTATTTTTTTATTTCCGCCAGTTACTTTTTTTATTTTCCTTTTTTCTGCTCCGAGTTTGACTATTCTTTTCTGTCCTAATCTGTCAGAAACTTTCTTTTTTCTGTTTCTAATATACTTCCCGCCTGATATTTTTCTTCCTTTATTCATTTTTATTGATAAAATAAATCCGCAGAGATTTTATCTCGAGGACTCGCCCAAATTTATTTTGGGTTTTATTCATAATACCTTTTTTGATTTTTGATTTAAATATCTTTCTGTTAACATATATTCTGTATTTGCGAAACTTTTATAAACAAACTCAAATGAATTAATTTATGGTTAGCGGAATTGAAAGACCTTTGGATTTATTGAATGTCTCAAAAGGAAAAGAAGTTTTAGTTTATCTAAAAGGAGACAAACAATTCGCAGGAACTTTACTAGCTTTTGACATCCATATCAATTTGGTATTGGATAACGTCAAAGAAATGCAAAACGGCGAAGTGAAGAAAAACCTCGGATTGACCTTTTTGAGAGGGGATACTATAATCTGTATTTCTCCTGCATCAACTGCATTAAAGAAATAAGGCTTTTTTATTTTGTATTGGCAAGTTATATAAATGTTTTTTTACTTGTATGTCTATGATTAAGCTAGTTTTTCTCGGAACTTCAGACGCTGTTCCAAGCACAGAAAGAAATCATACTTCTATTTTATTAAATTACAAAGATGAAAATATTTTAGTAGACTGTGGGGAAGGAACACAGAGGCAATTCAGAAAAGCAGAACTGAATCCGTGCAAGTTAACGCGAATTTTGATTACGCACTGGCATGGCGATCATATCCTTGGAATTCCCGGACTATTGCAAACATTAAGTTTCAGCGGTTATGGAAAGACTTTGTTCATCTACGGGCCAAGAGGAACAAAAGAATTTATGAATCAAATTTTTAAGACTTTTATTTTTCAAGGGAAATTTAAAATTCAGGTAGAAGAAGTTGAAAATAAATTTTTTGAAAATGAAGATTTTTATATTGAAGCAAAAAAAATGAGCCATGGCGTTCCATGCAATGCTTACACTTTTGTTGAAAAAACGAAAATAAGAATTGATAAGAAGAAATTGCAAAAAACAAAAATTAACGGGCCGATTCTTCAGAAATTAAAAAGCGGAAAAGATATCGTTTACGACGGAAAAAAATATCTTGCAAAAAACTTGATTTACAAAGAAGATGGAAAGAAAATTTCTTTTGTGTTTGATACTTCTTTTAATAAAGAGATTATTCCGTTTGTAAAAAATTCTGATTTGCTGGTTTGCGAATCGACTTTTGGCGAAGAACTTGAAGAGAAAGCAGGAGAATACAAACATCTTACTTCAAAACAATCTGCAGAAATTGCAAAAAAATCAAATTCCAAAAAATTAGTTTTGACTCACATCAGCCAAAGATATAATAAAACTCAGGCAAATATTTTGAAAACTGCAAAAAAGAATTTTAAGAATTCTGTTTTAGCAAAAGACTTGGATATTTTTGAGATTTGATAAAATTATTTAATAACCGGGACTATGGCCGCAATCATTTTTGATTCTTCTTCACCGATTATTTTTGTTAAATTTTTTTTCTTTTCAGATAAATCTATCTGTCTAATTGCTTCTAACAATTCTTTCCCCTTTTCCATAGCAATTTTTCTATTTTCATAAATTGGATTGCAAGTTATTTCTGGTCGATAATTTCCTCTTTCAAATCTGTATAATTCATATCCCCATTTTCCATCCTTAGAGAAAGTATCAATTTTGATATTATTACTTTGAATTACCAATGCGGTTATTAAAGGAATTTCCATAAATTTCTATTGAAATTTGGTTTATAAAAATTGTTGTTATATACTGCTTCTTTAAGTTCGACGCCCCGGATAACTCCCGACCCCGCTTGCATATCCCTAACCTTTCCTCCGCGAAATCGCTCGTCGAACCTATTTTTCGGCGCTAAAATTTTTTTAAATTTTAAGCGACTTCGTAAATCCGCTTTCAGCGGATTAATATGCGGGATAAAGGATTCGAACCTTTGTAGGCACTAAGCCGACAGCTCCTAAGGCTGCCCCGTTTGACCGCTCCGGCAATCCCGCCTAATAATTTAATTAATTATTAATATAAAAAGGTTTAGAATTAATTATTTCTGCCATTGATTTGCACAGACACTATCCCCCACACATTTCTGAAGCAACAATTTTTTAATCCAGCTTATATCTTTCGATGAAGAAAGGAATAATCTGCCAGTCATATCACTACATTCCCTTTCTGTCAAAAGTCCGTCGAAAACTAATTGATCTGCAAAATTTTGATTATCATTATAGCTTCCGGTTAATGAAGAAGTTTTAGTAAGAGCGCTGAATAAAGTCCATTTTGTTCTCAAATTAATACTGCTTTTTTCTGAAGAACTCATATCTCCAGTATATCTATACACTTTGTAAATATAAAAATCATCATTTATTTTTAAATCAGAAGGAAAATTTTCAATCCTTACAACATTTCCAACATCCATAACATTGGCAAGACTAACTCTTATTCCTAAATTTGTATAAGAATAAATTGTCTTTTTATCGTCGGAAACAAGTGCAGTTATTCCAATTGAACTTGGTTTTGTGCATCCTTTCCCCAAAATAAGTACATCTCCTTGTTGAACTTCTGCAGCATTAACTTCTGAAAAACTATCGCGACTGCTAATTCTTGAAATAAGTTCGTCTAAATTTAAAGGAAGAGTGGAAGAAGTAACTCCGCCTCCGCTAGAAATTCCGCTTACTCCCGCATTAACTAATGCCTTGCTGACAAAAGTAAATGCATTATCCTTCGTGTTCTGAGAACCGCTATTAACAATATCTCTTGCAGAAGAATAAATTCTTTCTCTTATAGTACCTTGAGGTAAATTACTTTTTTGAGGAACACTCTCTGGAATAATTGCCTGCTCGCTTGGATTTTTGATTATTTCACTTGTAGAAACTCCTGCTTGAGAAGAAACACAGGGTTTCCATACGACATAAATTGGATGTTTATTATCGCTTAAATCCTCAGTGTAATATCTGAAAACACGATTCGAACTTGTTCCCCCATTCCAGTCAAATAAATTTGCAATATGATTTGCTTCATCATCCCAACTTATAAAAACAGCATTATGCCCTTCGTAAGTATTCCATGCGTAAGATAATAAATCTCCTGGCTGAATTGCTTTTAATTTATCTGAAGGATTTGGATTTTTAAAAGTATAAACAATAAAAGAAATCTGCCCGTCAGAAGTAAATGGATTTGTCGCTCCCATAACTATTTTTTCGTTGCTCATAGTATACTGAGTTCCGGATTTATCTGAATAAAGCCCGCAAGTATTTACGCCAGCATCCTCATAAACTTTAGATGCCGATTCCCAGCAATTTTTATAAATTGTTCTCGACGCAGTTTGTCCTTCCATATTTTTTGCAGCATTCAAAACTTTCTGGCGAAGTTCATCTAAGGTTGGAATTGTTGTTGCAGTTCCCGCAAGATTTGTCGTAGGAGAAGTCGCAGATTTAGGCAAAACAATACTTAACAAATTCAGATAAGCATTCCCTCTTAAATAATAAAGCTGAACTTTTTCGCTATTCAAAAATGTTTTTTCAATTATGTTGTCAATTAAATTTATTTTTTTAGAGTTATCATTTTCATTTTGTATTTCTTGAACAGATGAAGAAAATTGTTCGCTTGTTAAATAGCCGTTCTGATTTGCAAGTATGTCATTGTAATTTTGTGAAAGAGTATCAAGAGTTGCGTTTTGTATCGTAGTTGTTTTTATCACATTATCAACACTTTGTGTATCGATCCAGCATTTTATTTTTTCATTTCCGCAATTACCAACTTCTTTCCACCGTGAATTTTCCATTTCTGCATAAGGATCTGTTCCTCTTCCGGGATTATCTGTTGCGCAAACTCTAACTATTCCTTGATTGTAAATTGCGGGATTAATAATTGATTCTGCAGTTGATTGCAAATTTGGATTTAATAAACTGTAAGCGCTCGCAGTTCCCGAGATGCATTTTGATTCTGATTTAATATCTGTCTGACTTGCCTGGCTGCTTAGATAGCTATCCTTAAGATAATTAATTGCAGCCGATGTTGAAACTTCTTTGAATCCGCATTCTTCCTGTCCGTTAACATTCAAACATAATTGTTGATATCCTGAAGGGGCAGGTTTATCTATTGTATCAGTTGCATAATCTCCAACTGGAGCATAACCCGTAGCAATCACAAGATTCTGGCTGGTATCTTTATAATAAGAACTTGTTGGGCTTCCTTTCAGGTAAACTTGATAATACGCTCCAGAGTCTGTTCCTGCGTATATATGATAAAATACTTTATACTGTGAAGTTGGTGGAACTGTTGCGCTTGTTAAAAGAATCTCATCAAATCTTCCGGTAAACTGCGACGGTGAATCTGGTTTTGTTAAACTGCTGATTAATTCTCCGCCAGTCGGAAGAACAGCAGATATTGAAGACTTGCAAAATTCAGTTCCGACTTCCTGCACTCTTGTAGTAAAGGCCTGTGCAGAGTTTGTTCCGTAATAATTCACAAAATAATTAACTGATTTTTCTGCAGTAGAAAATGCATTTGCAATTCCTAAATATTCTCCTCCGCCTTTTACGTTTTGTCCGAAGGCTGCAGAAATAATTGTAGGCAAAGCAAAATTAGCAACAGGAAGAACTTCTCTCCATAAAAGGTCGCAAGTATAAATACTAAAAGCCTCGTCGCATATTCCAACTTGTTTTCCTGTATTCAAACTTTCCTGCAAGCAATCTTTAAAAGATTTCTGGACAGATAAGAATCCTTTTACCCCTTCATTTATTCCAGAAAGACAAACAGGCATGATAATTCCTTCTTTAGCATTAGGAAGGCATAAAGCAATACTACCGATTACTCCTGACTGAATAACATTTTTAACAGGATATGCTCCATCAAAATCACATCTGCTCGACGGGCAAATTACTGGGTCGCAAATATTGAATAATAAAAGACAATCTTTTGGAGACATAAAATCCTGACATTGAAATTGGGGAACATCTACAGCAGGACTACCCACGTCGATATTTTGCCCTAAAATGCTAATCTTCTTACCAGACAATCCAGATTTGTATGCTCTTGATGCCTGTTCAATTGCCTGAACTGCTTTGCTGACCAAACTCTTTGCTTCTGCTTCATCTGTTATTCCTGGAAATTGATTATAAGGTTGTCCTGTTCCGGTATTAATCATCTCACATTGATCATCCCCTGCAATATTTTCTTCAAGGCCATTTGCACCGACATTGCACAAATAAAAACTGCTGACTCTTGCAGAAGCATCATAAGATTGTATATTCGCCCCGACGGGAAGGGTTTGTTTTATCACAGCATACCATCCCTTATTTACATCAATAGGAACAATTGCAGGCAATCCTTTGTAAGGTTCAGTTTCAAAATAATTAACTTTAGGATTTTTATATTTGTTATTATAAGTTGAAGAATCATATTTCTGGAAATAAATATTTGTCAAAGCAGAAAGTTCGCCTTTCGGAACAAGAGTCATAGGATTAGAATTATAATCATAGATCATCTGATTTCCCTCGGAATCTTTTTTAGTTGTGAATTTTGAAGTTCCTGCAGAATTATCTAAAACAAACAAATACGTATTTCCATCAGAAATTTGTGATAGGTAAACAGGAGTGTTTGAATTAATTTGAACCACTGTATTTTCTGACATAGAAACAGAAGAAGATGAGGTGGGAATTTCTTTTCCTATTGCCCCTAAAGTTAATCCTGTATAACGAACAGCCTTTGCATTTTTATCAATTTCCAAAAATCCAATCTGGTCAGGTGCAACTCCTGAAAGTGTTTGTGCCAACTGAGAAGCTTTAGCAAAATTTCCTGAATTCACTTTTATTGTTGTCAAATCAGAATACAATCTGGATTTAGCAATTGCTTTCAAACTATCACTGGAAGAGGAATCATCTAAAATTTTTGTATAAAGTTCAACTTCTCTTAATTGATCAGAGGAATAATATTTAGTCTTATCATTGTATCCTTCAGAAATAATTTTTAGGATATCATTTTTATTTATTGTTTCTCCTTTTCCGCTTGGGTCAGTTAGAGCGCTTGAAAATCCCGAACTTGTTCCTAAATAAGAACTTACCTGAGGAGAATATTTTGCCATGAAAGCATTTGTATTAACACTTGTTTCAGCCAAAAATTGTGTAGTTATTCCCTGTTCCAAATTTTTTATATTTGTGTTTTGTTGATTAATTAAATTAGTTAATTCTTTTGTATCTTTATCTATAGAATCTGCATTATCCAAAAAGCATTTGTCAAGCGAGGGGGATTTTTTTTCTGCGACTAAGGAAGTGCATTTTTCTGTCCATCCATTTACTCCCCTCATTAAATATCCTCGTGCAATTCCTTCTCCTCCTGTATTGACAAAAAAGTTTTTAACAACTAATCCTGTACCAGTAGCAAGGCATGCGGTTTTCAATCCAGTTGTAACATTTCCCAAAACCTCGGAAACACTCCCCCATAGACCTATTGATTTATTCCAAAAATCTATTGACTCTTTAATTTTTCCAGGAGATAATTGTATTGCTCTTTTCTCAATTCCAATTTTGAAACTAAAATTAGCGCTTGTCTCTCCGTTGCTGATAGAAGGAATAATTGAAACTCTTGCATTTTGTTTTAGATTAACTTGCTTAAGAGTAAAAGAATATCCTGCAGCAAAATCATTTGTAACATCTTTTTCTAATTTGATTGTCCCTGATTTTGTTGGAGTAATAATTTGAATTGTTGAAGAATTACCTTCTAAAGAAATAAGCCTGACATATCCCTCAGAATTTCCTGAATTATCAAGTATTGCTCCCTCATAGGAAAGAACTTTTTTCCCGTCGTCAAAATTTTTGCCTTCAAGAGATTTTATTGCTTTTTGATTTGCATCAGTCGGGTTCTGTCCGTCCCACTGCCCGCCGTGGACAACCATGACCGGGACATTCATCCAATAAATATTATCGGGAGACCACATCCAAACATTATCTTTATATTTAAAATATAAAGAAGTTGAAAGAAGATTTCCTTTAATAGAATATATCTCCTCATTTTCCCCAAAATAAATAATTTTATCTTTTGTCAAATCAAATTGTTGTGTGCCGCTTGGAGTGCTTGCAATAATTTTCGCGCCATAATCATCAAAAGTAGGTTCGTAAATTCCGTCAAAAGATATTTTGTAAACTTGCTTATTTATTGTAACGAAGGCTTCATTATTATCCTGATTTGAAAGTTGAGAACCATCACAATTTTTCAAGTCCTTAGTTGAAGGGGGATAATTCTGTTTAAATTGAACGCACAAATCAAATGCAGTTTTTTTCTGTCCTGCAGAATTTGCTAATTCAATTTCTTTATACGCTGCTTCTTCGCCATAGGTAGTGCCGTCATAAGATTCTGAAGAATAGCTGTTTTGAATTGTTTCGTAATCTTGTTTAGCATTATTATATTGTTCTAAGGCATTTCCTGTTAATTCCTGGTCTCTTGGATTCGCAAAATCAGTAATTGAAAAAACATCTGTTTTCTCTCCATAATTTACTCGCAAGAATGATTGCCCTTGAGTGATTTTTCTAGTCAATTCACTTAATAATCCAGCAGCATTTTTAATAATTGCAGAACTCACATCAACAATTCCAGAAGAGGTTGCTTTAGCTTCTATCAAATTTTTTACTAAAGAGTTTATAGAAGAAAGTTCATTATCATTTAATGTATCAACATGAGGGAGAGGTATTGAAACAAGATAAACAAATAAATCATTTTTATTAGACGAGCTCCCTTTTGTTCCGATATAACCTAAAAAAATCTTTCTGTCAGTTAAATCGTAAACCTTCTCTCCTAATCCAAATTCTTTGTCTTCTCCATTGACATTCAAAATCAATCTCGGACTTATTGATAAGCTGAAAGTTTTTGATCCTGTATCTTCCTGACATCTTATATCTGCCTGCTGAACTAATCCATTGTTTCTTAAATTTTGAACAGAGCATTTATTGTCCAAAAATTTTTCTCCTTTTGCCGCTTGGCTAACATCAGCATTTATTCTCAACTGTGCTCTTGTGTCAGGATTATCCAACCCTTCTAATTTAACTTTTAATCCCGCCTGGCAATCTAATCCTGGAAGATAAACACTATTTGAACTTTCTCCTTTTTTCAAATCAAAAGTTGAGACAATTCCTGAATCAGTATAAAGAGAAATTTCTGCACCGTTATTTGTTATTGAATCTGCTTTTACATATCCTTTTCCGCCCCAAAAAGTATACTGGCCTTTTTTATTATTCCAATCAGCGTCGGAAAGTTGCGGAAGAGAAAACATAGCGTTGCCAATTCCAAAAGCATTTTTTATATTGTATCTTATTTTAGCAGTTAGATTTCCTGAAACAAAATCAGGCATTGCAGATTCATTATTTTGTTTTTTTAGATTAACAACAATATATCCGACGTTGTTTAAGACTGGAGTATTCAAATCAGTCTGAGTTCCCAAAGCAGATTTTGCATAATGAAAACCAACCCCGGAAATTTGCGAAGAATATTTTCCTGAAAAAGAAACACTGTCTATTGCCTGAACCCCAATTAATTGATTTATCTGAGTAACTCCCAATTGACAATAAACCTGAACATTATTTTCTTCAAGTAAATCACTTCTTACAACTTTAGGAGTGCATCCGAATGGGATAACTTGAATCAAAAAATCCTGTCCTGGAGCGCAAGTTTGTTTTGTATCAATAAAAGAAGTTCCAAATGCAGTTGTCTGTGGATTTGAACTCATGTATGCAGAAAATAAATTTGAGAATAAAATAATCAATGCTAAAAACAAAACTAAATTAAAATTTTTTTTGAATTTCATTTAAAATTTATCTCCAATTTTTTTGTATCAAATACTGCATAATTATTTTGAACCTGCTGAATTGTCGCCGGAATACCCATTTCTTCTGCGCCAATTTCAATAGTATTTGAATTCTTTAAAGAATCTTCAGGAATATAATAAGTTTGCTTTCCTCCGCCAACAAGAACACTTGAAATCATCTGCTGAGGAGTTTTAACATCAAAACATTTCTTTTCCGTAATTCCAAAAATTCCGCCTATTCCTGAACTTAAAGTAGAAGTACATTCCTGCTGAGTTGATTCCTGCAGTTGTATTGAAGAATTTTTGTAAATGTAAACTGAAATTTCATAAGTCCCTTCTCCTAATTGAACTTGATTTTGCTGGGGGTAAGAAACAACTTTTGAATTTCCTTCAGAGGTGAAATAAATAATTGCATTTCCGTTATAATTAGCTCCGCCAAGTTTTAGATTTACATTTTTGTTGTAAAGTTTGCTCATTACAATATTTACACTTCCTTCCTGCGTTGTTGAATATTGTTCTCTTGATTCTTGATATCCGTCTGCTCTGGCGACGACAAAACCATTAACGCACTGAGGGAATTTAGCAGTTAAAGTTCCCGAAGAAGTACTTCCCACCCCACAGCTTTCTCCAAAGCATTCGTAGGAAACCTGTGCATCAACAAAATTTAAATTAGAATCATAAGTTTTAACAGTGGTTTGAGTATTTTTATAGGGACACAAATCAGGAGTTATTGTCTGAGCAGTTGAATTCAAAGCAACCCTCGGTCTGTTTCCTTTTATCACAACAGCGAAGGGGAATTGGAATGTTTCATCTCCGTGGTATGTCTGAACTAAAACAGGATAATTAATATTATAAACAAAATGATAAGGAACATAGCAAAATCCTAAAATTCCAAGCCCAGCCTGATTTCCGATAGGATTTGATATCAAAAGATTATCTTCCGAAGGCAAAACTTCAAAACTGCTTGTCCAATTTTTTGAATTGATAAATCTTGCATTTGTATTTATTCCGGAAACAGAAAAATATTTTTCAGTTTGAGTAGTTGGATTTTGCGTATTCAATGCAAGGGTATTTGTTTCAATTGCATCTTTTAAATTATTGAAAACGTCGTCGGCATTCCAAGTTTTTGGACTGCAGGTTAATTCAACTCCATCGACAGGTGCATAAAGCCTCATGGTATCAACCCCATAATTTTCCAGAAAAGCATCATTTTTTTCTTTTGAATAAATTATTTTTGCAGAGTTGTAAAGTGCTCCGAGGTCTGAGGTAATTGAAACTTTATGATTTTGAATCAGGCTCGTGTCATTTCCAAAGCTGATTTTCATATTCATATTCAGCGAAACATCAACGTTGTTATTTTTTATGCTGACACTTGCAGTCGGTTCGTCCTGCACAATTTCAAAACCCGGTGAATAATAATTCGAATAATCACATGTTCTTATTCTGTTGTTGATAAAATTCTCCAGGCTTTTTTCCATATCCTGCTGTGAAGGAATCTGTTCTTTCTGAATATTATTCCCAGAAACATAATACCAATAAGGAATTGGATTCCCGAAAAAATTTAATTGCGAAGAAAAAGGCATGAATGAATTTCCCGGTTCAAATTGCGGAAGTTCAATATACCCCCCTCGGCTTTCTAAGATTGAAACTCCGGTCTTCACATTATCTTCTAAACAGGATAAAAAATTATTATAAACTGGTTGAATATTTGAAGGAATATTTCCAACAGCTAAATTGCTTCTTACAACCAAAAAAACTGCAACAGCAGCAACGATGATTATTCCAATTATTATAAAAATTGTTACCTGACCCGAGCGATTTCGCAATGCGGGTAGATTTTTAATTGCATTTGCGGGGTCGCGAGTACAATGATTTTTTTTAGATAAAAATCTTGAATCGCCCTCTTTATTTTGCATGGGGGAATAATGAGAATTATATATATAAATCTTATTGGAATTTATCGATAGGGAGTTGTTCTTCTGCCAATAGTCATCAATCCGCTTAGAATTAAAAGAGCCCCGCCGCCGACTGCAATCCAATTTTTTATCGAATCAAGAAATTGAAGATTCACAAAATTAAATCCAAGATTAAGAAAATAAATTCCCACAATAATATCAACAAAAAATAAAATGCTGTTAAACTTAGCCATAGATAGAAATAAGAACTAAACTTTTTAAATATTCTTGTTTAATTAATAATCAGTCGTGAACAGTATCTCAAAGGGAAAATAATCGTAAAGAAATCGATTAGGTTTCGTTCGAGGGCCCTGTAGTCCAATGGCTAAGACGCATCTTTGACGTGGATGAGACCGGAGTTCGATTCTTCGCAGGGCCATAATTATCCAGTTGAATGAAATGAAACTGAATTTAGTTTTGAGGATCAAACCGTTCGATTCCGAGCGTTTGCACGAATACAAGAATTTTAGTTTCCTATTACATTGTAGCTTTTCTTTTTCTAAAAGAAAAACCCAGTAATGAGTGCGGGCGCGAGTAGCAGGCCATATTATTAATTGAAGCCATCATTGACTGAAATAAATTTTTTATTTTTGTTATTAACTTCCTCGGGGGTGGGCGGGAGGGACGGCAGGAAGTAGAAGAATCATCATTCTGTATAAATATAACAAAAAACCCGCTTTGCTAAATTTTATAAACCCATTTTTCTCTTGATATTTATGAAAATTCCTAAAACAACTAAAAGGTATTGTCCTTATTGCAAACAGAAAACAGAACAGAAAATAAAGATAGTAGGAACAGGAGCAAAGAGAGGAACACTTACTAGAGGAAGTATTACAAGAGCGAAGCTAAGAGGACTTGGAAGAGGAATTGGAAATAAAGGAAAATGGGGAAGTAAACCTGCAGTTTCAAAATTTAAGAGAAAATCTAAAACAAATAAAAAAACAAATTTTATGTACACATGTTCAGTATGCGGAAAATCTAAATACCAGAAAAAAGGACATAGAACTGCAAAGGTGGTTCAGGAATAAAATGGCAAAAAATATTGATGTTAAAATTGAAATTGATGAAATGCCCAGATTTAATTTATCTCTTACTGGAAAAATAGAAGGAGAAAAAATAGAGTGGGAAGCAATCTCTGAAGAAAACAAAGGGATGATGTTAGTATTAGGGATGGATAATTTTCAAAACTTATACTTTAATTTAGAAAAATACACTGACAAATTTCATAACAAGTCAAGAATTAAAATAGAAATTTATGATAGCTAATTAAGATGGCACAAGAAAAAAGAAAAAAGAAATTTTTTGATGTTGAAATTCCATTAATTGGAAAGCAAACTCAAATGCAAGCTTATGAACTTTCTGAATTGAACGGAAGATTTTTGAAATATGATTTGACAAGAATTCTAAGAGGAAAAAGTGTTATGCTTACATTAAGAGTTAAAGTTGAAAAAGATGAAGCATTGACAATCCCGAAAAAACTAGAAGTTCTTCCTTATTTCATAAGAAGAATGGTTAGAAAAGGAACAAACTATATTGAAGATTCTTTCCCCGCAGAATGCGAAGATGCTAACTTGAGAATAAAACCTCTTTTAGTTACAAGAAGAAAAGTTTCAAGAGCAATCAGAAAAGAACTAAGAAATAAAGCAAGAGAAGAGATGATTGAATATGTAAAAAAGAAAACTTCAGAGCAATTATTTGACGACGTTTTGAAAAATCAAATGCAGAAAGTTTTAAGTTTGAAGTTGAAAAAAATCTATCCTCTTGCCCTTTGCGAAATAAGAGTTTTAGAAGCAAAAGAAAAATGAGCAAAGGACAAAAGGGAACAAAGTGAACTTTAGCACTTTGCGAAATTAGAGTTTTAGAAAGTAAAGAGAAATAAGAAGAGAGTGAATAAAAATCACTAAAATGAAATCAGTTAATTCTTCGAGTCTTGCAGGTTTGATAATTGATATGCAGTCTGATTTTTTGAATAATATTGAAAAAAAAGAAAGAGAAAAGATGATTCAATCTCAAATAGAATTAATTCATTATCTATCCGAGACAGAATCTCCGATATTTGTTTTAGAATATGAAAAACGTGGGGAAACTATTGAAGAGATAACTAAAGAAATAGATTTTTCAAAAAATGAAAAACCCCTTATAAAAATAATTAACGATGGATTTTATGATACCGGATTGCATGTATTGTTAAAAAAACACAAATCCAAGAACCTTATTCTAATGGGAATAAATGCGATGTCTTGTGTTAAAGCCACTGCACAAGGAGCCCTATCAAGAAAGGGATATAGCATTTATACTGCAAGAGATTTAATTGCGGAAAAAGAAATGTATACTGATGCAGAAATGGAACGGGAAATAAAAAATTAGGTGATTAGTACAAATCCGCACTAAACCGCCCTCCTTACACAAATATC
>CAYIHY010000006.1:0-29062 GCA_964363345.1 Candidatus Woesearchaeota archaeon | reverse complement strand
GCAACTAAAGATAAAACAACTAGAATTAAAGTTACAACAATTGTAGACAAACCACCACGATTTTTTGGAAAAAAATCGTTTCTAAAAAAGTTCCTCTTTTTTAGTCTCTTATCCCTCTTAATCATAATTTTAGATAGATTTTAATATTTAAAAATATATCTATATATATAATAAAATGGAACAAATATTAATTCAAGAAACTAATTTTGAAAAAGCAAAAAAATTAATAAAAGAAAATTCAAACAAGAAGATTATTTTCTCTTCAAATGATGATGAATTGAATAGAAAAATTCTTGAAAAAGAAAAAATAGACGTCCTTCTGTTAAAACAGGAAAAAAGAAAAGATTTCCAAAAACAGAGAAATTCGGGATTAAACCAGGTGCTTGCAAAATTAGCCAAAAAGAAAGATATCACAATCGGAATAGATTTTGATGAAATAATAAATTCGGAAGAAAAAGAGAAAGCGAAAATTTTAGCTCGGATTTCTCAAAATATAAAAATATGTAATAAGAACAAATTGGAAATGAAATTTATTTCCAAAAACCAAAAAAGAAATCCTTTTGATTTGAAATCTCTCGGATTAATTCTCGGTATGCCAACTTGGATGTTTAACGAATTATAAGCAAAGTTTTTTAATGCCTATTCTTTAGAAATAACATGACCCCAACAGAGAAAATAATTGAATCATTAAGTCCGAATGAAATAAAGATTCTTCCTTATTTGAAAGAAAATATCGAAGAAATAGTTCAAAATTCTAAACTCGACAGAACTTCAGTTTTAAGGGCTCTTGAATATCTCGGGAACAAAGGAATAATAACTCTTTCTCACGATAAAAAAAAGATTGTTGAGCTTGGGGTTAACGGGGCATTATACAAGAAAAAAGGGCTCCCTGAAAGAAGGTTGTTAAGTTTGATTAATGAAAAAAGAATTTTAAAACTTGAAGAAGCGCAAAAACAAAGCGGATTATCTGACGATGAATTCAAAGTTTCAATAGGGGTTTTGAAAAGGAAAGCATTGATTGGAATAAATAATGAAAAGATAGTTTTAGCCGGAAGAAGTGATGAGATCTCAAAAAAAAGTCTTGAGGAGTTATTCCTAGAAATCCTCCCGTTAGATTACAGTTTGTTAAAACCCGAGCAATTATTCGCATTGAAATCTTTAGAAAAAAGAAGAGATATCATAAGGATAAAAGAAGAAGAAATTATCAGAATAAATATTACAAAACTCGGAGAAGAAATTATCAACTCAGAAAAAAAAGTCGGCGAGCTTATTGAATCTGTGACTTCTCAGATGCTTGAAAAAGAATCTTTATGGAAAGGAAAAAAATTCAGAAGATATGATGTTACTTCTCCTCTTCCTTCAATAAATGGTGGGAAAAGACATTTTGTAAATCAGGCAATAGATTATGCAAGAGAAGTTTGGACAGAAATGGGATTCACAGAAATGGGTGGGAACATTTTGCAAAGTTCATTCTGGAATTTTGATGCTTTATTCACTGCGCAGGACCACCCCGCAAGAGAAATGCAGGACACTTTTTTCATAAATAAAAAAATGGAACTGCCAGATAAAAAATTAGTGAAAGCAGTAAAAGAATCTCATGAAAAAGGAGTTGACGGGAGCAAAGGATGGCAGTATGATTGGAATGAAGAAAACGCAAAGAGAATGGTTTTGCGAACTCACACAACTTGCTTATCTGCAAATACTCTTGGAAGTTTAGACAAAAAAAATATTCCTGCAAAATTTTTCACTGTTGGAAAATGCTTCAGAAACGAAACTGTTGACTGGAGCCACGGATTTGAATTCAATCAGTCAGAGGGAATTGTCGTCGGAAAAAATTTGAATTTCAGAAATCTACTTGGTTATCTTCAGGACTTTTTCAAGAAAATGGGATTTGAAAAAATAAGATTCCGCCCTTCATATTTCCCCTACACAGAACCAAGTGTTGAGATAGATGTATGGCACCCCGAGAAAAAAATCTGGTTTGAATTAGGCGGAGCAGGAATTTTCCGTCCTGAGGTTGTAATTCCTCTGCTCGGAGAAAAAATGACTGTCCTCGCATGGGGCCCTGGTTTCGACAGAATGATTATGGATTATTATAACATAAAAGACCTGAGAGAACTTTACAAGAATGATTTAACTAAATTAAGAAAAATGAAATTCTGGATGAAATAAAATGACAGATTGCATATTTTGTAAAATAATAAATGGAGAAATTCCTGCAATAAAAATTTGGGAAGATGAAAAACACATTGCAATATTAGACATCAACCCAAATACAGAAGGGGTAACATTAGTTATCCCAAAAAAACATTTTGATTCTTATGCAATGGAGATGCCAGATAAAAATTATTCAGAATTAATGTTATCCGTAAAAGAAGTTGCAAAATTATTGGATAAAAAATTAAATGTTCAAAGAACGGCAATTATAATGGAAGGATTAGGAGTTAATCATGTTCATATAAAATTATATCCTCTTCATGGATTAAATGAAAAATTTAAAGAATTTTACGCAAAAGACAAAATTTATTTTGATAACTATGAAGGGTACATAACTACTCAGATTGGTCCTCAAAAATCAATTGAAGAATTAAATAAATTGGCAGAAAAAATAACAAAATGAAAATTGAAAAAATTGGAGAAGTTAATCTCGGAAAATTTAAAACAGAGTTCAAAATAACTTCAAAAGTTAAAAAATATCTTGAAAAGGAGAATATTTCATTAGCGAGTTTATTACCTGACGGATGGAAATGGTATGAAATGAGATTATTTGATGAAATAGATAAAGATAGGGATGGAAAACCCGACAAAAAATTAGGAAAGAATTTTGTAGTAATTTACAATAAGATAACCGAAACTTTGGGGTGGAATCAAGAAAAAGGTTTAGAAACTTCTGGCTTTGAAGAAAAAGTTGATATAAAAAAATTAATCACTCATAGTTCAACTAAATTAATCAGCGTTAAGAACCAGAAAAAAGAATTTATGGTTGGCTACGCTTTAATAAAAAAATAACAAAATGAAAGGATTTGTAAACGAATTGCATGAAAGTGTCAATAAAGAATATTTAAAAAAATACACAAAAGAAATAATGAGACTTCCAAGAGAACAACTTGACGAACTTTGGTATTTATGTGGATTTATAATATCAGACCATGCAAAAGATTTGAAGGCGCTTCGTGAAGAAGATATCAAAAATGTGAAAAATAATTTTAGCTCTGCAGAATTAGTTTTATCCGTATTACTAACAGAAACTTCAATTATAGAATTTGAAGAAAATTTAAAGAAGGTACAAAAATGGCTAACATAACATTCCCAAGAAAACAATTTGAAAAAGAAATTGGAAAACTCGACGAGAAAATGCAGAACAAAATTGCAATGTTCGGAACTCCGTTGGAAAAATTTAATGATTCAGAAATTGAAATTGAAGTTTTCCCAAATCGTCCTGATTTGCTTTCATATCAAGGATTCAAAAGAAGTTTCTTGGCATTCTTAGGTAAAAAAACAGGATTGAAGGAATACAAATTAAACAAGCCCGGGAAAAATTTTGCTGTGACAATAGACTCTTCTGTAAAAGATGTCCGCCCTTATACTGTCTGTGCGATTGTTAAGGGATTAAAATTCGATGATGATAAAATAAAAGAAATGATTGATATTCAGGAAAAATTGCATCTGACTGTCGGGAGAAGAAGAAAAAAATTAGCAATCGGAATTTATCCCCTTGAAAAAATAAAACTGCCAATAACTTTCAAAGCTCTTGAACCCGACAAGATAAAATTTATTCCTCTTGAATCAGACAAGGAAATGTCGGGCTTGCAAATTCTGCAAAAATTAGCAACAGGAAGAGAATATGCGCACTTGCTTGCAGGAAAACCAAAATTCCCTGTTTTTATCGAAGCAGATAATAATATATTAAGCATGCCCCCAATAATAAATTCCCAGTCAACAGGAAAAGTTACAACAGAAACAAAAGAAGTTTTCGTCGAGTGCTCCGGATTTGATATTAATTCCCTAAATCAATGCTTGAATATAATTGTAACAAATCTTGCAGAAATGGGCGGAGAAATTTATCAGATGGAAATTAATGGAAACAGTTCAAAAAAAATAACTCCAAATCTTTCTCCTGAAAAAATGAAATTAAATATTAACAATGCGAATTCTCTTCTTGGTTTAAATCTTGATGAAAAAGAAATTAAAAAACTAATTGAAAGAATGGGCTGCAATTATAACAAGGGAGTTGCAGATATTCCCTCTTGGAGAACAGATGTCATGCATGAAGTTGATTTAATAGAAGATATCGCAATTGCATATGGTTATGAAAATTTTATTCCAACGATACCTGAAGTTTCCACCACGGGAGAAGGAAATAAAAAAGAAATAATAAAAAGAAAAATTTCGAATATACTTACAGGGTTAAATATTTTGGAAACTTCAAATTATCATCTGACTTCAAAAACAGACCAATTCAAAAATATGTCAATGCCCGAGGAAGGTTTTATTGAAGTTGAAGGATCAAAAACAGAATATACAATTCTCAGAAAAGATTTGGATCATTATCTTATGAAAATTCTTTCTGAAAATGTTGATTCAGAATATCCGCAAAGAATTTTCGAGACAGGAAAAGTTTTCGGGGGGTGGGGCGGGCGGGGCGCGATAGGCTCAGACTGGGCTGAAACTGAAAATCTCGCATTAGCAATTGCTCCTGCAAATTTCACAGAAGCAAGACAGATAATTGAATATTTATTCAGGATGCTTAATCTTGAAATAAAAATTTCAGAGCCAGAAAAATCTCAAAATTATTTAATTGAGGGAAGAACCGCTGAAATAATTTTAATTGAAACCTCCGACAATAATAAACAAAATCTCATTAGGGGGGGCGAGCGATTTCGCGGAGTTAAGGACAGTGTTATAGAAGCGGGGTCGCGAGTAGGAAAGGGAACTGAGAAAAGTCATGAATCTAAAAATGAAAAGATAATTGGTTTCTTGGGAGAAGTTCATCCAAAGATTTTGAGAAACTGGAAAATAAAAATGCCTGTCTCTATTTTCGAAATTAATTTAGAAGAAATTTTTAAGAGATTAAAATAGAAGCTAATATCTGCTCATTAAATCTATCAAAAAGATTCAATGCCATTTTTCTATTAGGAAAAACATTTTTTCTCGCTCTCACTGATTTTTCTAATTGACAAAGAAATTTCTGTTCATTTGGATTAAGAATATCTTGATTAAATTTTATAGCATCACATAAATTCCAAATTAATTTTCTATTTTTAATATAGGTCAAAAGCTGTAATCTGCTTCTTAATGAGGGTAATGCATATTTTGCGCCTGAATATCCTTCTTCTTTTTCTATAACCTCTCTATCAAATTTCGCCTTAAATTTTATTCTGTCGGTATTTTTAAGATTTTCAACAAAATCTATTTTTCTCAATTCATTGATAAATTTTTCATATTCTTTTGTGTGATAAATCATTTTTGCACTTTCTAAAAAGAGTAATATAAAGAGACCAATGTCCTTCATGAATTAATTCAAATAACTGTTTGGGAGTTGAAAAATATTGAAGAGATATTTTTTCTAATTTTCCTTTGGGAATTTCATTTTCATCTTTGATTTCATCTTTAAAGACAAGAAAAACATCATAATCACTTTTTTCTTTGTCAAAATACCCCCAAACAAAAGAGCCATAAATTCCAAGACCAATTAAATTTTTTCCAAATTTTTGTTTGCAAAGATTGCTAAAATTTTCAAGATAAGAGTCGGGTTTTATTGTATTAATCATCATTAATTTAAAGAAAAAGAGTTATTAATTGTTTTTTATCTTCCCAAATATCTTCCCCCTGGACCTAACGGACCAAAAGTGTCCTCCTCAACTCTTAACATCATTTTTTCTATATCTCTTTTGTACATTAATCTTTTCATATGGTCAGGTTTTTCAAAAACAACCAAAGTTCCTTCAGAAGAAACTCTTTTCTGGCAAAATTGTTTTACATCTTTTCTTTTTTGTGATAATAAAACTTTCACAAAATCAGCATTAATTTTTTCATTAGGGAATATTATTTATCCAACTCCGTCCGTGTATAATAAAACAAAATCTCCATCGTTTAATCTTTCTTCTCCTTTTCGAATGTAAGGGAGTGCTGTTTCTTCTCCAGTTAATGCTCCATAAGCAAATTGTTCACTAGGATTATTTCTAAATTTACTTCTAATTAATGCTCTTCCTTCTTGATTATCAAATCCGCCATGTTGTTTTAAAATTTCCTCCAGATAAGGATTTTTTTCTTTAGAGTGCGGACCTTCATCAGAAGTTTTGAATTTTAATTTCCCTGATTTATCTAAAATTACAAGTCCAGAATCGCAGATAAATTGCCATTGTAAAATATATCCCTCTTCAGAAAATCCTGCTGCAGTGCATCCAGCTAAATCTCTCCCCAAATAATCTGTAAGAACCAAACCTTTTTCTTGGTTATAATTCCAAATTGCATCATTTGCTTTTTCTAAAGATTTTTTTTCCAGAAAAGTATCTCTGCAAATTCTCGCAGCACTTTGTGCATATAAAGGATATTCTCCTTTCCAAGATTTTATCAAACTTCCTAAATCGGATTTTACCAAACTACCATCATTAAAATCTCTGCTTATTCCATCTGCGACACAGGCAATTATTCTGTTATCCCCGCTAATGATATAAGTCCCTCCAGATATGGAAGGGTCTTCTTCTTTAATTTTAGTTTCGTTAAAGACATAAGAATCTTCGGTTGGAAATCCAGCTAATTGTGCTTTCCAATTCTCAACTATGAATCCATATATATCTTTTGTTTCTTGCATAACTTTTTCCTAATTCTCTCATTTTTAAACTTTCTGTAGTATTCTTTTTATATCCCTCTTTCCTAATTATTTTATGAAACAAAAAAAGAGCAACCTTGTTCATTTAGATTATCTTTTAATTCCAACCGGATGGGATGAACAAAGAAAAAAACGCGCAGAAGAAGAAAAGAAGATAAGGAAAATAAAAAATATTTTAACTCTTAATGGATGCGACAGCGAAGAAGATATTCTTGAACTAGGAAAAAAAATAAAAGGTAAAAAAAGGGTCGGCATTGTAACTTTTCCTTTGCATTTTCAGGAATATAAAGAAATAATTGCAAAGGCGCAAAAACAAAAAAAATTCCCTAAAGGAATAATTCTTGAAAGCATACCTACAGAACAAACATTCAAGCAGACTATTTATGGAATTTTAGGATTAATTGAAGAAAGAATGGACAAAGAAGTTAATTATGTAAAAGATGAACATGAAAGTCCATTTAGAAAAAAAATAAAAAGATTTCTCAAAAAAATTTTAAGATAATTAAGCCTATGCTAAATTTTTAAATCAGGGTCTCTTGTTTAGAATATTTATTGTCTAAATTTTTGGAGAACAAATTTCGTAATAATTATTTAATAGTAACAAAACCAAAGATTTAAATAAGTAATTTTTAATTTACATCTTATGATTTCATTATTTAATGTAGATTATACAGAGAAAACCTTGCATATAGCAGTAAGGAATTTTGGAGAAAATAAAGGGAGAGGATTAGTTTATAATCCAAGGCAAATTTATTCGGGATTAAATGAATTTTCTGAACATATTTATGAAAAGTTTTTTCAACAGGGAAATTTCACTTTAGTCTCAATTATGACACGGCAGGGACCAGGAGAATTAGCAAAAATTTTGGCAAGAGAGTTTGGAGTAGAGAGTAATTTTGGAATTGGGGGAATTATCGCTCCGTTTAATGCAACATATGAGCAGGCAAGAAGTTTAATTGAAGACTTAGAAGCAAATCCAAAAAGGTATTATGAATCAGAAGAAGAAAAATGGTTCACTGAAAAACCAAAAAAGATAAGTCAAAAACGAAAACTTTTGAAATAATTCCGAGAATTCTAAAATTAAACATTAAATTTTTATATCTTAATTAAAATAAGATTATATGCCTGTGTAGCTCAGTTGGTAAGAGTACCACATTGGTAATGTGGGGGTCCTGAGTTCAATCCTCAGCACAGGCTTATGTGATTAGATGAAATAAAATTATATTTTTTGATTGAACGAAGGAACTGGTTTAATCCGAACGATTTCGCGGAAGTAAGGTCAGAGTCATGCAAGCGGGATCGCGAGCAAGCACAGGCTTAGAATTATTTTCGAACAAATTTCATTATCCAAAGAACTAACAAAACTATCAAGAAAGCAACAGAAACAAATCCAAAAACCATTGCAGAAACATTAAAAAATCTCATTAGAAAATCATTTTTTACAAGACTAAACAAGATAAAAGAAACAACTGCCAATCCAACAAATAAAAATAAATTTTTTACAACTAAAGGAATTTTATTTTGGAAACTAGAAACTCTCGAACCAGTTCTTCTTATTTTTTTCACTCTCTTTTTTTTAGCCATGTATAATATATATTACAGAATATAGTTTATAAATATTATGCAGTTTTATTCCCTCGCCAATCCATTTTAACTGCTTGTGTTGTTATTATTTTAACATTATCGATGGCATTTCCAAACCATGAGAAATAAATCTTAACCGCATTTTCTAAACCAGGCATATCATTTATAGAAACATTTTTCCCCTTGAATGCAAGAGTAACACTAAAAACTCCGAATAAGAGCAAAGCGATTAAAAACATTGCAACAATTTCGTGTTTTAATTTTTTAACTCGTACTAATAATAAAATACCAACTATAGCAATGCAAATTAATATTGTAGTAAATTCTATCGCCATAATAAGTAAAATAAAAATATGTATAAAAACATTTCTAAATCAGGCGTGACCCAAATTTAAAGGGAAGTTGATTGTCAAGAAACCGATAGGTGTCTTACACAGGCATGACCCAAAATCAGAGGATAGATTGATAAAGAAAAAATAGGGGTTTTCTTTATAGCCCCACCAGGATTCGAACCTGGGTCACCGGCTTCAGAGGCCGATATACTTGACCGCTGTACTATGGGGCTATAAGGTAAAGAGGATTTTGGAACTTTTAAAAGTTTACGAATAGCAAAGCAAACTCTTTTAAATTGCAGGGCTGTAAAATTATATGCCCTTGTAGTCTACAAAGCAGAAGCTTAATACTACTGGTGCAATAAACGACTATGCCCCTGTAGTCTAGAGGCCAAGGATACCACCCTCTCAAAACGCTAAGTGGATTGATGACAAAATTCGTTAGAATTTTGGATTCAAACGAACGTAATGAGGTTGAATAAAAATCGAAAGATTTGACTTCAAAACGCGAAGTAGTTTGAAAAGAAATCATTTAAGATTTTTGTTCAAACAACAAATGAGAGGTGATTTAATCTCGATGAGAGCATGAATCTAGCATCTCAATGCAATCTCTCGTTAGAGTACGGTGGCGACCCGAGTTCAAATCTCGGCAGGGGCATAACAACACAAGGATAAAAATATAAAACTTGGTTCTGCTTACTAATTGATGCCAAATTCAATTGCAAGAAATGTAATAAAAAGAGTAAAAGTTAGAGAAAGCAAACGAGCAAAATCTCACGAACGAAGATTTCCTCAGTCTTCTTATAGTAAAAAAATAACAAAACTTCGATAAAAATAAAAACCTCTTTTTCTTGACTAATCTAATGGTAAGATATTGTGAAAAATGTGGGAGTCAGTTAAAGACAAGAAAAAAATATTGCTATGCTTGTGAGAATTTAGAGACAGAAATAAAAGATAGGAAGTATATAAGAGAAAAATTAGGAATATTTTTTGTATTAATCTATAACAATTTTTATAAAATTGGAATTTTTTTAGTCTTATTAGCCCTTTTCTTCCAAATAGGTTCTGGACTTGATTCTAATAGTGAAATAAATCCAATAACCTTAATAATTTTTGGTTTAATTGCGGGACTTATTATCCTTAGATTAATTGTCACCCCCATTAGAATTTGTTTAATAAATCGGGAACTTCATTCTAAGAATTAAAATATGGGAAACTTTTGGGAATTATCAAAACAAGCAGTTTTTGCAGTAATGGGAGGTTATGTAGGAGCAATTTTTGGGGTTGTTGCAATAGGACAGATGACTATGAACGTTGCTTTTTTTCTCTCATTCTTTTATGCAATCATTGTGATAGGTGGTATTTATCTGGTGGATAGATTTGTGTTCAAGATAAGTTAATCAAGGTCTTCTAACTCGGTGTTGGGTTCTTCACCCCCTTTTCAAATCTCGGCGGGGGCTATTTATTTTTCCTCCGCTAATTATTTAAATCAATAATTTAAACTGGAAGCATGACAAAAGTCAATTTTCGTGGCAGTGTTCTTTGCGCAACAAGAGGATTATTCAAGGGGGTATCTAGTGAGAGAAATATCAAAATCCAATTATTAATTGGAGGAATTATAATTCTGTCTGCAATGATTCTGGAAATATCAAAGGTTTATCTTATCACAATAATAATAGTTTGTTTCTTAGTGGTTATTTTGGAATTATTCAATCGCGGTTTCGAAAAAATGATTGACCTAATTTCCCCAGAATACAACAAAGAGTTCGGAAAAGTAAAAGACGCAATGGCAGGAGTAGTTCTTCTTACATTTACAATGGCAACTCTTGTCAGCGTACTTATTCTTTTTGAACCTGCAATGAATTTCTTGGAAAGAACAACAGAAAATCCAATTTTTATTTTTGCAATAATCGGAAATATAATTTTAAGTGTGATTATTCTTCTGGCAAATTATCTCAAGAAAAAATAATAATCGCCAAACTTAAAAAGAATGATTGGTTGAATTATTTATGAAAGAGGGGAAGACGATTCTTGTATTTAATGTCGGAAGTTCCAGCATAAAGTACAGTTTATTTGAGAATTTTAAATTGTTAAAATCAGAGACTTATGAAAGATTGAAAACAAAAGAAGACTATAAAAATTCTGTAGAAAAAATTTTTGAAAAGATTGATGAAATTGATTTTATAATTCATCGCGTTGTTCATGGGGGAGATTTGAAAAAACCTTCAAAGATAAATGAAGAAATAAAAAAAAGGATAAAAAAATTTTCTCAATTTGCTCCGTTGCATAACCCTAATCAGCTAATGGTAATTGAATTATGTGAAAAATACAAAAAACCGCAGTATGCAGTTTTTGATACAATGTTTTTTTCTGAAATTTCTGAAGTTGCAAAAACCTATGCAATTCCTTTTAACATTACAAAAAAATACGGAATAAGAAGATATGGATTTCACGGGTTATCTCACGAATATTCTTCAAGAAATCTAAAAGGAAAAACAATAACCTGTCATCTCGGTTCAGGCTCAAGCATTTCTGCAATCATTAACGGAAAACCTATAGATACAAGCATGGGATTAACTCCGCTTGAAGGAGTAATAATGGGAACACGCTCGGGAACAATTGATCCTGGAATAATTTTCCTTCTCGAAAAGAAAGGATATGATGTTGAAGAAATATTGACAGAAAAATCAGGGCTAATTGGAATATGCGGGAAAAATGATTTCAGGGATATTTTATCAAAAATGAACAAAGACAAAAACTGCAAACTTGCTTATGACTTATTTATCTATTCCATAATAAAAACAATCGGTTCTTATGTTGCATCAATGAATGGAATTGACAATCTTGTTTTTACAGGAGCAATAGGGCAAAATGTTTCAAGATTAAGACGGGATGTATGTGCTCATTTTTCTCATTTAGGAATGAAGTTAGATGAAAAAGAAAATAAAAAAGGTTCGGAGATAATCTCTTCAAAAAGTTCAAAAGTAAAAGTTTATGTAAGAGAAAGTAATGAAGAAAGGATTATTGTGGAGGAGGTTTTGAAAATATTAAAATGAGCAAGGAAACAAAAAAATGGTGGGAGTATAGTTCAAGTAATTATCAAAAAGAATCAAAGATACCTGTAGATATACATTATGGTCCTGGAGCTCCAAATGAGAAGGAACTTAAGTTATTAGGTAATCTTAAAGGAAAGAATGTTCTTGAAATTGGTTGTGGTGGTGCACAATGTGGAATTAAAATGGCTAAACAAGGTGCAAAAGTTACTGGCATAGATATTTCTAATGAACAATTAAAATTTGCAAAGAATTTAGCTGAAAAAAATAAAGTAAATATAACTCTTTATCAAGGGGATATTGTAAATTTAAAACAAATAAAATCAAATAGCCAAGATATAGTATTTACTGCTTGGGCTCTTCATTATGTAGATAATTTAAAGAAATGTTTTAAAGAAGTTTATAGAGTATTGAAAAAAGATGGAATTTTTGTTTTAAGTATGCCTCATCCATTTTATGAAACAATTGATTATAAAACATTAAAGGTACAAAGAAGCTACTTTAATAATGGAAAAATGGTAAGAGTTTTTTCTGATAAAACAAAAAAATTAGTTCTTTATAATCATACTTTCTCAGATATAACAAATGCTATTGCAAATTCTGGACTAAATATAGAGAAAGTAATAGAACCAGATTCAAGAAAAAGAAATAAAGGAGATTGCTGCTATGGAATGTGGAGCTTTACCTCAAAGATGATGAGTTATTTTCCACCCACAATCATATTTAAGACAAGAAAATGAACAGCCAAATACCAATAGAAATATCCGCAAGGCACATTCATCTTTCTGAAAGAGACTTTGAAAAATTATTTGGAAAAAATCAAACATTAAATGTTCTAAAAAATTTATCCCAGCCAGGGGAATTTGCATCAGATAAAACCATTGAACTAATCAACGAAAATAAAAAAATAGAAAACGCCAGGGTTTTAGGCCCGTTCAGAAAAAAATCGCAGGCAGAAATTTCAATGACTGATGCTTACACCTTAAAATTAAAGCCCTTGCCTAAAATAAAAGTTTCTGGAGATTTGACAGATACAACAAGCATCTTGGTAAAAGGAGAAAAATCTTCATTAAAAATTCCGTGCATTATTGCTCAACGGCATCTTCATCTTTCAAAAAATGAAGCAAAAAAATTGAAATTAGAAAATAATCAAAAAATTTCCATAAGAATCAAAGGAAAAAGAGAAATAATTTTCCGCGAAGTTGTCGTAAGGGTTTCTGAAAATTACAGATTGTCTGTTCATCTGGATACTGATGAAGGAAATTCTGCAGGGATAATAGGAAAAACTTTTGGAGAGTTAGTTAAATAAACTCCAATAAAATTTATTTGTTATGATTCAAAAAAATATTGAAAAAATAATGGAGATTTTAAAATCCAGTTATCCGACGCACAACAAAACTACTCTGAACAGAATGCGCGATAAACCAAACGCATTCAGAATATTAATTTCTTGTTTGCTTTCTTTAAGAACTCAAGATAAAAATACAGAAATAGCTTCAAGAAGATTATTTGAAGTTGCAGATACTCCAGAAGAAATTGTAAAACTTCCGATTAAAGAACTAGAAAGATTAATTTATTCTTCGGGATATTACAAAAATAAAGCAAGAACATTAAAACATGTTTCTGAAATTATCTTAAAAGATTTTTCTGGAGAAGTCCCTAAAACAAAAGATGATTTAATGAGCATAAAAGGAATCGGTCCGAAAACAGCGAATATAGTTCTTGCATTTGCGTTCGGAAAAAATGTTCTTCCAATAGACACTCACTGCCACAGAATTCCAAATCAGCTTGGTTGGGTAAATACAAAAAATCCGATTCAGACAGAAATTGAGCTCGGGAAAATTCTTCCTAAAAAATACTGGAGAGACTTCAATGCTATTTTTGTCCAATTTGGAAAAACAATCTGCGTTCCTATTTCGCCAAAATGCTCAGAATGTCCGATAAATGAATATTGCCCAAAAATCGGCGTGGGAAAGAGAAGATAAAATTAATTTTAAAAGGTAAATATAAATTAATTTCCCGATTAATTACTTGTTTCTTGGGATGGGCGGGTTGGGGACTAGGTAGATTAAGTTTTGAATTAAGATAATTATGATATTATTATAAAATAGGTACAAACATAAGATTTTTAAATGTTAAATTAATGTAAATTCTATGAGTTTAGATGATGAAGTTAAAGGTTTGGAAAATTTGCAAATTGGAAATGTAGAAAGAGCTATAAGAGAAATTGAAGATAGTGAACAGAAAATTGCAAATATATCTTCTAAAACTGAACCCGAAATAGAAGGTAGAATAAAACTCTACAAAGAAACAATTCAGACAAAATTGCCAAGAATAATAAGTAATATTATTGCGCTTGGGGAAAGAGTATGCCAGATAGAAAAAGGATATTATTTCAGTGATAAAGACAATTGGGGAAAATACTATCTCCCTACTATAGAAATAGAACAGAAGGGAGAATTTGTACAAAGTGGTGGGTTCAGAAAAAAAAGTTTATGGGTTCCAAAAAGTGTTTCTATTTTAAAAATTGGGGCAATGGGCTTTAAAGCAAAATTTGAATTTAATTTATCTGATTATTCATTAAGA
This sequence comes from Candidatus Woesearchaeota archaeon, assembly GCA_964363345.1. Taxonomy (GTDB): domain Archaea; phylum Nanobdellota; class Nanobdellia; order Pacearchaeales; family GW2011-AR1; genus RBG-13-33-26. Next base: position 14,675 of record CAYIHY010000006.1, on the reverse strand, counting down.
AATATTTCTTTAGGGGGTTATCCTCCCGTGCAAAATTCTTTAGACTTTACAAATGAATATCTAGAACTCGTAGAAAATGATTTCAGAAAGGACGGAACTTCTTCAATTAGATACTTGCCTCATATATTAAACCTTGTTCCAGAAGGGATTGCAGGAATGTATTCTAAGAAAAATAAAGAAGAAGCAGAGAGATTACAAAAGATAAGCCAAGGAGTCGAATTAAGAGTTCAAGAAGGAAATGATTTAAACATTTCTGATTTCTAAAAATAGTTATAATTATTCCCAAATTAACTAACCCAAATCTTTAAAAATCAAATTTTTCTATTCCTTTTATGAAAAGATCAAGCCGTAGATGGAAAAAGAAAAACCAGATGAGATGGAAATGGCAGAGAAAAAGACTTAGAAAAGAAAAGCATAAAAGAAAGCTAAGAAAAGAGAAATCTAAGTAAATATACTTCTTAGTGTAATTAATTATATAAATAGAAACTTTATCTTTGGATTATGTTAACTCCACCTTCAAAAATTAGTATGAATGAAAAGAGTTTCTATTGTGATGTCGGTTTTAGAAGCGCAACTATCAAGAAAAATTTAGAAAAACAAAAAAGGGATGGAAAATACGGAAAAGATATTGTTGTAGAAGACGGATTAATCATAGTTAACAGGTGTTATGAAATAGTTTCGGGAGAGAAAGAATGGAATTTTGAATCAGAAAACCTTGAAAATTTTGGTCGATATTTAAAATTATTAATTAGAGATTTGGGATCTTTCCGAAATAATCCCGACCGTGAAAAGATATTCGAAGAAAAAAAAGCAGAAATAAGTAAAGCCAAAGTGTTATTGGAAAGAATAGTCAATGGACAAGAAATCTCCCAAGAAAAAGTGGACTCAGGGATAAACTTTTTTCAATATTTAACCGATAGATGCCTGCAAAGTTTATGTTAATCGGATTTAATTTATTTTACCACACAAATCTTTATAAGTTAAATTGAAAATATCTTAACATGGTGATCAGTCTTGAGCGCAATTCTAGAGGGAAGTTGATGCACAAGAAACCGGAGGTGTCTTAGCATGGGCAGCGGTATTTGGACAGAGAAATATCGTCCGACAAAATTTTCCGAACTAGTCGGTCAGGATAATTCTGTAAAAAGAGTTGAAGCACTTACTAATTCAATGAACATTCCGCATATGCTTTTCGCAGGCCCAGCAGGAACAGGAAAATCAACTCTTGCTTTAGTAGTCGTAAAAGAATTATACAAAGAAAACTGGAAAGAAAATTATCTTGAATTAAACGCTTCTGACGAAAGAGGAATAAATGTAGTAAGAGAAAAAGTAAAAAATTTCGCAAGAACAAAATCTCTCGGAAATATTCCTTTCAAAATAATCTTTCTTGATGAAGCTGATGCGCTGACTCCTGAAGCTCAGCAGGCATTAAGAAGGACGATGGAAAATTATTCTACAACGTGTAGATTTCTTCTCTCATGCAACTATTCAAGCAAAATAATAGATCCTATTCAATCTCGTTGCGCAATTTTCAAATTCAAACTTTTAGAAAAAAAAGATATTGAAAAAGTAATCTTAAAAATTGCAGAGAAAGAAAACCTTACAATAAAACCTGAAGCTATGGAAATTTTATACGAAGGATGCGAGGGAGATTGCAGACGTTGTATTAATATTTTGCAGTCAACGGCATCAATTTCTCCTCTAATAGGTTCTGATTTAGTCGCGACAATTATTTCAAATACAAAGCCAAGAGATATAAAAGTAGTTTTAGATTACGCGCTCTCTGGAGATTTCCAAAAATCAAAAGAAAAACTTCTTGATATAATGCTTAAAGAAAGTATTTCGGGACAGGATGTAATAAAAGCAATTCAGAAAGAAATCTGGAATCTCCCAATAGAACCAACAATAAAAGTTAAACTAACAGAAAAAACAGGTGAAATTGAATTTAGAATAATTGAAGGAAGCGACCCATTCATTCAATTGCAATCCTTGCTGGCAAGTTTTGTCCTTGCTGGATTAGGGAAGGAGTAATTCTATGGAAAAAACTTGCTTACATAGACTCCGCCCAGGATTACTTTGTAAAAGTTGTAAGAACTGCAAAGAGGATTATAAACCGATTTATCCTTCTCATCCTGTGAATAATTATAATTGTAAAAGTTATTATGAAGTTGGCATCTTAACTACAAATATCACAGTTGTAACATTTAATGTGTTTGATAAATTCCATTTAGCAATGGGACATTTAATCGGAAGGGATGGAGATTTAACCGAAGAGTTGCTTATAAAAAAAGCTAAAGAATTGGAAGATAAAATAAAATGATAATCAGTCTTGAGCACAAATTTAGCAGGAAATTCAAATTAAATAAACCGGAGGTGAGCAATTTCGCGGAAGTAAGGTCAGGGTTATGCAAGCGAAGTTGCGAATTGTCTTAGCATGATGTGGGTTGAAAAATATCGTCCAAAAAAATTGGAGGAAATAAAGGGGCAAGAGGAGGCAGTGGTTAAAGTAAAGGATTTTGTAAAAAATTATGGGAAAAATAAAAATGCAATTTTATTATATGGTCCTCCTGGGACAGGAAAGACAAGTCTTGCCCACACAATTGCAAATGAAATTGATTTTGAAATTTTTGAATTAAATGCGTCTGATTTAAGAAACAAAGAAAGATTAAAAGAAGTTTTAAAACCCGCAATAGAGCAGAAATCTCTAAAGAAAGACGGAAAAATTATCTTAGTTGATGAAGTTGATGGAATTTCCGACGAGGATTACGGAGGATTATCACAACTGCTTGAACTGATTGACTTATCTTCTTTCCCAATGATAATTACTGCAAATGATATTTGGGGGAAAAAATTCAATGCCTTAAGAAAAAAATGTGAGCTTTTGCAGTTAAAAGAAATAAGTTATAGTAACATTAAATCAATTATCCAAACTATCTCTGAAAAAGAAGGGCTGACTATAAATAATGATTTCCTTACCGAACTTGCAATAAATTCAAAAGGAGATTTGCGTGCAGCAATAAATGATTTGCAGACTCTTTCTCAGTTAAAAGATTATTTTTCAATAATTCTCGACGAAAGAAACAAGGAAACAGATATTTTTAATTCGCTCAGAAGAATTTTCAAAGAAAAACCTGCGAATGAGATGCTTGGAATTTTTGACTCGGTAAATATGCCGATGGATGAAATATTTCTTTGGCTTGAAGAAAACATTCCCTCGGAATATTCAGGAGAAGAACTTGCAAGAGCTTATGAACTTCTTGCTAAAGCAGATGTTTTTAGGGGAAGAATTTACAAACAGCAGTATTGGAGATTTTTAGTTTATGAGAATATTTTTCTAAGTTATGGGATTGCTTCTTCAAAAAAAACTCCGAAAGCTGGATTCACAAGTTATAGAAAACCGATGAGAATTCTCCAAATATGGATGAACAATCAAAAGACCGCGCAGAAAAAATCAATCTGTGAAAAATATTCGCAATATGTTCATGTAAGCAAAAAAAGAGCAATGTATGAATTTCCGACGATAAAACAGATTCTTAAAACAAATCCGAATATCCAGAAAGAATTAAAACTTGAAGAAGAAGAAATTAATTATTTAAAGTTATAATAATTTATATTGTTTGTTATCTACTAACTCTTCTATCTTATCTGTTTTTTCCCATGTAAAGAATTCTAAACCATCTTTGGTATAAGGTTCTCTTCCGAAATGCCCATATGAGGCAGTTGGAAAATAAATCGGATTTTTCAATTTCAAATGTTCAATGCTTAACCCCGGTCTTAAGAAAAAATTATTTTTTACAAGTTCTTCTAAATCTTCATCTTCAATTTTTCCTGTTCCGAATGTATCCACCATCAAATTGTCCGGCTCTGCAATTCCGATTGTGTAGGCTAATTGAACTTCGCATCTGTCTGCAAGATTTGCAGCAACAATATTTTTTGCAAGGTATCTCGCCATGTAAGCCGCGCTTCTGTCGACTTTAGAAGGATCTTTTCCTGAAAATGCTCCTCCTCCATGCCTTGCAAATCCCCCATAAGTATCAACAATTATTTTTCTGCCAGTTACTCCTGCATCTCCTTTGGGTCCGCCGATGCTAAATCTTCCTGTCCCATTAACAACAAATTTTGCAGGATCATTAAAATCAAATTCCCGTAAATAAATTGGAGGAATAACTGTTTTAACAACTTCTTCAATTAAACTTTCTCTTAATTCTTCATAAGAAACTTCATCATCATGTTGCGCGGCAAGAGTAAGATGTCTTATTGCAACAGGTTTGTTGTTTTCATAACTGACTGTAACCTGGCTTTTCCCATCGGGACGCAAAAATAATAATTTCCCGTTCTTTCTCACTTCTGAAAGTTTGCTTGTTAAATCGTGTGCCATCATAATAGGCATAGGCATAAATTCAGGAGTATCATTGCAGGCATAACCAAACATCATTCCCTGATCTCCTGCCCCCTGGTCTTTAACTGATTCTTTTGAAACTCCCTGTGCAATTTCAGGAGATTGTCCTTTTATCTGATTAATAACCGAAACAGACTCCCAGTCTAATCCGCAACCCTGAACATCATAACCAATTGATTTGACAACAGAAGCAACTATTTTATTCACATCGCAATATCCCTTTGAAGTAACTTCTCCGAAAACATGAACTAAAGAATCTTTTGCGCCAGTTTCAACAGCAACTCTTGAACTCCAGTCTTGCTTTAATAAATCATCAAGAATAGCATCAGAAATCTGATCACAAAACTTATCTGGGTGTCCCTCTGTAACTGATTCAGAAACAAAAGCAAAATTTTTTCTTGATTCACCTGCCATAGATCAAAGAAAAATAATTGATATATAAACTTAATTGAGGGATAAAATATATTTCTGATTGGTTATCAGCTCTTTAATTTCATAATTTAAATCCACAGAGTTGAATTTATTAAATTGTTTAAAATTTTCCTAATTCCTACCCGAAAAAAGAATAATTATCCTTCTAATAAATATACGATTATGAAGTAGTAACAAAACAATAGATTTAAAAATAACATATTCTTGCCTTTTTTATGTCATTAGAAAAATTAATTAACGCTACAGAAAAAATCGGCTCAAATATTTTGGAATATATTAAGTCCGTAGAAAAGCTCGTTGATAGAACTACAGAAAAAATCGGCTCAAATACTTTAGAGTATGCATTTGATGATCCCCTATCAAAAGGTATAAGTTTTATTGGAAATCTTCCTTACAAATTAATCCTTCTAAGCAAAGATGTTGGAAATTACCCTAGAGAAAATACCCAAAAATACATTTCTGAATATATCGCAGACGAAAAATTAGAAAACGTAACTGTAAGAATAGGGCATAATAGGGTTGTAAAAGATACGATAAGACTTTTCAAGGATGAAAAATTAAAAGATATTTCTTTATTGGGAAAAATATTTTTAGGAATACCTTCAACTATTTTAGGAGGAATTTACAGCAAATTTACAAGAGCAGATTATTACAATCCTTTTACAAGAACCGCAGTAATTTATTCAGATGTTCCCGCAATTGCAGTTCATGAATTAGCCCATGCAAAAGATTATCAAGATATAGGAGCCCCTACTCTTTATTCTTTATTTAGAAGTACTGGCATTGGAGCATTATATCAAGAAGCAAGAGCTTCGCTAATGGCACATAAATATCTTAAGGGAAAAGAACGTACTGGAAGATATTTAATTCCAGCTTTTTTAACTCATGCATTCAATTTTCTTTTGGGATAATAGTTTATTTATTTTATAAAATTTGAAAATCAACTCTCAATCTTATTTTGCTCGGTGACAATTCACCTGCTCTTTTCACTTTCAGAATATTAATTTTCTTCTTCGCATTGCTGGCTTCTTTCTTAATCATTTCAACAATCGAATCAATTTCATTTTCTTTGCAAAAATCATAATAATAAATTCGTGTTCCTTTTTTTGAAAGGGAAAATGCCTGTTTCAGAAAACTATCTTTCAACTGCGGGCGGGGCATAACAATAACATCAAATCTTTGTTTTAATTTTTCAGGAAGTTTTTTTGCATCTCCATTAACCAATTCAATCTTATCTTTCAGTTTGTTCAATTTAATGTTCAGTTCCGCATATTTATTCGCTTCGCGATTTATTTCATTTGAATAAACTTTTTTTGCAAGAGAATTTTTAGCAATAACAATTGAAAAAGGCGCAACTCCTGCAAACATAACCAAAACATTTTCCCCTTTCCTTATCATTGAAGCAATTTCTTTTCTCTCATTGCTCAAACGCGGAGAAAAATAAGTCTTGTCTATATTAAATCTAAAAACACACCCATTCTCTTTGTATAAAACTTCTTTAGTGTTTTCTCCAGCAACAAATTTTGTAGATAATTTTCTCAGTCTTCCTTTTATTTTTCCAATTTTTTCCAGAACAGTTCTTATTCCTTTTTGCTCTTCCAAAATTTTCTCGGCAAATTTTTTCTTTTCTTTTTGTTTAAAATCTTCAGGAAATCTCACAAGAGCAATATTTCCGAGAATGTCGTAGGAATGAATGTTATTTTTCATTGTCTAAAATCTCCCTAATTTCTTCTAAAAAATCTTCTGCATCCTGAAGGGCATTTTCTGCATCTTCTTTTTCTATCTTTGATTCTTCGCCATATAAAATATGATGTCTAATTTCTCTATAATTATTAAATGAGTTAAGTAAAGATTTAGAAATTTTATCTGAAAAAATTTCCCTGAGATAAATATAAACGGCATAATGACTTTTTTCCTGAACTCCGTCTTTGTAAAGCAAAGCTCTTGCAGCATGAAACATTGAAGTATAAACAGACAATAAAGTATTACCAAAGAAGTCCGCATTAAATAATTTTTTTGATTCTTCTAATTTTATTTCAGATATTTTAATGCTTGACTTGACTTTTTCTTCATCAATTGAGATTTTTCTAAGCAGTCTTTTTTCAAAAAGTTCGTCTATTTCTTTTTTCATATTAGTCTAAAATAGGAATTTCTCCTATTAAATTTATTCCTGTTGAGATTATATCATGATAAAATGCTTTGTTATTATCTTTTTGTTTTTTCCATTCCGAAATTGTAAACTGGTGGACAGCTATTTCTTTTTTTAATTTCTTGCTAAATTCAGATAAATCCAATTCTTTTTTTATTCCAATGCAAACCAAATCAATATCACTATTAATATCATCTTCTCCCTTTGCGATGCTTCCAAATAAAATAACTTGCGGAAACTTTTCTGCAAGATAATCAATTAATCCTGAATTTTCCAATTCTCCCAATGAAAAAGAAATTTTCAAATGTTTAAATGTCAAGGAATTTAAATTTGCTTTGAAATATCTTAAATTCGCTTCTCTCGATTCTGCAATAAAGTTCTGTTCTAAAAAAAGATTCAAAAATCTCTGGCTTGTATTAAGACTGATTTTCATCTTTCTCGCAAATCCTCTTAAATGTATTTTCTCGTAAGGATTTTCAAAGAAAAATTTCAGGCATCTTAAAACTAAAATATCTTCAAAAAAATTATTTTGCTTGTTCTCTTTTTTCATACAATTGTATTATATTTTGATACTTATAAAACCTTTGTGAAAAAAGAATTATTAAATGTTATTTATATTCCAGACCCGTCTCTTTCTGCTTCTTCTGTTGCTCTTCTGGTTTTTATTGACAATCTACGTTCCTCTGCTTCAATTCTCGCCCTATTGGTCATTGTCTCTATACCAAGACTTTGAAGCCATTTTCTAAACTGTTTATTCCATATAAGAATACAAATTGATAAAGCCAAGGTTGCAGATAATATTATCCCCCCTCCCTGTATAAGTGCAACAATTCCTTTGTCTATCGCGAACATAACTAATCTATATAATAAAAATCCAGTCCAAAGGAACCACAAAATAGCAATAAGCATTAATCTTCCAGCACTTAATTGAGTTACCTTTTTAGCTGAAGCCAACATAGCCGAAGTAAACATCATAATCATAAATGGAATAACTGTTCCAAGAGCTAATCCCAATGCACTATAAGAAGTAAGCATAACATAAATTTCATTAGGAGTAATATACGCACTTGCTAAAAAGCTAACAACTAATGCAAATAAAAACTGAAGAAATGGATTTGAGGGGAATCCGACCACATTTAAAACATCTCCAATGAGCATTAATAACATAACCCAAAATAAAATTTTGGCAAGATTAACATCTAAATTACCTGTTGACCAACCAGAGAATAAATCAGAAACGAAAGTTGTTCCAGTATTTGCAGTAGGTTGTCCAGTTATTACATTCCCGTTGAATGAAGTAGAATCTAAAAGTAAAATAGCAAAAACAGATAGAAGAACAATAACTGGTAAAAATCTTTTGAAAGATGACAAAAATTTATTTTGTTTTTTATGAGAACTAACTTTCTTCTTTACCCCTCTTGTTTTCTTCATTACTAAAATATAACTTTCTAATTTATAAATGTTTTTATGATTCAGCGAAATATAGACAAAAATTTATAAAAACAATTTTCCTATTTAATTAATGAAAAAGTGGCTTTCAATTTTTGTCTTGTTAAACTTTATTAATTTTGCAAGCGCTCAGGGAACAATCAGCGACCTTCTTAACAGCGTGGATCCTTCTTCACTTATTATCTATGCAGTTTTTTTAATTTCTTTCACGCTTTTATTTTTTTCATTAAACAGAGTTTTCAAAGACAACAGAACAACTTCAGGAATAATTTCAGCTGCAATTGCGTTGCTTATAACTTATGCAGTAAATAAAAGCGGATTTGACATCAGTGGATTTTTTTATAATTTCGGGGTATCTTCAGAAATATTCGCAACAATAATTCCTATAATAATTCTTTTAGGAACACTCTTCTTGATTATAAAGTTGGCAAAAAATTCTCTTCTTGTTATTGGGGTATTATTAATTGCAGGAAGTTTTTTTGTTTATGAACAAACTATTTTAGTAGTAATCGGAATAATTTTAATTGGAATAAGATTTTTTATTCCCCAGGGAAAATGGGAAATGAAAAAACCTGAAAAAAAATCTTAAAACCAGCTGTCCAACGCTTTCTGCTTGTTTCTTTCGGTAATTTCTCTTAATCTTTCAAGCTGCTTCTGAACTCTGTCGTCAGAAAAATCATGCTCATCAACAAGAATTTCCCTTATCTTTTTTTCATTGATAGGATTGAATTTTATTAAAGAATTTAAAACATCGGGTTTGTGAAATAATTCAAAAATTTCTCTCCATTCAAACTTGTCTTCTTCAGACAGATTAGAAATTTGTTCTTTCATGCTGTCAAAAATTAAAATCGGCTGTTTGTATCTCTTAACAATCTGCAGAGCTTTTTTCTGTCCGATTCCCGGAATTCCTTTTGGATTATAATCCGTGCCGACTAAAATTCCCAGACAAATTAATTGGTCAAGATTTATTTCCAAATAATTCAAAACTTTTTCAAGTTCAATCATTTCAGGTTTGACTTCAATCCACCCGCTTATTGTTTTTCTTTTTTTTGCTAAAGTTAAATTTCTAATTAATTTCGGTGCGCCAAAAAGCAGGCTGTCATAATCTTGGCTCGCGCTCGCATAAATTCCCTCTCGTATTTTCGCCAGATGCGCTGCCTGTGCTTCCCCCTCTCCTGGCGCCTGAACAACTGCAATCCCCATCGCATCCAAAAGTTCTTTGCTCTCCCGAATTATCTCATCGTTGATTCTGACTAACTGGCTGCTGTATCTTTTCATGCTTTCCAAATCTTCAACATCCTTAGCTTCTTCATATCTTTCTCTTGCTAATTCCCGATTTCCTCCTCTTTCTCTCAGAGTTTTATATTTCATCTCAGGAGGTTTCCCGTCAAAAACATAAACTAACTTTATCCCGTTTTCAAGAAGAGCGATATTCCTGTAAAAAATTCCGGAAAGATGACTTGTTATTCTTTTTTTCCGGTCCATCAGCGGAGTTCCATCAACCTGTCTAATCGTCGACAAAAACTGATACAAAGTGTTAAACGCATCAATGCAGATTACTTTTCCTTTTAAGTCAGAAATTTCAATTTCCCTGCGTGGTATAATCTCCCTAATATTCAGTCCCATTTGATATTATTCGTAGGTATAAGAAATATAAATAGTTTATTATGCTGTAATTTACTTCTTTATCATCTCATGCATATCATAGAATATTTTGCAAAATGTATTACATGCTTTTTTTAGCTCAATTTTCCCTTTTTTTGTTAAGGAATACGCTTTGTTTTTATCAGAAGAAATAAATCCTTTTTCTTTTAATTCTTTTAAAGTAGGATAGATTGTTCCGGGGCTTGGCTTTGACCCTTTTCTTTTTTCAAACTCCTTAGAAAGTTCTGCGCCAGTCATGCTTTTTTTACTGAGATTCCATAATATCAGATACGATAAAAATCCTTTCATATCACAACATTCCATAGGATAAATATTGATTAACAAATATATAAATCTTGTCAATAGTAAATATCGGACAATCGATATATTTATATATCATTATCGGGTAACCAATATAACTAAATTTGGAGGCAAAAAAATGAAATGCAAAGACTGTAAAATAGTTTGTGATGGAACTGAAATCGCCACAATAAAATGTGGAAACGACGGGTTCAGTATAAATTGCACAGAAAAAGGAAAGAAAATATGCAAAGAGCTCAAAGGATGCTGCTAAATAACTAAAAAACTTTTTAATTCTTTTTTATTTTTTCTCGGCGTAAGCCATTAAATAAGCAAATAATCTTCCTGCTTTTGCATCTTCCATATCTGCGATGGGTTGCTTGCCCTTATCTCCAAATCTTTTTGGGAAAAATTTCAAAAGTAATCTCTTTTTTTCGTCAATATGTGCATAAAGATCTTTTTCATTCAAAACAATTCCTTGCTGATAAAAAAGAGTATACTTAGACAAATGGGGATTAATCTTTGAAGTTAATCTTCTTGAATAAGCTTCCTCTGCAAGTCCCTGTTCATATAAATCATTAAATTCGGGGTCTAGTCCCAAAGAATTGCATGCACGAACATAATTCAACCCGTCCCAGTTACGAATTGCTTCTGTTTTTAACTGTTCTAAGGCAGTTATTTTTCTATCTTGTCTTTTTAAATAAATTTTTTCGTGCTTTTCTATCCATTCCAACAAAGATTTCCCCCCTTCTCTTTGAGCTCTTTGATACATCTCGTCATTTAAATTCATTCCCCACTCTTCTTCGGGATCTTTACGGGGGTCATATCCAAAATATTGATCTTCAAAGTCAGCATCTCCTAAGCTTGCCAGGTTGCTAATTCTTGAATTTGATAAATCACTCATGCAGAAGTTATCTAAAAAGCATATATAAACTTAACCTTTAAATAATTAAGAGGATTATTTATCTTATGAAAACCGAGTTTATCCCGATAGATTATGATTATTTTGATTTTAAAGGCAGGAACTATGCAAAGATAATCGGCAGAAATGAAAAAGGAAAAAGAGTCTGCATAATTGATTCATGTGATGTTTTTTTCTGGGCAATCTTAAAAGATGAATTAAGCGAGAAAGAAATTAAAAAACTGCAGGAAAAAATAGAAAAAATCCAAATTGATGTAAAAGGGAGGCAGACAAAAGTTGAAAAAACAGAATTGTATAACAAAAAATTTCTTGGAAAAGATGTCAAGGCATTGAAAATATTTGCAACAAATTACAAAGATTTACATGACATTGCAGACAAACTCGGAATGCCTGAAATAGAAAAAAGAAGGGGTTACGATATCGGATTTATAAGTCATTACATAATTGAAAGAAAATTCAATCCATTGTGTTGGTATGAAATTTCGGGGGAGGTTTTGAATAACTCTTTAGAATTCGGAGGAATTGACAGTTCTTTAGACGTTGATTTGTGCATCAAGGCAGATAAAATTTCCCCGATAAAAAAAGAAAATTTTTCTCCTAAAATTTTAGCATTTGATATTGAAACTGACGAATTCAAAATCGGCGAAGGAGAAATTCTAATGATATCGCTCGTTTCTGAAAATTTCAAAAAAGTAATTACCTGGAAAAAATGCCAGAAAAAATTAGATTATGTGGAATGTGTAAAAGATGAGGCAGAGCTTTTGGAAAAATTTGTTGAGATAGTAAAAAAAATTTCTCCCGATTTTCTTACAGGATATTTTTCTGACGGATTTGATTTGCCTTACTTGAAAGCGCGCGCAGAAAAATTAAAAGTAAAATTAGATTTGGGGATTGACAAAAGCCAGCCGAAATTTTCAAGAGGAATGATGACTACTGCGAAAATAAATGGAATCCCCCACATTGACCTGCTTCGATTTATTCAAACCGCTTATTCTCAGTATATGTCTTCTGAAAGTTTATCCTTAAACGAAGTTGCGAATGAATTTCTCGGAGAATCAAAAAAAGATTTTGAATTCAGGCACTCTTCAAAAATAAAAATAGATGAATGGGAAAAATATTTTGAATACAACCTTCACGATTCTGTTTTAACTTACAAAATTTTTGAAAAAATCTGGCCAGACTTATGGGAATTTACAAAATTAATGCAGGAGCCTGTTTTCAGTGTTTCAAGAAACGGAATGTCTGCAAATGTTGAAGATTATATTATTCACAATTTGAATAAGTTTAATGAAATTCCTGAAAAACGTCCGACTTACGACGAAATCGGAGAAAGAAAAGGAAGAGGAAAATACGAAGGAGCATTTGTCTTTCAGCCCATGCCTGGAATTTATGAAAACATCGGGATTTTTGATTTCACGAGCAGTTACGGAAGTGTAATTGTAACCTATAATTTATCTAAATCAACTTTATTAGAAGAGCCAGAAAAAAATTCTAATAGTATTGGAATAGGAAATAAAAAAGTTTATTTCAGCAAAAAAGAAGGATTCTTCCCAGAGATGTTAAAAGAAATAATAGAAAAAAGAAGACAATACAAAGAGGAATTAAAAAACAAGCCTGATGCAATAAAAAAAGCAAGAAGCAATGCATTCAAACTTTTAGCAAACGCGAGTTATGGTTATCTGGGATTTTTCGGTGCGAGATATTATTCTGAAGACGCTGCTGCCGCCACTGCTGCATTTGCAAGAGAAGCGATAAAAAACATAATAGAAAAAATAGACAAGGAAGGATACAAAACAATTTATTCAGATACAGATTCCATTGCATTTCTCTTAGGCAAAAGAACAAAAGAAGATGCAAAGCAATTTTTGAAAAAATTAAATTCTCAGCTTCCGGGAATAATGGAATTAGAGCTTGAAGATTTTTACAAAAGAGGAATTTGGGTTACAAAAAGAACAGGAGAATTCGGGGCAAAGAAAAAATATGCATTGATAACTGAAGAAAATAAATTAAAAATCCGCGGTTTTGAAACTGTGCGAAGAGACTGGTGCAATCTTGCGAGAGAAACGCAGAGTAAAGTTTTGAAATTGATACTTGAAGATGGGGATGAAAAAAAAGCAGTTGAATTTTTGAAAGGAATTGTAAAAGATGTAAAAGAAAGAAAAATTGATTTAAAAAAAATGACTGTTAGAACTCAGCTTAAAAAACCAATTGATGAATACAAAGCAATTACTCCTCACGTGATTGCTGCCAGAAAAATGCTCGAGAGAGAAATGCCTGTCGATATGGGGAGCATGATTGAATATTATATTGCAGAAACACCCGACAAGAAAAAATTAGTCAGGGAAAAAGTAAAACTCGCCGATGAAAAAGGCGAATATGAAATCGAATATTATCTGAAACATCAAATTCTTCCAGCAGTTGAAAATATTTTACAAGTTTTTAACGTAGACATAAATATGCTTTTAGAAAAAAAGAAACAAAAAACTTTGGGCGAATTTTAAGCGGCCTTTTGGCTTGTTTGACTTGCTACCATTGTTAGGTATTTTGATTTCATAGCTTCAAGACGTCTTCTTTTTTCATTTGCTTCCTTTTGTTTTCTAAAGTATTCAAGAACCTCTCGATCAATTTCGATGTCCCTATTTCTCATCTCCAAATCAGTTACTCTTTGAACAATATCTTCTCTTGCTCGGTTAAGCATTTGTTTAGCATCATTTCCTCCGATATATTTTGGGACGTAGCGAGTTACCTGTGAACTTCCATCCGGGGCGTATAGTTTTGTGAATATGTTAAGCAAATTTCCAGAAAGGTTTAATTCAATTTCCCCCTTTTCAAAAACAATTCTTTGAACTAAAGGAGAGTCATAAACTATTTTTTTAATGCTGTCTACTCTAGAGTATAACGGACTTTCTTTCGGCAACATTCTATGTGAATATACCTGTGTTTCCATAAAAAACCATCTCTCCCAACCTATTTAAACTTATTGTTTTTGTAATTATTAAGGGGTTACAAAAGGAAGATTTAAAAATAAGGAATTTTATTAAAGAATTATGAATCTCGATTATAAGGGCGCTGTAGAAACATTAGAAGGATTGGGTATTAATTCCCAGAAAGTTATTTAGAAAGAGCTTTGAAAGTTTTTAATTTTGAATGTTTTCCAGAGTCAGGACTTAATGACGAAGCAACAGGCAAGTTAATGAGAACAGCAGTTGATATCGCACATTCAGATGAAAGATTAATTAAAAGAGAATTCAAAACAAATTATTCATTAAATCCAAAACCAAAAACTTCTGGAGATTTAGGAACTCCGATTCTTAGAGAAAAATTAGAAAATTCCGTTATGAAAAAAGTTGGAACAGTTTCTAAAGGAATATTAAAACTTA
>CAYIHY010000005.1:0-29390 GCA_964363345.1 Candidatus Woesearchaeota archaeon | reverse complement strand
GTTTAGCTAATTTTTAAGCCTTTTTGGTGCTAAAATGTAACAATCACCTATTTTTATTATATAAAAAGCTTTTGAATTTTCTGTATTAACTAAATTTTATCCCAAATAAGAATTATCAACAGGCAATGCGGCCTTTGCAGATTTCAAATATTCTGATTCTATTTTCTTGTATAATTCTATTGTTGATTTATTCACACTTGGCTTAACTTTTTTCAATGCTTCTGTGAAATTTTTCTTTAAAACATTTTTTGAATTAATATCTTCTCTCAATGCAAAATAAGCAGCTTCTCTCACAACTGCTTCCAAATCTGCTCCAGTATAACCATCTGTTTCTTTTGCAAACTCTTTCAAAAATTCTTCTTTTTCTTTTTCATTTAATGATTTCTTTCCGTCGCCTAAAGGCATTTTATTTGTATGAATTTTTAAAATCTGCATTCTTCCCGTTTCATCTGGAGCATTAACTAAAAGTATCTTGTCAAATCTTCCGGGACGCAATAATGCAGTATCTAACATATCAGGACGATTTGTGGCGCCGATAACTAAAACATTATTCAAATCTTCAAGTCCGTCCATTTCTGCTAACATCTGATTCAAAACTCTTTCTGTAACTTTTGTTCCCTGTTCCATTCCTCTTCTGCCTGCTAATGAATCAATTTCGTCGAAGAAAACAACGCAAGGAGCAACTTGTCTTGCTCTTTCGAAAATTTTTCTCATTCCTTCTTCTGATTTTCCAACCCACATGCTTAACAAACTTGGGCCTTTAACCTGAATGAAATTTGCTTCTGATTCTTTTGCAACTGCTTTTGCTAATAAAGTTTTTCCTGTTCCTGGCGGACCATAAAGCAAGATTCCTCGGGAAGGACGAATTCCCATTCTTACAAAACTTTCAGGATGTTTCAGTGGCCATTCAACTGCCTCTTTTAATTCTCCTTTAATACTATCTAATCCGCCGACGCTGGTCCATTCAATATTGGGAGTTTCAACTAAGACTTCTCTCATTGCAGAGGGGCGTACAGTTTTAAGTGAATTAATAAAATCCTCGTGATTAACAATTAATTTTTCTAAAATTTCATTCGGGATTTTTTCATCTTTGTCTAAATTCATCTGCGGAAGAATTCTTCTCAGAACGCTTATTGCAGATTCTTTTGTTAAAGATTCTAAATCTGCTCCGACAAATCCGTGGGTAATAGATGCAATCTCATCAAGATTCACTTTTTTCTCCATCGGCATATTTCTTGTATGAATTTTTAAGATCTGCAATCTTCCTGGTTTTCCCGGGACAGAAATTTCTAATTCCCTATCAAATCTTCCTGGTCTTCTAAGAGCTTCATCTAAAGCATTTGGGCGATTTGTTGCGCCGATGACAATAACTTTTCCTCTTGATTTCAAACCATCCATCATTGTCAATAATTGTGAAACAACACGTCTCTCAACTTCTCCCTGAACTTCTTCTCTCTTCGGAGCGATTGCATCAATCTCGTCGATGAAAATAATTGCAGGCGCAGTTTTTTCAGCTTCTTCAAAAATATCCCTTATCTTTTTTTCTGATTCTCCGTAAAACTTTGACATAATTTCAGGACCATTAAGCAAAATAAAATTTGCCTCTGATTCATTTGCAACTGCTTTTGCTAGGAGTGTTTTACCTGTTCCTGGAGGTCCGTGTAATAAAATTCCTTTCGGAGGTTCTATCCCTAACCTTTCAAAAATTTCAGGATGCTTCAATGGAATTTCAACTAATTCTCTTATTTTTTTTATCTCTTCATTTAATCCGCCAATATCTTCATAAGTAATTTCCGGAATTTTCTCGTCGGTTAATTCAACTGCTTTTGAGTTTAAAGTAACTTCTGTATTTTCTGTAATTATAACTGGCTGATTTGGATTTGTAGAAACAATCATAAATTTTATTTGCGTGACTCCTCCGCCCATTCCGCCGAAACCCATTCCGCCTAAAATATCTCCAAGGTTTCCGAATATATCATCCATGTCTCCGAATTCTTCAGACATCAAATCTTTTCTTCTTTGAACTCCCCCGAGAACAACAATATCTCCTTTCATAATTGCTCTTCCTAAAAGTCCTCTTCGCAAACTTTCTGGATCTCCCTGAACCATAATATTTTTTTGCGCAGGCGCAATCACAATTTTTTTCGCTTCTTTTATTTCCGCTTTTTCAATTGTTACAACATCTCCAATTCCTGTTCTTGAATTTTTTCTTAGAATTCCGTCGATTCTTATTATCCCCTCTCCAACATCTGCAGGATAAGCTCTGTCGACAATTGCGACAGTTTCACGATTTCCTTTAATAACTATTACATCTCCTCTTCGAATATCAAGTTCTCTCATTATTTCAGAATCAATTCTCGCGATACCTTTGTATGCATCATCCTGCATTGCTTCTACCACTTTCAATTTTATTATTTTTTCTTTTGCAGCCATTTTATTTTTCGTTTTCTCCGAAATTTAAACTTAACTTTCCTATATCTTCAAAACATAATCTTACCATGTCATTCATAATATTTTCCTGCTCTCTCATAAATGAAACTATTTCTTTTGGAATTGAAACCGCATAGCTGTTTCCGACCAATCTCATTTTAACATGAAATTCTTTGTTTTTTAAGTTTGTGAATCTTTCATATTCTGCTTCGTCGGCAGGATGAATTATTTTTTCGTTGCATTTTGGACAAACCATTGCACGGAATAAAAATCCGTTCTTTAGGATTTTTGCTTTCTGCATTTTTGTGTTGCACTTCCTGCATAAAATTGTGTTGTCGAATATATCAGTCATTTTGTTTGATTATGAAGTCACATTTTCATGTGACTTGTTGAAAGGGGTTAACGTATATACAATCAATGTATACACAATATGTATACTATTTAAATATTTCTATATTTGAATATAAATCATTATAAACTTAGATTAAAGTTTTTATTTATGGGAATAGAAGAGGGGAAAATTTGTTCTAAATTAGAATATTATGTTCTTTATGAAAGAGGATTCTTTGGAAATAAAGCATTGACTTGGGATTCTACAGAAGAAATTGAAAATAGTGGTTGGAAAGGAAAAATTTGTATTCGTGGAAGAAAAGGAATTGCAAGAAGCAAAGCAAGATTTAATTTTACCCTGAAAGAAACGACTGACTATGTCGAACAATTAAGAAAAGAAGGTATTCCTAAAAAAGCACTGGTATTTAATCAGTCGATGCCAGACGAACATTTGACAATTCAAGGGGAAATAATGCGAAAAACTCCGGAAATTTATGCTTTAACTTATACAACCATCAAAAAACCAATGAATCGTGCATTTGAAGAAGAAACTTTATATGCAAATGGATTAACTGCTCTAAATTTAATGAAAGGGAACTTATTTCCCTCAAGTTATGAAGATTTGCAGGAATTATTTGATTTATTTCCAGATTCAATAATTGAATTCAGCGCTTATGATATTGAAGTAGGAAATTTACAAGGCAGAAATACAATAATGTGGGAAGTGAGAAATTATTAGCCTAAAATTATGTCGCTCGCTTTTTTTATTATTTCTTTTTTCTCTTTTTCTGAAAGCCGTTTATCAAGCATAGGATAAAAGCTGTCTGTTTCTCTTCGTTCATGGGCGAACAAAAGTTCTTTTAATATTCCCGTTACTGGTTTTTTCCCTCGATCAAGGTCCTCATTCAAATTATTTAGAACTATCATTAAATCTTTGTGATCTTTTAATAAATTATTAAGCTGAGATAATTCTGTTCTGTTATCCTTGTCTGCGACCACGAAAAAATTAGCTTCTTCGATGAAAAAATGTTTTTCTAAATTCCATTTGAATATTCTAAATGAATCTTTCATTTTCCAAGAATCTTTTTCAGATATTTTTTCAAAATTTGAAAGAAATTTATTTACAACTGCATGATGCTGAAGCATTAGAAGAGTTATTGGTCCAATCTCTGCCATCACAAATTAAATAATTCTTTATTTTTAATTCTTTCTGAGAAATATATATTTCAATGCAAAAAAGATTATAAGGGGAAAAAGTAAGATAATCTTATGACTTTAGTTATTGGAATGTATTATGATAATAAAAAAGGTGCGTTGATTGCTACCGATAGCAGGATGGTTGCAGATTTTGAAATCTTCCCCCCCGTACAAAAAATATTCAAAATTGAGAACTCTGTCTTTGCATTTGCGGGGGTTGTTTCTTTAAGAGATGAAATAATTGAAAATCTTCGAAGTAGACTAAAAGATGAAGAGGTAAGAGAAAAAATACTAGAAATTTACACCGAGATAAGAGATAAATATACTACTGGAGATAATCCCGCGTTTACTAAGAATGGCTTTCTTTGTCAAACAATGTTCAGTTTTTATAAGGAAGATCGTCCTTACTTAGCTGCTACCGATGATAAAGGGATTATAGACCCATTTTATAACGGATTTGCCACCATGGGACAAGATGGTTATGTAAAAATTATTTTAAGACAGATATACCAAGAAAGCTTATCAAAGCAGCAAGCAATTAATATTGCAGCTTATTCTATTTCTGAAACGGCTAAAATTAATAGTGGAGTAGATGAAAATATTCAATTAGCTATAATCGACGAAAAAGGAACGAATATATTCAATTATGAAAATGGAAAATTTAATTTTCAAAGACCAGAATTTGAGGAAGTAAAAAAGCGCATGAAATCTGCAGCAGAATGGCAGAGAATTGCTCTTAATACTTTAGTTAATGGAAAAGAAGAAGATAGAAGCAGGTTAGAAAAATTACTTGGCGAAGTTAATTCTCAATAATACATTTTAAAAATCTCTTTTGCTATTTATTTCGATGAGTTTAAAAAAATGTGATATGAAAAAAGGATTTAAAAAATTCTGGTATCTTTTATGGCAAGATAATAGCTTTAAGGGTTGGCTTTTTTCTTTGATATTCCTTTTTATTTTTATAAAATTTATTTTTTTCCCTTTTCTAAATTTTACAACAGGAACAACTTTGCCGTTGGCGATCGTCGAGTCATGCAGTATGTATCATCAGGGAAATATTCTTTCAAATTTTAATAATTGGTTTGAGAGACATGAATCCAAATATAATACAATAAATTTATCAAAAACAGAATTTGAAACATTTAGTTTTAAAAATGGATTTAGCAAAGGAGATATTTTATTTATCCTAAAAGCAAATCCCGACAACTTAAAAATTGGAGATATCATAGCATTTAATTCTGGAAACAGAGGAACTCCGGTAATTCATAGAATCGTAAAAATAACTGAAGAAAACGGGGAGAAAATATTTTCTACAATGGGAGATAATAATGCGAAAATGCTTGTTCCAAGCAATAATCTTGGTGGAGTTGATGAGACTAAAATAAAATCAACTCAGTTGGTAGGCAGAGCAGTTTTTAGAATTGCTCCTGGTTTTGGCTGGGTAAAGTTAATTTTTTATGAGGGACTGAGGCCTGAATCAGAAAGAGGATTCTGCAATGAAAACTAAAAGTTTTTAAATTAGACAAGTTAAAATTAGAAGTACAAGAGGAAAATATAATATGGAATTCTGTCCAAAATGCGGTTCGGTTCTGGTTGAAAAGAAAAAGAACTCTGGATGTGCCAGATGTAGTTATACTTTTAAGGGGAAAGCAAAATTAGTTTCTTGTGAGAAGATCGACGAGAAAAATGAAAATGTTGATGTTGTAAAAAAAGATATGGAAACTTTTCCGATTGTTACAGAAAAATGCAAGAAATGCGGAAATGACAAAGCATATTTTTGGACTACTCAAACAAGAGCTGGTGACGAGGCAGAAACAAAATTCTTCAAATGCACAAAGTGCGAAAAAACCTGGCGGGAATATAGATAATTATAATTTGAATATAGATAACTTTTTTAATGTCTTTTTTCTAAACTATTTTAATGACTCCGTAGCTCATGGGTTTTTCTTTTAGAAAAGAGAAACGAAGAAGTGAACAGGAAATTCACTTCGCCAACTTTCTTCGAAAGATTGGAAGAAAAGCTACAATGTAATAGAAAACTAAGATAGTAGAAATACTTAAAATACATTGATTCGCTACGAAATATAATAAAAACCATAATGACTCCGTAGCTCAGCCTGGTTACAGTTCTAACGAACAAACCATTCTGAGCAAATATTAAAAGGATGTTTTTCAAACATCCTATATGACTCCGTAGCTCAGCCTGGTTAGAGCACCAGACTCTTACAATTGAATCAAGACGAAGAGTGTCTCGACTTGAGAGGAGAAATCTGGGTGTCGGGGGTTCAAATCCCCTCGGGGTCACTTAGTGACGCCGAATTGAAATATCTGTTAAGGAAAGTTTCTTTTCGGGTCATTTATATTCATGACTTTAAAATTTTGTGAGAAATGCAATACTTTAATGAACTTTAAAGAAAAAGATGGATTAATTATTTTCGAATGTCCCAACTGCGGTTTTATTGAATCTGTCGAAGAAAATGAACTTTTGAAATCTAAAGAAAAAATTATTCTCCCTGAACCGAGAGGAGATGGAGTTGGAAAAGATAAAAATAATTTTGCGGACTATCCTAATGTTTGCAAGAAATGCGGATATGGATTTGCCCAAATTTTAGATTTGGGAATTTTTTATTCTGATGAAGATAATTTAATTTTATTAAAATGCGGTAAATGCGGTTTTTCAGAAAGAGTCGGCAGAAAGGTCTCTTAAAATTTTTCTCCAAACATTTAAATATTTCTTTTAATTATTATTAATATGACACAAGTCATAAAAAGAGGCGGAAAAAGAAGACAAGCTTTTAGTCCTTCTAAAGTCCGAGATGCAATAAGAAAGACCGCTAAGGAGGCTGGTTTTTCTCCTTCGAAAGTTGAAGAAACTGTTAAAGAAGTTGGAAATGGAGTTATTGACTTTTTCGGAAAAAAGAAAATCGTGAAGTCAGTTGACATAAGAAGGTCGGTTCTTGGAAGACTGGGAAGAAAAGCAAAAGTACTCGCTTCTAAATGGAAAAGTTTTGAAAGAAAGAAATCAGGACGATTTTAATTAATTGATTTTATTTAATATTTTACTTATTTGGAAATTTAATTAATGAAAATTACCTTAAGATTTCTTAGATTCCCTTTTTAAAAGGTCATAAAAAGTAGTTATTCCCGAAATATAACCTTTTTTATAATCTTGTGTTTTTTTAGAATCTAATGTTGGACCGATAATCTTCCATAATTCTGGATTTGTTTTAACCATCTCATTAAAGATTTTATCACTTTTAGATTTAAAAGTTTTTGATTTTTTTGATTTTTGAATTTCTCTTTTCTGTTCATTTATTCCTTTTTTAGTAATCTTAAGAAGTTTCATTAAATATATTATGAAGAAAGCTTTATAATTTTTCTCCCCTAATTTTTTTCCTAGTGAAGCACCTTGACGAATGTCTGGTGCGGAGCAAGAGAGATAAGCGAACGAAGTCGCCTAATGATGTTTAAAAAATTCAATCTGTCGAAATCTTCTCATAATATCTTCATAAGTTCCTTTGTCCGCTAGAATTTTTGTTTTTGCTTCATTCAGCAATCTAAAATTATATTTGTCAGTTGAAAATTCTAATTTATCTTTTCCGGGATAATCATTCCATCTCTTTTTTGATTTCAGTTTGTACTGCAAGACCACCGATATAAATAATTAAAGAAATATTTAAATTTTTTCCCCTACTTTTTTACACTTATAGTTTTCTATTACATTGTAGCTTTTCTTTTTCTAAAAGAAAAACCCATTTTTCTAATAGATAATTGAATCTATTACTTCTTCTATTTCAATGTTGGGCAGATAGTATAATTACTTAATCAGCTGCTGAATGTTTTCGATTGCGTCAGCGACCAATTTGCCTTTCTTCGTTAGTTGTATCACTTTTATCCGCCCTCTTTTTTCGAAGAAAACTAACTTAAGGCTTTCTAAGGTTTGCAAAATTTTTACTGCATGGCTGTAAGTGCAATCCACTTCTTTAGCCAGAACACTACCGTACCTTATTCTTGTATTTCTTTTAAGAGAAACCAGCATCAACGCCGGCTTTCTTCGAAAAAATACGTCAAAGTTGTCTTTCATTTTTTATTTTTTAGAATTAAAACAAAATTTTATTTCGTTTTAATTGAATATACGTTTGAATGTATATATTCAGATAGTGGTGTGCTTTTAAATCTTTTGTATCATAGATATTTTCCAAATTTAAGACGCTGTTGATATATTTATTAAGGAAAATAATTTATAAAAATGATGGAAAAGAAAACAAAAATTCTCGCGGTTGGAGATATTCACGGAGATACTGGATTGGTAAGAAGATTAGCTGAAAAAGCAGTTAAAGAAAATGTTGATTTAGTAATTCTTGCGGGAGATATAACTTTTGCAGAGCAGTCCACAAAAAATTTAATCGGGCCTTTCATTAAAGCGAATAAACAAGTTTTGCTTATTCCGGGAAATCATGAGTCAAATGCAACAATAGATTTCTTGTCAGAAATGTATCCCAACACAAAAAATATTCATGGCTATTCTTTCAAAAAAAATAATTTGGGAATTTTTGGTGCGGGTGCGGCAGATGTAGGAATAAATATGATAAAAGATTCTGAAATTTTTAATCTGCTGAAAAAAGGACATGAGAATGTAAAAGATTCTGAGAAGAAAATTATGGTTACTCATATGCATCCAAAAGGAAGCAAGGCAGAATTTTCAGGATTTCCCGGGAGCATCGCAGTAAAAAAAGCGATAAAAGAATTTCAGCCTAATATTTTAATCACGGCACATATTCATGAAGCAGCAGGATTGGAAGAATATATGGGAAAAACACGGGTGATAAATGTAAGCAGAAAAGAAAAGATTTTTGAGATTTAAAACAATAATATTTTTAAGTGAAGTTATCAGTGATTTTTTATGAGAGAATTAGCACAAGCAAGAGAAGAATTTAATTCTGGAATGAAAGATTATACTGCAATGATTGTACAAACAGAACATTACCCTTTCTCTAATAATTTTTTCCTTAAAAATAATTTAATCCTCCCAAATAAGAGAATTAATTATACTCCCCCTGCATGGGTCGGCGTTGAATATATGGATATTGTCCTTGATGCTGTCTGCAATAATAAAAAACCAAAAAAATGGCGTGAAGAGATTATGCCTGATTTAGATTCTGAAAAATATTTGATTTGTGATGATGCCTGCGGCGAAGGAAATACTTTTGAAATTGCAATGGTGCGATTAGTTGAAAGAGACATAAGACTAGAGAATATCTGGTGTATCGCCCAAGAAGGAAATAGAGAACAGCGTGAACCTCTTTTAGAGAAAGGCATTGAATGGCATAAGTATAATATCAGAGAGGGAAATTTGGCAACAATCTTAAAGTGGTCGGGGTTTAATTTTCCTCCTTTAACAATCAAGATTTAATATTTCCTTTCAGTCATTTCTTCATAAAATATCTTATAATCTTCTGCTCCTTGTAAATCGAAAGTAGCATAAAAATCATTCAATTCGTGAAATTCCTTATCTCCAACTCCAAGTAAGGTTAAATTCAAAGTATGATCTAACAAATTTTCTATCTCTCTCCCATCTCTTTTGTTATCACGAATGATTAATCCTATATCTTTACGAACATTAACAATTTCTTCTTTAGCGATTTTTCTTAGTTCATTTATTTTCCTTGTTATATTCTCTAAATCATTTTTCATGATAGTCTAAGAGAATAAACGTTTATAAAAATACCCAAAAACCTATAAATACTTCTTAAGGTATTCTTAATTATGCGTAAAAAGGCAACGAAATCTAAAGAACAGACTTTGGCAGAAAATTATTTCCCTGTTGATGAACGGGATGTCAAGTATGCAATAGAGAAAGAAAATAAGCCGATGGATGTTGATATTGTCACAGTTTCTAAACCTCCGAGAGCAAAAAGGATTACAAAAACTTTCAAATCTAAAAATAAAACTTATCCTAAAAAAACTGCTAAAAAATATTCTAAGAAATTTTCAAAAACAGAAAAGAAATACGAGACCCCAAATATTTCCCTTAAAAAAGACGGTTACGAATTAATTGTTACAGAAAAACCTCAGGCAGCGATGAAGATTGCTGATTCGCTTGGAAATTCCCAAAAAGAAAATCTTCACGGAATTCCTTATTATGAAGTTAATCGAAAAGGGAAAAAAATAATTGTTGCCTGCGCTGTTGGACATTTATTCACGCTGACTCAGATGCAAAGAGGTTCAGGTTTTCCTGTTTTTGATATTTCATGGGTTCCAAATTATTTGATAAAAGGCGGAAGCTTCACAAAAAAATATTACGATACCTTACTAAGTTTAGCAAAAAATGCAGGGAGCATAACAATTGCAACAGACTACGACATTGAAGGAGAAGTTATCGGTTATAATGTGATGAGATTTATCTGCAATCAGAAAGATGCGAATAGAATGAAATTCTCCACCTTAACAAAACCAGAATTAAATGAGGCTTATGAAACAAAAAGTTCCAGCATAAATTGGGGGCAGGCAATTGCGGGGGAGACGAGACATTATCTTGATTGGTTTTACGGAATTAATTTATCAAGAGCATTAATGAATGCAATAAAAGAAGCAGGGAGATTTAAAATAATGTCAATAGGAAGAGTTCAGGGGCCCGCGTTAAATTTAGTTGTTGAAAGAGAAAGGAAAGTTTTGAATTTTAAACCAGAAACATATTGGCAGATTTTTATTAATGTTAAAGACGATAAAAATAAAATTGAGCTGAAATATAATAAAGATATTTTTGATAAAAAAGAACTTGATAAATTTGAAAACATCATCGGGAAAACTGCAATTGCAAATACGACTAAAAAAGAAGAGACTCTTCCTCCGAATCCTCCATTTAATTTAACTGGATTGCAAATGGAAGCATATCGTCTTGGGGGCATGACTCCTGCACGAACATTGCAAGTTGCGCAGTCGCTTTATCTTGCAGGATTAATTTCTTATCCGAGAACTTCCAGCCAGAAACTCCCCGATTCAATTAATTACAAGGAAATTTTAGGAAAATTAGCAAAGCAATACAAAGTTGAAAAATTAATAACAAAACAAAAACCAATTGAGGGAGCTAAAACTGATTCTGCACACCCTTCTATTTATCCGACAGGAGAATTTCAATCTTTATCTGGCGAAGAAGAAAAAATTTACAATTTAATTGCTAAGAGATTTCTTTCCTTATTCTGCGACGATGCTATTGTTGATAATAAAACAGTAACTGCAAAGGTTGATAATTTAACTTTTAATGCAAAAGGAAGCGAGGTTAGAAAAAAAGCATGGCTTGAAATTTATCCTTACAAGATTAAAGAGGAACATCTTCCCGATATAAACGGAGAGGTTAAAATAATTGATTCAAGAACAGAGGAAAAAGAAACTCAACCTCCGAAAAGATATTCCCCTGCTTCGATTGTTTCTGAACTTGAAAAAAGAAATTTGGGGACAAAAGCCACAAGAGCCGCGATAATTGAAACACTTTATGACAGAGGATATGTTAAAGAAAAAAGCATTGAAGCAACTCCGCTGGGAATTTCTTTGATTGCAACTCTTGAAAAATATTCCCCGATTATTATTGATGAAGAGCTGACGAGGAATTTTGAAAAAGAAATGGATTCAATTGTTGAATCTACAAAAGATTTTGCTGAGAAAGAAAAAAAAGTTATTGATGAAGCGAAAGAAACAATTACAAAGATTTCAAAAGATTTCGAAAAAAATAAAAAAGAAATTGGAAACGCTCTTTTAACTGCAGAATCTCAGCAATGGGAAAAACAAAAAGAAGATAATAAATTATTTCCGTGCCCTGTCTGCAAGACCGGAACTCTTGCTATAACTTATTCAAGGAAAACGAGAAGGAATTTTATTGCATGCAATGCTTATCCAAACTGCAAAAAAACTTATTCGCTTCCTCCCAACGGAGTTATTAAAAAAACAGGCAAGGTCTGCGAATATTGCGGATTTCCCATGCTGATAAGTTTAAGGAAAGGAAAGCGTCCATGGATATTCTGCTTTAATTCTGAATGCGAGTCAAATAAGCAAAGACTCGAAGAATATCGCGAGAAAATAGCAAAAGAAAATTCTGAAAGCAAAGAATAAATCTTTTAAACCCTGAATTGCTTTATATCCTATGCATAAACTTGAAAAATCAGTTCAAATAACTATTGTTATTGCGGTTGCAGTTCTCATCTTAGTTTCAATAATCATCGGTTTTTTTGTATCAAGCTCGCTTTCAAATACAATAAAAGTCGACGGACAGGCAACTTCAAAAGTTCTTCCTGACCTGATAACGGTTTATTTTAATGTTGAAACAACAGGGAAAACTTCTCAAGAAGCGTCAGATGCAAATTCTTTGATTGCGAATAAACTTACTGATAACATTGTTGCCTTGGGTTTTTCAAAAGATGATTTGAAAACTCAGAATTTTAATATTTATCCTGAATATGATTATTATAGCGGAACTCAGAAGTTAATTGATTATAAAGCGTCAAATTCTTTGAAAATAGAACTTTCTATCCAGAAAAAAGACAAAATCGGCAGTGTTATTGATGCAGGAACAAATGCGGGCGCGGGAATAAGTTATATTAATTTTGAATTAACTCCTGCACTTCAGCAGAGCGCAAAGGCTCAGGCAATAGAAACAGCTTCGGAAGATGCTAGAGTCAAAGCAGAAGCTCTTGCTAAGGGATTCAATAAGAGATTAGGAAGATTAGTTTCAGTTTCACTTGACCAGTTTGACTATCGCCCATGGCCGATTTATTCTGCTTCAGCAGCCAGCGGAGTTGTAGGAAATGCAGAAGCAAAGAGCACTTCAGCAAATATTAATCCTTCAAATCAGGAAGTCAGCGCTTATGTTACTGCAATTTACAAATTAAATTAAAATTTTTTAATTAATTTTTCAAAATTTTAACAAAAATTAAAAAAAATAAATTTTTTTTGCACCAAATTTTATTTTTTTGATTTGTCGACGAGAAATTTTTTCAATAAAAAAATAAAATTTGAAAAATTTCTTAAAAAAAGAATAAATTTAAATACTATTTTGTCATATAATTTCTATGAATGAAGGAGGTGTGTTAAATATGGCAGCTAAGAAGAAAGCAAAAAAGAAAAAAAAGTAAAGGTCTACTTTACTTGATATTCTAAATTTTATTTTTTTATTATTGATTATATGGGAATTTTTTTTAATTCCCTTAACTTTTTTTATGTTTTTATTGGTTCAGAAAAAATCTTTCAATGATTTTTGGGTTCTTTTTTCTGCAAGAAGCTTGCTTTTCTGCAAAATTTCCGAGATATTGAAATTATATTTTATCATTCCTATTTTTTTTGAGCTATTTTTCATCTCATTCTCGTCGGTAAATTTCATTTTATGAGCCATTGCTTTTCTTACACTTTCTCTTACAACCCAGACTCCAAGGCCTGCCCAATAACTTGGAGTTTCTATCCTAATAACAAGAACAGAAGCCTGCTTCCTAATAGAATTTAGATATTCAATAAT
Organism: Candidatus Woesearchaeota archaeon; assembly: GCA_964363345.1. Taxonomy (GTDB): domain Archaea; phylum Nanobdellota; class Nanobdellia; order Pacearchaeales; family GW2011-AR1; genus RBG-13-33-26. Next base: position 15,931 of record CAYIHY010000005.1, on the reverse strand, counting down.
TGGAAGACGCGAAGCATAGTAGCCCCCTGCAGTTGCATGAGCATATTCTTTTCTTCCGGAATAATTTTCATAATCTGTTGAAGCTTTTATTTCATCAGAAGGATTCCATGAACTTTTCGGAAGATATAATTCAAACAATTCATAGCTCCAAATATTTGGAAAAAGCATTATCAAATAACAATTTCCCAAGAATTCTCCAAAAAATAATTCAGAATTTTCAATTATTGGATAATTTTTTATTTTTTTAAGCAATAATTTCCCTAAAGTGTCATCGGTTGCAGTTATGCTCCACCGTGTCGGAACAAGTTTTTTATTTTGTTTTATTCCCAAAACTCCGACGCTTAAAATTTTGCTTAAAGTGTATTCGTCAAAACCGAATTTATACAAATTTTCAATTCCCTCAGAGGCTTTTATTTCATCATTCATAACTTTGTCCAATTGTGAATGAACTTTTACATTTCCTGTTATTTTTGCTTTTTTTAATTCTGCTCTCATTCCATGCGGAGTTAACACTTTGTCTGCACTTCTTTTGATATTTAACTTATTTTTTAATTCAATCTCCAAATCAACAGGCTTTGAAGCAATTGCAATCTCCTGAGCCAGCTGAATAAAATTTTCATTTGTTCTTGTGCTGTGAACATTTGACTGAAATCTTGAATTCAAAAGATTATCGCGCAGTTTTAGAACATCATTTATCTGAAAATTATTATTTGCCCAATATTTTGCGTCGTCATAAATCCATGCATTCTCTTCTCTTTCAAGAGGAGATAAAATTCCAACATTTACAAGAGGATATTTTAATTTGCTTCCGATAAAAACACTCGGTGGAGAATTGCTGTCTAATTTTGAAATATTTCTAATATTTTTATGCCTGAAACTTAATTCACTTATCTTTTTTATAACTTCAAATTTAATATTTTCGGACATGAATAGAATTAAGGAAGTTTTCTTTAAAATAATTAAGAACTACCCTTCAAGAGTGTTTATTAAAGAGATTTAATAAAATTAACAATAACAGTTAATGAAGAAAGTCGCTCTTCTAAATCAGATAGTGCTTCTTCTTTGGAAGATTTTCTTATATTCTTAAATGTTTGATTTTCACTTTTACTACAGAAGATAATTTCTTCCCCTATTTTATAAAAAAACCCATCAGATCTGGTTGCATTATCCCCGGTTTGTTTTTTATACTCCCTTTTAGAGATAACTACCCCATATTCATTGCCTTGATCCCATTGAATACAGATAATTTCTCCCACTTTTGGTTTATACATAAAATGAAAAATGGAAAAAGATTTTTTAAAGATTTAGCTAATTAATTATATCCATCTTTTTTTACAAGTGAGCAATACTACTTTTTTACCCCAAAAGCATGGCCCACCCCAAGAGAAAAATTTTTGCACTCGTGAAAATTTTCTCCTTCTAATAAGGGAAAAATTTGTATTTGCGAAATCGTAAACGAATAATTATAGAATATTTTATTAAAATATCCCTTTTTTGAATATTCCTTCGTTTCTTATTTCAAATCCCATTTCTTTTTCAGGAAGACTCCTATGTTTAAGCAATATGGCTTTTCGTTTTCCTTTTTCATTCCTCAATTGAATAATACATTTGCTCCAGTATTGAAATAAATCTCCGCCGACAATATTCATTTCTCTTTCAACTCCCTTTTTCCAATCCTCTTCTGACTGGAATCCTGAATAAACCTGGTTCGTAATCACAACAGGAATATTTTGCTTTCTTGAAATTTCTGCAAGAATTTTCATTTGATTCGCAACTTCACGATTTATATTTTGAACATTTTCATCTTTTTCTTTTGCTCTCGCGTCGCCCATTTCCAATCTGTAAAGCATTGCCATGCTGTCAACAACAACCAGACTTATTTGCTCCTTTTTCAAATGATTATTTAGTGTAGAGAAAAATTTTTTCTGTTCATCAAAATTTGCAGGGGAAATTAGTAAAAAATTTTTCAGAATTTCTTCATAATCTTCGCCGACGATTTGTTTTACTCTGTCAGAAGAAAATCCGCTTTCTGTATCAATAAAAATAACTTTGTTCCCTTTTTTTGCCTGACTGCACGCAGTTAAAATAGCCATGTTTGTTTTCCCACTTCCGGGAGGACCTGCAATCATTGTGATAATTCCTTTTTCATAACCCCCATAAAGCCAAGTATTCAAATCAAAACTTCCTGTAGAAATTTTTTCAACTTTATCAATTGACATATAAAAAATGAAAATTCAAATTATATAAGGATTATTGTTGTAAAAATATTTAAAAAGGCTCTTATTATCCGAGGTTATGGAAATACTCGACAAAATAGAAAATCCAGTAACAATTGTAAATCAATTTATCTCTTCTTCGTTTGGAAAAAAATGGCAAGGAAATTATTTTTTGTATAACGACCATAGTATGAGGGAAGTAACCCCTCTTAATTTTATTGGAAAAATTAGCTGGAATTATTTTCTCGCAGGAAGAGTGGGAGTAGAAAATATGATTACAGATGGTTCAGTTATCGCCATTTTTCCAGAATATAAAAAAGAAGCAATAGAATATTGCAAATTATATGAAAATTTTTTCAAAAGAGAAACTAAATTAATAATTACTGATAGAAGTCATATTGGGGGTAACAAAGAAAATCTTTTTGGATTTAAAAAATATTCTCCTTCTGAAGAAGAAAATGAATTAACAAAAGACTCAGATTCAAAAATGAGATTAATAAAAAAAAAGGCAGAAGGAATTGAAAATGCAGTGAAATCACTTACCCTAATAAATAGGGGAACTTTAACCTCAAATGGTTACCAAGATGAAAGGGAAAAAGAGATAGAATATTTAGAAATTGCTAAAACTCTTCCATTAGAAACCAGAATTCTTTTGATGGATAAATTAAGTGAAGGTATTTCCTTTTTTAAAATAAGTGAAGAAAAGAACCCGCAATCTATAAGAAAATATTTTGAAAGATTTGGTGCCCCAATAGAAACTATTTCTGACTTAGAATTATTTTATGAATCTCTTTTAGAAATAAAAGATTAAATAAAAATTATTGAAATCTGCTCATTCTTTCCAAGTTTGAAAATGGGAAAGGTCGCCTGTTTGAAACAAAAGTTATATATCTTGAAAATTTGTAAAGTTCTGTATTGAAATATTCTGAAAATTCTGCTAAAGATTTATTTCTCTTTCCGCTGAATACAACAATGAACCAATTTATTAACGCTAAAATTGCGATTAATCCCTGCCAAACATTAAGAATAATTCCTGTAACAATTGCTACAACAATTCTGAACCACGCTTCTTTTCTTTCACCCTTTTTTACCATAATAATATATGTTTTTTAGATTTATAAATTATTTGAAAAATTTTTAACTAATTTTTTTAACTGGAGGAATGCCCGCGCGAGTTAATAGCAAGTTATAAATTGCAAATCCTTGTTTTAATCCAGCATCGGTGCTGTTATTTATCTCATTAGTTAAATCACCTTCATCATATATCATCGCTCCGCCTCCATCTGTAAATTTTATGATATAATTAGTTTTATCTTTAGTGATTACAATGTCTTCTGAAGAAATTTCTCGAGCAAGAATAATATTTCCTCTCCCGTTTTTATCAGGATCGGCATAACATCTTGAAAGGAAAGTGTAGTCTCCTGTTAATTCTTTAATAAAAATTCCCTGCTCTTCCCATGCCCCCGAAAATTCCCCGAGACTAATTGGAACTCCTAAAATATTTTCTAAAATAGAAGAATTTTCCTGAACTGGTTTTGCAGTTAGAAATTTAAGTTTATCTTTTAACGGAATTTTTTTTGTTTTGGTTCGCATTATTTTCAAAAACTACTTTACTTCATTTTTTTGAAATCGTCTTCAATCTTGTCCAAATCTTTTGTTATTGCAGAAACAGCTTCTTCAATTGCTTTTTTTGCGGATTTTCCCTTTGTCTTTACTAAAAGAATCGGTTTTTTTGTCGGATGCTCTCTTTTCCATGCTGCAAAAGTTACAGCAGAATCTTTGTTCAAATAAACTCTTAAAATTTCAACGATTGTAAGGCTGTCTGTTTCTAATTCAAGTTCTTCTTTTTCATTTCTTAGAATATCCATTTCCATAGAAAGAGGTCTAAAACTATATTTATAAAAGTTTTGGTGAGAAAGTTTGTCTTAACAATTTCTACCTTTTAGGAGTTCTAAAGGTTTAAATAAAAGATTACGATAAATTATTATGGAACAAACTAGATTATCGATAAACAAGATTAAATGTGATTCTTCAGAATATCATGAAATAGAAGTAAAGTTCTTAAAAGAAAGATTTTTGCAGAAAAAACCAATTCCTTCTCCGTGGATAAATAAAAAAAATGAAGTTGTTGCTTTTCATAGTTCTTATTTTGTATCAAAAGAATTAGGTCACAAGAAAATGTTGGTAGTGCCCCAACAATAATTTTTTTCATTTAATTAGAATTATTTATCTTCTTCATCAAAATCTTCCTGCTCATCCAAGAACTTCTCGTCGTCCTGACTGTATTCCTCTTCCCAGACATCATCAGACCTTGAATCTTCTTGTTTCTTTTTCATGTTTTTCAAGTCATTTATCTTCAAATCTTTTGTTGCAGGAATGCTGAAACTTAATTTTTTTGGTTTTTGGTCTTCTGCTATTTCTGTAAGAGAATTATCTAAAGAATATCTTCTTTCAGGCATTTTTATTCCTAAATTTGAACTCCCCTTTCTTAGATTAACTTTAAGATAACCTTCAATTTTGTTTATTATCTTATAATCTCCGTTAGGCAAAATTCCCTGTTCAACCATTCTTATTGTTGCTTCTGATTCTCCAATTCCTTTTGCAAATTGTTCTCTTGTTATTTTTCTCGTTCTCCTTATCTGCTGAATAGTCCAGTGGAAATTTGGAACTAAATCTGAAGGAGTTTGGAAAGTATTTGTCTTCACTTTTTTATCAACTAAATCTCTTAAGGTCATTTCTTTTCCGACAAAATGATTTCTTTGCATACTTTTTAATCGGTCTCTGATTGATTTCGAACCAGGAGTTTTTGATTCAAGAATCTGATTTTCGGTTGGTTTTTTTATAATTGGGATGTCTTCTCTTGAGGCACAATCCTCGCATATTTTTATAACTCCTCTATTAGAAATCGCATCATATAATTTCCTTCTCTCACCTGAAACACCGCATTTAAAACATTCCATAAAAAAAATGAGTTATCTCTCTTTTTTAATATTTCTGTGTTGAGATATATAGACTAAATTACTTAAAAAAATTTTCTAACTCATCTGCATTTTTAATATCGGTCAATTTTGTCTTTTCATCAATCAATATCGTCGGGAATTCGGTTATATTAAATTGGTTTATCAGAATATTTATAGAAGGAATATCATTATCTCCTGCAATTGGGATAAGCATTACTTTATCTCCCTCTTTCTTTTTTACCTGCTCCAATAAATTTGAAAAGAATTTCTGTTTTGAATCCTGATTTATTGAAGGATTATTATATTTATAAAAATAAACAATATTATGATAATTAGAATTGCAACTTTGTTTTATTTTTATGCTGTTCATCCAGAAAAGAGTTCTTAACAAATCAAATCTTTTATGCTGGAAAATTATATCTCCGCTTATCCTGTTTGCTTCTTCATATTTTTGTATCTGCAGTGCTTCTTGGAAAACTTTGTCTCCGAATTTGATATTTTCTTCAACAAGAGTTTTGCAGTTAATATTCAAAGCTCCAAGAGATTCTTTCTGCGCCATCTGGTCAAAAAGTTCAAGCTCTGCATTTGAGTAAAGAATATTTATTCTGTCCAACCTCGAAGATTCTAACATATAACCCATAAAAATTCCGAGGTTGAAAACTACAAGAGTAATAATCAACGCGTACAAAAAAATCATTTTTTGATTTTTTATCATGCTATCTCCACTTATTTCCCCCTTTAAAATAATTGTATACCCCACTTATTGCAATGAAAGGATAAATTGAAAGATAAACAATCGAGAAAAATAATATATAAAAAATATTATCTTTTTTGAATACTGTTCCTTTCATCATCGATAATGAAAATAAAGTAAATATAGTTCCAACGATAAATAAAATTATCCCGATGTAATCAAGAAAATTGGGAGTGATAAAAAATGAGTCAATTGTTAAAATGGGAACTCCTGCAGGCAGAGAATAATTTACAAGAAGATAGTTTGAAATTAGGGTAGTTGAGGTGATATAAAAAAATACTCCTAATCCTAAAAGTCCCAGAAAAAATTGGACTACAAAAAAAGGAAGAACAAACATGCCGAGCATACCCCTTTTAAAAAAATCTTTTTTATATTTTGCAATGCACTGAACTCCGCCAATTGACCACCTTCTTCTTTGCTTATACCATTCTTTTAAAGTGGCTGGAGCAGTTGTCGTGACTTCTGTAGATAATGACATTTCTCTGTTCCATCCTTTTGCAGTAAGGTGCCAGGTTATTTCAATATCTTCGGTTAGATTGTCATTGTCAAAACCCCTGACTTCATCCAACGCGGTTTTTCTGTAAATCGCCAAAGGTCCTGGAGTTACATAAATAGCATCGACATAACCAAGAAGTTTTCGTGAGAATGCAATCATTTTGTATTCTATTTCCTGAAGTTTTTCCAAGAAATTATTTGCATTCCTCACAAGAATTGGGCATGTGACTGCTCCGACTTTTTCATCGTCAAAAAATCCAATCATTTTCTTAAACGAATCTTTTGCAGGATAACTATCTGCGTCGACGAAAGCAACTAATTCCCCTGTTGCATATTTTAATCCTTCATTTTTTGACTTTCCCGCATTTCCAAGATTTTTTTCATTATTTATTAAAATTAGTTCAGGATATTTTTTTTGCAATGATTCAACAACCTCTTTTGTATTGTCGGTTGAACAATCGTTTACAACTATAACTTGGATTATTTTATCATAATCAACTGCAAAAACATGCTCAATTGTGTCTTTTATTGTGCCCCCCTCATTATACGCGGGAATTACGACTGAGATAGAATATTTTTTTTTCATCTCGGGAAAATTAAATAAATTCTTTTTGTTGTTAAAATATAAAACAAAAAATAAAGAGAGAAAATAAATTGAAAAGAACATATACATCAAGTATATTATTGGCAAAAACTTCATAATTTCAGTCAGAGTTTTTTATTTTTAAAGATTCTTGTGGTGAACCTTCTCCCTGAAAAGTAAAGTAATCATAGAAATCTTCTGATAAGGATAATTCATTTGTGTGACCAACTTTTTTCTTTTTTAAAAGTCCCATATCTAAGAAAGTTTTGATGTGTTCGTATGCTTTATTCCCCCTTATCTTAATTATCACTGATTGTTTTATCGGCTGTTTGTATGCAATAATTCCCAAAGTTTCCTGTTCTGCTTTTGAGAATTCTGATTTTCCGCCGGCTAATTTATTTATAATATTATAATACTGAGAACGGACATCCATTTTCCACAAGCCGTTTTTTTCAATTATTTCAATTGCGGAATCTGCTTTATCATATTTTTCCTGCAATTTTTCAATCAACTCCTGGATTATAATGGGGTTTAAATCAGTGAGAGAAATTAATTCGCTCATATTCAGAAATCGCGCGCTCACAAAAAAAACTGCCTCTAATTTTTTCAAGTCCTCTTTTTCGCGGGCTTCATCAATCTCATTTATTGTCTGGCTTGAAGTCATAAATATAAAAACAAAATGAAGATTTTAAAGGTTATGAATAAAAAGAATTTTGTTCATTCCTTTCTGCTTTTACTCGCGTCTGCACTCATTCATTCCCTCCCTCCCGCCCAAGAGGAAAAATTTGTATTCGTGCAAACTCTCGTCTCTAAAGAAGGATTAATTTGTATTTGCAAAATTCTAAAAGAATTAGATTAATTACTGTACTTTAAATCTTAAAACTGCGCCGATGCCTGAAAGATTATTGAACTGCTCGCCTTCTGTTGTTTCTGTCGAGACGATTTCAACTTTTGAATCAATCGCTCTCGCTAAATTAATAAGTTCTTTTGCTGTTGTTCTGTTAAAATTTTTAGAAATAATTAATGTTTCAACTGCCCCATATTGCAATGCTTTTCTGATGTCTTCTTCTTTGTAAAATGCAAGGTCTGGTTTTTCTCCGAGAGTTTCAAAAAATTTCTCTAAAACTTTTTTTTCATAAATAATTTCCTGTCCTGCTAAAATATCTCTTGATTTTTCAACAAGTTCTTTTAATCCTGATTCGTCGCTTCCGCCAATATCAACTCTTCCGATAATTTTCCCCTGCAATTGGGTTGGCAAGAATTCTCCGTCAATAAATTCATCTTTTGTAGGGATTGGTCCGCCAATAATTATTCCCTTTAGTTTCGGCAGGTCATAAAATATTTTTTTCATTTCTTCTGCAATTCTTTTGTAGAAATCTTTTGTCAAACCTTCTGTAATTCTGTGGAATCTCTGGCTTGATTGTCCTCCTGCTCTGATTTTGCTTGGGACTCCTGAAGTCATTTTCTGCAAAACTTCAATTCTTTTTCCTTCAAGCAAGCCGATTGCCGCTTCTTTTCTGTCCATAACTAAAAGTCCGAAAACTTCTGAAACTTCAAGCATTGTTTGCAGGGGTTCGAGAACAAAATCCTTGTCGCATCTGTACATTCTTATTTTTAGCGGAAGAGGAGGTTCAATCACCCACAATTGCATATCCATCTGACCCTCAACTTTAGCAATATTTCCCGCAAATAAAACCAATCCGTTTTCTGGAGTTCTTTTCAGCGTTTTCAAATATCTGATAATTTTATCAAGAGCATCAGTCACATTGTTCCTTGTCGTCGTGGATTTGATGTTCTTCGCAGTAGATTTTTCAGCTTCAAGCTGTTTCTGAACTGAATTTGCATCATAATCCGCAGAAATGTAAACAGAAATTAATTCTGTGTGCCTTCCTTTATGACTTTCCAGTTCTTCAAGAATTTCTTCAAGTTCTTCTTTAGATGTTGCTACCATCGATTAAAAAGAGAATTCTGATTTATAAATTAAATGCTATGGGAAAATTAATTGATATCACCTCTTTTTTATTTTTTAATAGTGGGGTATATCATCTATTGTCCACTTTTTCTTGAATTCTTCCATCTTTTTCATCATTTTTTCTATTTCTTCTTTCTTTTCTTTATGAACCAAGTCCTTCAAGTTATCTTTCTTCATACGTTCCCATTCTTTTAGGCAGAAATTTGTTTGAGCCCATATTCCAGAAAACATTAATGAGTCTAATAGCTGAGACCTTGAAATTCCTAATATTTTCACCATTTCATCAATCATTTCAAGAGTTTTCTCATTAATATCGTAAGATATTTTCTTTCTTTTTGCTTTCTCAAAGATTTCCTTCAATGTTATAGTTTTCATTTGTATATCCTCCATATTACAATTTATAATATATTTATATTATTTTATGTAATATTTAAATGTTTCTATTTGGAATCTTGTTCTGTAAATTTGACATTAAACTTCCCTTCCTGAATCAGTGTAGCTGTAGAAACAGCTTTCAAATCTTCCAAAACTTCATTCAAAGCAGACTTATCTTTCTTTTCAAGAGTCAAAACAATAGGTGTTTTCATAGATTTCTTAGCAATAGATTTTTCCTGTCTAATATTTGAAATAACCTTAAGCAGAAGTTCCCATTTTAATTTTTCTTTTCCCCATTCCCATTTTTCATATTTTTTTGAAGAAGGATTTTTCTCCATTTTCTCATTCTTCGGCCACTCGCACAAGTGAATTGATTTTGTCTTCTCATTTTTCTTGTAATATTCCTGATAAATTTCTTCTGTGATAAATGGAATAAAAGGAGCAAACATTTTCAAAATTGTCAAGAATGAATTATACAAAGTATACTGCGCAGAAATTTTCTCATTCCCTTTCCCGTTGTAAATTCTGTTCTTTACAATTTCAAGATAATTATCTGCAAAATCTTTCCAGAAAAAATTCTCAACATCAGTTTTCGCATTTGAATATTGATATTCTTCAAAATCTTTAGTAGCTTCTTTTATTGTATAATTTAATTCTTTCAAAAATAATTCATCCAAAGGTTCCAACTTCTTTGGTTTCTGTCTTTTGTAATCTTTTAGATTCATAAAAATAAATCTTGAAGCGTTGATTAATTTCGTAACTAATTTTTTTCCTGTAACCAAATCTTTTTCCTGATAATCAAAATCTTCCCCCAGTTTTGACGACGCTGCCCAGTATCTCATTGCGTCTGCACCATATTTTTCCAGAATTTCCTGCGGGGAAATAACATTCCCTTTGCTCTTTGACATTTTTTCTCCTTTCATTGTAACAAATCCGGAAATTGCAACATCTTTCCACGGATTTTTTCCAAAATGCAATCTTGATTTTACTAAAGTATTAAACAACCAAAAAGAAATTATCTCATGCGCCTGCGGACGCAAACTCATTGGAAATATCTTGCTTCTTAATTTTTCATCTTTAACTAACTGAGTTACAATTTGCGGAGACATTGAAGAAGTGAACCACGTATTGAGAACATCTGTTTCAGGAATTATTTTTTCTGAATTGCATTTTGGGCATTTACTAAACGGAGGTTTGTCTTTCAAAGGGTCAACGGGAAGTTGGCTTTCTTTTGCTAAAATAACTTCACCGCATTTTTCACAATACCAAATTGGAAACGGAACTCCGAAAAATCTCTGATTAGAAATAAGCCAGTCCCACTGCAAACCTTTTACCCAATTATCATAACGGGTTTTCATATACTGCGGATGCCAGTTTAACTCATTTCCCCATTTCAGCAAATCATTTTTCAAATCAAGATATTTTACAAACCATTGTTTTCCTTTTACAAATTCTATTTCTGTTCCGCATCTTTCATGAACATTAACAAAATGTTTTATCGGAGTTTGATTTGTTAAAAGTCCTTCTGATCTCAAATCTTCAATAATTTCTTTTCTTGCTTCTTTGATATTTTTTCCGGAATATTTCCCCGCGATTGAAGTCATTTTTCCTTCTTCTGTTATTGCAGTTTTTATCGGAAGATTATGCGCTTTCTGCCATTCCATATCTGTTTGGTCCCCGAAAGTACAGCACATTACAATCCCTGTTCCTTTTTTTCTGTCAACTCTTTTATCTTCCATTACAGAAACTTCAAAATTAAATAATGGAACTTTTGCTTTTTTACCTAAATATTTTTTGTATCTTTCATCTTCGGGATGGTAGAAAACTGCGACGCAGGCAGGTAATAATTCGGGGCGTGTTGTTGCAACTTTTACATCTTCTTTTCCAACTTTGAAAATTATTTCATTGAATACAGAACCAATTTCTTTGTCCTGGACTTCAACTTGCGCAACTCCGGTTTTGCATTCGGGGCACCACATTGCAGGAGCATCTTTTCTGTAAGTTCTTCCTTTTTTATACAAATCCAAAAAAGACCACTGCGAAATTTTTCTTGAATGCTCGTCGATAGTTGAATATTTTAAATTCCAGTCACAGCTTATTCCAATATTTTTCCAGTCCTGCACAAAAAGAGGAATTTCAGTTTTTAGAAAATCCATGCATAATCTTATGAAGTCGCTTCGGGGCATGTCTTTTGCTTTAACGCCTTTGCTTTTTTCAACTAATCTTTCTGTCGGCAATCCATTGTCATCTGTTCCGAAAGGATAAAAAAGTTCATTGTTGTTCATTCTTTTAAATCTTGCAATAAAATCGCTCTGCGAATATGAAAATGCGTGTCCGATGTGCATTCTCCCCGAAACAGTCGGAGGCGGAGTATCAACAGAATAAATTTTCTTTTTAGTTTTAGGATTAAATTTGTAAATTCCTTCTTTCTCCCATAATTTCAAACATTTTCCTTCTATTTTTTTAATCTCATTCAAGTCTTCTGTCATAAAATATTATACCAAGAAACTTTTAAATACCTTATCCTTTTATTTATTCTATGACAGACAGCGGAGTAAATGTTCCTTCTGGAATGGGTGGATTGACGCGTTTTAACGAAGAATACAAAAGCAAATTTAATTTGAAACCAACTCATGTTATCGGTTTTATAATTCTGATAGTTGTTTTCCGAGTTGCTCTCCAGATTTTTGTAAAATAGAGAAATTAATTCTATTTGAGAATATTTATAAAGATCTGTAGGAAAATTTCTTTATGGACTATAAAATTATAAGGATGGATAAGTCTGGAATTTTACCCAAATTAAATGAAAGCCAAGACTCTTTTTATGAAAGAGGAAATCGATTTCTTGAAGCAGCTTATGCCTTTAAGAATAAAACTGATAATAAAGTATCAAAAGAGTTTCTCGATTTTGTGATAGAAATGTTTGGATTTGATTTTGATACTAAACCCTCTTGGATTACTTGTTATACAAAAAAGATTAACAAACCATCGAAAAAGAAAGTAAGAGCTATAACCCTTGGACAAGTAGTTCATAAAGAAGAGAGGGGGCAAATTATCCCAGTTGTTGAAATTGATGAAGAATCTCTTGAAAAAGGAATGAACTTAATAGAAACACTAAAGCATGAATTTACTCATGCGATTAGACGTCCTTTAGAAGAAATTTCTTCAAACTCAAATGAAGTGTTTGCTTATTTTTTAAGTGAAGGAGAAATTTACAAACCTGTTTTAAAAGTAAAAACTAAAGGAGAACTCATTTTAGATTCAGTTGCAGCAGGAATTTCTTTTTTAGCCTCTCCCTTATATTTTGAAGAGGGGGAAATTCTTTTTGGAACTGCATTAACTTTAGCAGGAGCAATTGCTTCATACTGTGCATTTGATCAAATTCGCGAATGCCGTAGGACAAGAAAACTTTATAGAAATTTGGGAGAATTAAACAGAAAAAATTGGGGGATTCGTGGAACAAAAATGGGATATTCATTATTGAGGATGACTAAAGAAGAGGTTAGTGAACTTAATAGACAATATAAAGAAAAAAATTATAATTCTTTTATTAAGTTTGTTAAAAGTAAAGTTAATAACGATTTAAGATTCAAAATTATGGCTGAAAGATTAGGATAAATTTAAAACTGAATAATTCTATAAAATAAAATGATTCCTGGAATTAACCCAAAACAAATGCAGGCAATGATGAAGCAGATGGGAATGAGCCAGACTGAAATTCCTTCTTCCAGAGTTATAATTGAGAAAGAAGATGGGGATAAATTAATTATCAATAATCCTTCTGTAATGAAAATAAAAATGGGCGAGCAGGAATCTTTCCAAATAACAGGGGACATTTCTGAAGAAGGCGGAGAAAAATTTTCAGAAAATGATGTAAAAGTTGTTATGGAAAAAACAAATTGTTCTGAAAAAGAGGCTAAAAAAGCACTTGAAGAAACTGGTGATTTGGCTGAGGCTATCTTAAAATTAAGCTAATAATTCTGCAATTTTTCTGTTTATAAAGAAAGATATAAAAACTTTGACCTCTTAAAGAACATACTTCAAGAGGGGTTTTTATGATGGAAGAGATAATTCAAGAAAAAATCAGTGCAGATCATCTTTTATATGTGAGTCTGAAATATACGAAAACGTGCGATGTAATTATGAATCTTATTCTGCGATGGAGAACGATGATTGACACAAGCATTGATAAAATTCTTGAACACGCGAAAAAGAAAAAAAAGATAAAATCAATTCCTACAAATCCTGTCGGGCAAGTTAAAGAAATTCGGGAATTGTTCAAAAAGGATAAAGAGTTTTTAGCTGTTATCGATTTGTATGAAATGTTCAAAAAAATAAAAGAATTAAAAACAGAGAGAATTGGCGAGTTCAGAAAAAATGTTGAACTGAGAATATTCTACCAAGGAAAAGAAATTAATGTAAATCTTGAAAAGCTGAAAGAATATGCTGATATGCTCGAAAAATTTATAAGCAAAGTTAAACAATTTCTTTCTGAGTAGACTTATTAAAATGAAACGGATAATTGTAATCACTTCTGGAAAGGGGGGAGTAGGCAAGACAACCACTGCAATAAACTTAGGTGCAGCAATAAATTATTTTGGAAGAGATGTTCTTGTTATCGACGGAAATTTGACCACTCCGAATGTTGGGATTCATTTAAATTCTCCTGAAGTTCCGATAAGCCTTAATCATGTTTTGAGCGGAAAAGCTGACGCATTTGAAGCAGTTTATGAACATGAGTCGGGAATAAAAATAATGCCTTCTTCTTTGTCAATCAAGGAACTTTCAAAAATAAAACCTGAAAAGATGAAAGAATTCAAGGACGATTTCAAAAAAATTTCTGATTTTATAATAATGGACAGTGCTGCAGGACTTGGGAGCGAGGCTCTTTCATCAATTAGCTTAGCCGATGATTTAATTATTGTTACAAACCCGGAAATGCCTGCTTTGACTGATGCGTTGAAAGCGATAAAAATGGCTGAACAAATGAAAAAATCAGTGATGGGAGTTATTGTAACCCGAGTTAGGAAAAATGATATTGAAATGCAGCCTGAGACTGTAAAGGAAATGCTTGAAGTTCCTATCTTGGGAATGATTCCTGAGGATATTTGTGTTTCTAAATCATTGTGCATGAAAGATGCGGTTGTTCATACTCATCCCAAAAGCAATGCCGCAAGAGCTTACAAAGAAATTGCTGCAAAAATGCTGAATGAAAAATATGATTCAAACAAAGATAGAGAAAAATTGCTAAAAAGAATTTTAATAAGAATGAAGTTAAGAAAAGGATAAGCAGAAAAATAAAACATATTCCTCAATAACTAAATCTTAATAAAACAATATGCTTCTCATCCCAAGTGAAAACTGAGATACTCCTTCCAAAAAGAATAATTAAGCTTGAAGATATAGGAAATGTTGAAGAAGGTTTGCTTAACATAAAGGAATATGTTCATAATCTGCCAACTCAAAGAGGTTCTGCTCTTAGAAGGGTTTTGCTTCATTGTGAAGAAGACGGAAAGGTTTCTAATTACGAAGTGCAGTTTTTTACAGAAGAAGGAAATTATTTGTGTAGAAAATACATTACTCCAAAAAAACTAAGGGGAAAAGAGAATTAAATTATATTAATCCTGGTGCTAATTCAGAACCAACTCTATCTTGTTCAGAAGCAGTTCCTTCTCCAAGAGGAGTTCCTGCAGGGGGAGTATTAATCTTATTTCCAGAAATATTATTTAAATTTCCATTTTCAGTATTTTCTTCAACAGAAACAGGATTATTCTTAAAAATAAAAAAATAAGCAAATAACCCAATAACAACAATTCCGAGAATAATAAAAATCCAAATAGGGAATTTCTTCTTTCGAATTGCTTGATTTGTTTCTTCCATTATTTAATAAACTTTTTTTAATTTAAATAGATTATTCTCTATAAAAAAATTCAAATGCTCCTCCGTCTTCATCATAAGCAGGATGTGTCCCAGCAGGATGATTGTCCCCAATTAAAGTTGTTCCGGCAGGAGGATATACATAGTTATGATTTACAATTAACATATGATAAGAAGGATTTCCACAATGGTCCATCCACATCCAGCCAGTTGTAGGGTTATCGCACCAAGTATGCTCCCCCCATAAATAACCAGTAGAATAAGAACTATGAAGAGAAGTGCATTGTGAACCAGAAATTAATCTTGTTGTTCCATATGTTGTTGCACCATGATATCTGTGAGCACCACACCCAGTAGGGGTTTGATGTTTAAAGAATACAAAATTAGCACTCGCATAAGAAGAAGGCATTGTTCTAACCCAAGCATTGATATAATTTTCTTTTGTTTCAGAACTATATGCAGGATTGCCCCAAGTTTTGATAAGCCATTCGTTAATTCTTCCTTTTGATGCAAGTTCAATTCCTTTATCCCAATTTTCTTGGGTTATTGCAGTTATTCCATTAGGGTCGCTATGTCTTATGAATCTTGTCCATCCTCCGCCGTCAGTGGTCATGTCGCAATAAACTTTCATTAAATTATTTCCATCAGGATTAATCCAGTAAACTCCGTCACCGCGTGAACCTGCCAAAAGACTCTTAC
>CAYIHY010000004.1:0-37466 GCA_964363345.1 Candidatus Woesearchaeota archaeon | reverse complement strand
GAATTAAAGATTACCCCAGTAATCTTTATGTTAAGAATTAAGGTTTACTTAACATTACATATCCTCTATCAATTAAATATATACATTAAGAAATATTTCTCTATTAATCACTTCACAGGTTTCATCTCTTTCCATGCAATATCAAACATTTGTTCTAATGCCTGAGCAAAGAATTCTGTATTGACCCAAATTCCAACATCGTAATTTGGATGAAATTTTTCGTCATCAAGAAGCATGAACATTAATTGATTTCCGTCAATGATAATAAATCTTGCTTTCAATTTGTCAACATCTCTGACATCTGCAACTGCTTTGAAATCTTTTGCAACTTTTATATTGCTTGAATCTATTTGCGCAGCAATTCTTATTTTAACTCCTCTCTTTTTGCATTTCTCTAATGTTGGCATAATTGCTTCGAATTTTCTGTTTATTCCGTCTCTTGTTGTAACAATTGTGATTGACTTTTCAGCTTCTCTTAACATCATGTCAAGATGGTTGTATAAATTTTGTCTTCCTCTCAAACTTCCTGACAAATCAGAAGGTTCAACAAATTTTATTCCTTTTGTAAATAATGAATTCAATTCGCTCAAAACCTCGTCGTCTCTCAAATTTTCAAGTCTTTCTGTTCTTTCCTTAGCATATTTTACAAGATTTTTTTTAACTCTTTCAATAACTTCCTCAGGTTTCAATGCAACGAATTTTATTGGTTTTCCTAATTTCATAAGAATAAATCCTTTTTTCTCAAGGCTTTCTAAAATATCATAAGTTCTGCTTCTTGGAACATCAGAGATATTGCTTAATTCTCCTGCTGTGCTTGTTCCTCTTGAAAGCAATGCAGCCCAAACCTTAACCTCATAAAGATTCAAGTCGAAAATCTTCCTTAGTCTGCTTAAAAATTCATCTTTAACTATCATTGTTTTTGTGTGTTATTTTTTCTTTTTAAATATTGTTATGATTAAAGAGTAAACTTTTTGTTTCATTGGACAGTAATTATTTTTTAATAATTGCTATCTCCCCTCTTTTATCTTTAATTTTAAATTCAATCTTATTTTTAAATCTTTCCTTCTCAGTTGTAACATTTGATGATAAAAATTCTAATTTTTTAGAGTTAGTTCTTTCCATAATAAATTTTTTCCAGGACTCAAACATTTTTTTTAATTCATCGTCGCCGAAAATAAATAATTCAATCTCATCAGTTTTTTTCAGGCCAAGTTCTTTTCTAAATGCCTGAACCGCTCTTGAAATTTCTCTCGCATAACCTTCTGCTTCAAGTTCTGAAGTTTGTTTTGTATCAAGTTTTACAGAAATTTCTTTTCCATCAGAAAATTTTAATTCTTTTACATTCAATTGTGATTTAATTATTTCCTCAATCTGCTTATCTAATTTTTTCTCGCAAACAATTTCTGCTTTTCCCAAAGGCCATTTCAATCCAATCTGTGCTTTGTCTCTTTCCGCCAATCCTGACTCAATTATTTTGAAAATAATTTCAAATTCTTCTTCAAGTTTCTTATCAACTTTCTTTTCCTCTTCTTTTGGCCACGACGATAAATGAACCGAATCTTCTTTTACAATTCCCTTTTCTTTTAATCCCTGCCAAATCTTTTCGGTTAAAAAAGGAACCATCGGTGCAGTTAATTTTAACAAAGCGATATAAACTTCTTTCAGAGTTTCTTTTGCAGATTTATCTTCGTTAGCAAGTCTGTCTCTAACAATTTGAATATATCTTCTGCTAAAATCATTAACCCAAAAATTCTGTAGCTTTCTCATCGCTAAATAAAGATGAAAGTTTTCTAATTCGTCAGTTGCTTCTTTTATCAATAAATTAAGTTTGCTTAAAATCCATTTGTCTTCAATCTTAATTTTTCCGACGCCGTCTGATTTTTCGATTAATCTGCTTAAGTTGTAAAGAATAGTAAGATTATTTGTTGGCTCTTTTACTACATTAAATCCAAATCTTAATTCCTGTGATGGGTCCTGCAAACAATAAAGCAATCTCATTGGATCTGCTCCGATTTTTTCAACCGCGTCGTCGAACCAAATTGCATTTCCTTTGCTTTTATGCATTTCATTTCCTTTTTCATCTTTTAATGTTTCATAACCAAGAAGAGATTTGTAAGGAGCTTTCCCTGTTATTGCAACACTAGCCCACATCAAAGCATTAAACCACCCTCGGGATTGTCCGGGCATGCTTTCAGAAATTAAATCTGCAGGGAACCATTTTTTCCAGTACTCTCTGTCATTTAAATAATTCAAAGTAGAAAATGGAACAATTCCAGCGTCGAGCCAGGCATCTCCAACATCTTTTATTCTTTCAACTTCTTTTCCGCATTTAGGGCATTTTATTTTTATTTCATCAATCCATGGACGATGAACTTCTTTTAAATTATCAACTTTCTTTTTGTCGACGGCATTTTCTCTTAATTCTTTTAAGCTTCCCGCAACAAAAATATTTCCGCATTCACATTCCCAAATTGGAAGAGGAAGCCCCCAATATCTTTTTCTGGAGATAAGCCAATCGCCCATATTCTTGAACCAATCTTCCTGCCTCGTTTTTCCATATTCAGGAAACCATTTGACTTTTTTATTTTCTTCAATAAGTTTTTTTCTTATCTCATCGCATTTTATATACCATTCATCAACAAGTCTGAAAACTAATTCTTCCCCGCATCTCCAGCAATGTGGATAACGATGTTTGTAAGGAATTATTTTGTAAACAAAACCTCTTTTCTCTAAATCAACAAGAACTTCTTTGTTAACTTCAGAATATTTTTTCCCGCTGAATTCTCCAAAATTTTTAACATAAACTCCAGATTCATCTAACGGAGATATTGCATTTAACTTTAATTCTTTTCCAAGTTCATAATCTTCTGCTCCTGCTCCTGGGGCAATATGAACAAATCCTGTTCCCTCTTCTTCTGACGCAAGTTCCCATAATACTAATTTATGAGCCGACTTTTTTTGTTCAGAAAAATCTTTGTAAGGCATTTCATATTCCATTCCCTCTAAATCTTTTCCTTTCTTTTTTTCTATGATTTTATATTCTCCTTTTAATTCGTTTACTCTCTTTTCAGCAATCCAATAAAATTTGTCATCTTGTTTGACTTTAACATATGAAATATCTTTATTTGCAGCAACTGCAACATTTGCTGGAACTGTCCAAGGCGTCGTCGTGAAAATCAAAAAATATTCATTCTTTTTTCCTTTAATCGGAAATTGCATAAACAATGCTGAATGAGTTACTTCTTTATACCCCTCAGTTGCAATATCGTGCTTTGAACTCGCAGTTCCGCATCTCCAGCACCACGGGACGGCATCTTTTCCTTTGTATAACCATTTCTTGTCAAAATAAGTTTTAATCAAAAACCAATTGTGGAGATTATTATTATCAGTCATAGTATAATAAGAATTTTCCCAATCCATCCACATACCTAATCTAATTGATTGTTCTGTCTGCACCTTGGAAAATTTTTCTATTCTCTTGCGGCATGAATTTACAAAATTTAATATTCCAAAATTTTCAATATCTGTTTTATTTTTTAATCCTAAATCTTTTTCCTCTTCTCTTTCTACCCACAATCCCTGGCAGTCAAATCCATTCTGAAATCTTTCTTCAAAACCCTGCATCGCCTTAAATCTTTGGAAAGTATCTTTGTAGGTTCTTCCCCACGCGTGATGAACCCCCATCGGATTATTTGCAGTAATAGGGCCGTCAATAAAACTAAATATTTTTCCTCCCTTAATTTGGCTTTTAGACGAATTAGATCGAACTTGTGAAGGTCTGTTTTTCTTGACTAATTTTTCAAATATTTTTTTCTCTTTCCAGAATTTCAGTATTTCTTCTTCAATTTCTTTAAAATTGTACATATTATATCCTATATGGCGAACTTTTTAAATAATTCTACACTAAAATTTTTCTAAAACTTCCTGTTCCACAAAATGGAGTTTTGACGGAATAATAATGCAGTACGGTTTTTTTATTTCCCTATTTTTCAAATTTTCTAACTTATCATAAAATATTTTTTTATCCTTTGTTCCCATTCTTGAGCAAACGACAATTTTATCTAATTTCAAATTATATTTTCCTGCAGATTTTTCAAGCTCTTCAATAGCCTCTTTCAAATCCAGACTTATATCAATTAATATCAAACTATGTGCGTCTATCTCAAAATTATTTTTAACAATTTCTACGAAACTGGAAGGAGTAAAATTTTTCTGCCACTTCGGCATGCTCGCAATTTTTCCAAATTTGTAAATCTGCAGTCCGGTTTCTGCTATTGCATCAAATATTGAAGCATTGTAAACAATTTCACATTTCACTTTATTTTTTTTAGCTTCTTCAATCAAAGTTATATGCGTCGTCGCTGTTAAAGGACTTCCGTAAATAAGCAATGCAACATTTTCTTTTTTTCCCTCTTTAATCAGTTTGTCGCTTTCAATAATATCCCGATTTGCAGAAATTATTTTCTTTTTTATTATTTTCTCCAAAATTTTTTCAGAATAGGGAAAGTTAATTGTATAGTTATCAAGATAAATTTTTTTGCATTTTTTTATTGCTTCCAATCCTTCAAGCGAAATGCTTTTTTCATTTAATCCAAGTCCAATCAGGTATAGCATATAAAATAAAAGAATTATTTGTTTAAAATTATATTTATTTCGACGTATCTTCTGCTTTTTGTTCTAATTTGCCTTCTTTTTCACTGATTAAACCTTTGATTGTTTCTTTTTCTTCAAAATCATATCCTGATGAGATAAGTATCCATTGAACATATTTTCCTCGTTGGTCATTACTTTTAGAGAATCTATGTTTGAAAACATAAAGTGCTGCTGCTGATTTTTCATAGTTAAATAAGGGGTTATCTTTTCCAATTCCCCTAGCTAAGCAATCTTGTTCCGCAGAAGAAATAGCCTTTTGTAAATTAGCCAAGTCTTTATCCCCATATTCTTTATCTTGTTCCAATAAGGTGGTAACTTCTGCCTTTACTCTTAGATATTTTTCTCTACCTTCTCTTAAATTTTCTTCCATAATCTCCCCAGAAAATCAGCCTTTATAAATATTACGTTACTACCCAGTTACAACAATTATTTCTTCAAACTTCTGCTCGTAACAATTGCAATAAACAATAAACTAAATAATAAAATATCATTGCCGAGAATTAAAAAAGCTAAAGCTCCAACTAAACTCGCGATAATTAAAATTTTAAAATATTTTTTTCCGCTTTTAAGTTCTTCTTTTGTCGCTTTAGCGAGAAGATTTCCTATAGGAATTCCTAATGCTAAAAGAGCAATCCCCAGAATCATTTGATATATCTGTTGCATGATAATATTTAAGAAATCTTGTTTTTATATCTAATCATGTACAAAAATTTTTTAATTGTTGCAAGCAAAATTGACACTGCAGGAATAAATATCACAACCCAGATGAGCCAGTTTGGAAATTTTAATTTTTATTTAGTTGATGACGAAATTATTTACACAGAAAATTTAAACCTTGAAAAAATGAATCAATACGATTTTATTATTTTCGCTTCAAAGCACCAGTCAGAAAAAGGAAACAAAACAATTTCAATTCATGCTCCGGGAAACTGGAGAAAAGCAGAACTCGGCGGGGAAGAAGGAAGAGTCTGCAAAACTTCCGCATTATTTCAGAAGCAGATTTTTGAAAAATTAAAAAGCAATATGGACAAATTTCATATTAAAAATTATGAATTGACTCTTGAATGCACTCACCATGGTCCATTGATAAAAAAGCCATGTTTGTTTGTTGAAATTGGTGCAACAGAAAAAGAATGGAAAGATAGAAAAACAGGATTCATCGTCGCTAAATCCATCGCAGAAATGATTTCAGAATTCAAAGAGAATCCTTACAACGAAATAGCAATCGGAATCGGAGGTCCGCATTACTGCCCGAACTTCAATAAAATTCAGTTGAATTCAAACATCGCAATTTCACATGTCATCCCCCAATATGCTCTCCCGCTAACTCAGGAAATGGTTCAGGAAGCAATTGCAGGAACAGATGAAGATATTGATTTAATTCTTTTAGACTGGAAAGGACTGGGGAATGCTGAGCAAAGACAGCAGATTACCGACGTTCTCGATAAATTTTATATTCAGAAAAAAAGAACAAGCGAGATTTCCAAATAATTAAAAACTTTTTGCTTGAATTATTTTCTTAATTTTTGGTTTTAATATTTCAGATTCTTTTCCTAAGGGCTTAAACATAACAATCTCATTCATATTTCTTTCATACAAAAAACATCCATAATCGGATTAAATCCCCGTGAAATGAAAAAGTCTTGTGTTTGTTTTTGATTTGCTCTGATATCAACTAATAACCCTGCGTATTTGTCTTGGCATTCAGCATAAAGTTGTTTTAACATAAAACTTGCAAAATATCTCTCTCTAAAATCTGGATGAATTCTTAGGTTTTTTATTTCGACTAAACTTCCAAGTCCATCATCCCTGCAAATCTGATGTACTAAATCTCCAACTAGCTTCCCTTCATGGAATGCTAATATTGCTTGTTTCTCTCCTCTTTCAAGTTGGCTCTCTGTTTTTTGAAGCCATTCGCCGTAACGGGGATAATCTAAATCCTGAGAGGTCATAAAATCTATCAAACTCCTAAGTTGATTTATATCTTCTAAAGTTGTAAAATTGAAATTAAAACTCATTTTATCTTATCTTTAAAAAGATTAATAAATTTTTATATTCTCTATTTACTATGAAAGCATTATCTCTAAAACAACCATTTGCAGAATTAATTCTTCAGGGAAAAAAGAAAATTGAACTTAGAAACTGGAACACGAAATTCCGAGGAGAATTTTTAATTCATGCTTCAAAAAATCCTGATGCAAAAGCAATGAAAGAATTTGGCTTTAATTCTCTCCCTTTGGGATTTATTGTTGGAAAAGCAAATTTGATTAATGTCCAAAAGTATGAAAGTGAAGAAGAGTATAGAAAAGATAAAGATAAACATCTTGCTTCTTCAGAATGGGGAAATTATGGTTTTGTTTTAGAAAATCCTGAAAGAATTAATCCAATCCCTGCAAAAGGAAAATTGAATTTTTGGGATTTTCCAAATAATCACATTTAAATATTTTCTTTTACTAATACAAATATGAAAAAAAAGGTGATTGATGTTGACAAACTTTCTGCTCTTGACCCAAGATTCAGGAAAAAAATAACTGACTTGTTTGAATCTATGAATGAATCTATTTCCATGCTTTATGAAGCTGCAACGCACGACGAGAAAACAGGATTGTATAACAATAAATTTTTTGAAACAATTTTTGGAATGGAAGTTGAAAAAGCACGAAGAGGGCAGGAAAAACTTTCAATGATAATGACAGATATAGATTTTTTCAAAAAAATAAATGATACCTACGGGCATATGAAAGCTGACGAGTTTTTGAAACAATTAGCTGAGGTGATGCAAAAACAAGTTAGAGGTTCAGATATTGTTGCGAGGTTCGGCGGGGAGGAATTTATAATTTTGCTCCCAGAAACGAATTTGGAAAAAGCGAAAAAATTCGCAGCGAGATTGAAAAAAGCAATTCATGAAGATAAAATCCTCAACAAATATAATGTGCATGTCAGCGGGGGAATAACTCAATATAAAGACAAAGAAGACAAGAAAAAATTCAAGGAAAGAGTTGACAAAGCGCTTTACCGCGCAAAAGAAACCGGCAGAGATAAATTCGTTGCATTATAATATTTATTTATACTCCTTTATAAAAATAAAAAAGATAATTTTTGTTGGTATCAATATGTTCTTCAAATAAAATTCCTAACTCGTTTGTTTCCCAAATATGTCTGCGTACGCAATCTTTTTTGTTCCCAATTGAACATATTTGTCCGCAACCTCTACAAACTTCAACATATTCACATTCTGGATTAAGATTTTGACTTAGTAAAATTCTTTCTCTTTGTATCTCTTTAAAGGAATCTTCTTTTGGGGATTTCATTAACCATTTATATTATAATTCTTTAAAAATTTTTATGTTATTTTTGGTAAGAATAGAAAACGCCCACGGCAGGAATCGAACCTGCGGGCCCCGAAGGGCGTGGATTAGCAATCCACTGCAATACCACTATGCGACGTGGGCATTTAATTCACAAATAAAATGAGTTTTTATTCTTTCTCTTTTTATAATCCGTCCCGAGCAATATGTTAAAGGGAGTCGCGAATTGTTCTCCATTTATCAACAAATTTAAAAACTAATTTTTGTATATATTATAAAAGAGAATGAACAAGACCTTAAAATTACTTATAATCTCAGATATATTTATTCTGGGCGGATTTGGATTGATATCCCCCATAATCGCAATTTTCATAAAAGATAATTTAGTTGGGGGGACATTATTCGCCGCAGGAGTAGCAAGTGCGATTTTCTTGGTGGTTCATGCAGTATTGCAGATTATTTTTTCAGAGGTTTTTAATGCTAAAGATAGAAGATGGATGCTTATTTTCGGGACTGGCCTGATTGTTACTGTTCCATTTATTTATATTTTTTCAACAAACATATGGCATATTTTTATTGCTCAAGCTATCTATGGAGTTGGAGCAGGATTCAGTTATCCTGCATGGTATAGTTTGTTTACCGCAAATGTAGAAAAAAAATCAAGTGGATTTCAATGGTCGATTAATAACTCTGCGATAAGCATAGGAACCGCAATCACTGCAGCAGCAGGCGCATGGATTGCAGAAAGATTAGGATTCCAATTGGTTTTCGCAATTACTGGTGCTATTTCGGTTATTGGTTTGCTAATCTTATTAAAACTAGATAAAAAGATTACTAAAAAATAATTTTCTTTTTAAGAAAGTAACTTACAACCCAATTTTATTGATTCTCAAAATAACAATATTATCGGTGAAGAAATTTAACAAAGCAATCCAGAGCATAAAAATTTATTCTTCTTTTTTCACTACTTGATCTGCAATAAAGAATGCATGATTTGATTCTGCATCGTGAACTTGTCCGTCTTTCTCATATATCGCAGTTGTTGTTGGAAGAGCAAACTTTCCAAGAACTCCGACTTTAGAATATATTACATAAGAAAGAACTCTTGTTTCTCCTTCCTGCAATTTATCAAAATGCCATTCTATTCTTCTGTTATTCTCATCAACTTTTCTTGGCATCTCTCCGCCGAATTT
This sequence comes from Candidatus Woesearchaeota archaeon, assembly GCA_964363345.1. Classification (GTDB taxonomy): domain Archaea; phylum Nanobdellota; class Nanobdellia; order Pacearchaeales; family GW2011-AR1; genus RBG-13-33-26. The sequence continues at coordinate 28,312 of CAYIHY010000004.1, read as the reverse complement.
TTCGTGAAGTTTTACTAAGGGAGGAAGTCTGTCAATGATGTTAACTTTTTCAACAAACTTTCTTGCGCTTACATTTATAGAAACTTTCAATGCAAATTCTCCGCCCTTTGCTCTGACAAAGCTTACTTTTTTCTTTAATGATAAATTTGTTTTTGAAAATTGTTTAGTCAAGATTACAATTGCAATAGTCAATAAAACTGCAAGCAAAGGAAGAAGCCAGTTTGTTATTACAGTTATATCAAGTCTCTCTCCTGGTTTCAATTGTCTTTCCCAGGTATAGTAAACAACAAATCCTTTTCTGTCAACTAAATCAGGTTCAGGGCTGAAAGTTGTGAAAAGTCTTGATACAATATTTTTCTTGAGAACAGTTGAAGAAGGTGAAACAACATTTCCATCATTTATTTTTGAAATCTTTTTTGTATTAATTATCAATCCATAATCATTTGATGAACTTGTTACAATATCTTTTTCAGAGAACTTCATAACTCCGTCGATATTTGCCTTTTTGCCGTTCAATGTCATTTCCGTATTCAATGTATAAAATCCGGCCATTAAATCTCTGAAGTCATTTTTATTCAGGCTGATTTCAAATTTTTCTTTTTCATAAGGGCTTAATGTAAATGTCTTTTCAAAATCAAAAAATGGTGATTTGAATCTTACGTTTATATTATTGAAATTAAAATTTGCAAGATTTTTTACATAAACTGTTACATTATTTGAGTCTGGCTTAAATTCCTCTGCACCAACTTCAAGTGCGTGCTGCAATTCTATAACATTTACTGTTAATTGATGACGAGTCTCTCCCGCACTTCGTCCTTTCATAAAAATATCAAAGTTTACTCTTCCTTCCTGCTTCAAATCATTTCTTGGATAAACTCCAACCTGAACTTCTTTTGTTTCCCCTCCGCCGATTAAAACAGTTCCTTTAGGAAAAGTGTCAGAACCAAAATAATTATAGAAAATAAAATTGTCTCCAATCCCCAAATTTTTAATCGTTAAATCAAAAATTGCAGGCATATCAAGTCCGATAATCATTGCAACGTCAGTTGTTTTTTGCTGAACCTCTAAATTTGCAGCAGACATTAGGGGAAGAACTAAAATTAAAGTAATCAAAAATAAAAATCTCTTTTTCATATCCAAATTTAGAATAAAATGTATTTAAACATTTCTGTCAATTATTTTTTTCCTTCCAAATCCAAATAAGCTTTTGTTTGTGATAAAAATTCGTCGCAATCAGAATTTATTTTCCCCTGCATTTGTTCTATTCTCTCGGGAATAACCATTTTTTCATAAATTCCCCTTAACATTTTTTGAAATCCGGTTTTTTCAAATTTTCCCTTGTAATCTCTAACGAGATTTCCCTTGATACTGATTTCAACACTTCCTTTGTTTGTTTTTATTTTTTTAGTTCCTTCGCTAATTTCAACATTTGTCAACCCAACAACTTTAAATGCAACTTCTATTTCAAATTTAAAATAATCAGTTACCTCTTTTGTTCCCGACCATTCAATTTCAATATTTTTGGAATCTCCGCTTAATTTTTCTTTATATTTCTTTTCAGAAAGAAACAATCCGGTTTCCTCTTTCAGCCAATCATAACAAAATTTGTAAAACTTATCAAATGAAAAAATTCCATCATATTTTGTTTTATTTGCAAATACTTTATCTTTTTCTGCCATATTATATAATTACAAAATAGTAAGGTTAATTTAAATATTTAACTAAAAAAGCGCAATAAAATTTAAATATCCTCTCTGCACGACTCGCAGACTAATCTTCCGTCGATTTTGAATAAGACTCCTTCATGTCCGCATTCTTCGCAGATTCCGTCTCTTCCCTTCTCTGCTTTTTTTATTCTGCTTAATTTTTCTGCTTCTTCTCTTATCTTTGCGAATTCTTCCATCTCTGGATAAACTTCAGGATGAACATTAAGAATATCTCTTGCAGTTATAAAACCAACGAGTTTGTTTTTAAAAACAACAGGAAGTCTTTCAAATCTTAATCTATTCATTTTTTCAATCGCTTCTTTAATTGTTTGATTAGGACTTATCACCGCGATTTTTTTCGGCGAAATTTCGATAGCTTTTATTTTTGTCAAATCCGCGTTTGATTTTTTGGTTATTGCCCATAAAATATCTTTCTGAGAAATCAGCCCCACAAGTTTGTCATTTTCAACTATAACTAAACTGCCGACTTTATTTTTTACTATCTTTTTCGCGCATTCCATAAGATTTGAATTAGGCGCGACAGTCAGTAATTCACGAGTCATAATGTCCGAAACGAGCAAATCTTTCATAAAATATCCAAGTCACTCTTACTTATAAATTTTCTTTAACTATTCTATCCCAATAATCTTTTTGGAAAAGTAATCTTTCAACTACATAATCTTTAAATATGTAATTTAAGAGAATAATTTATGACAGACAAGCCAATGGTTCTAATGCCAGAAGATATTCAAAGGATTATGGGAAAAGATGCGCAGAGAAATAATATTCTTGCTGCACGAATGGTTGCAGAAATGGTCAAGACAACTCTCGGGCCAAAAGGAATGGACAAAATGTTAGTTTCTCCGACAGGGGAAATTATTGTTACAAATGATGGAGTTACAATTCTTGAAGAAATGCAGATAGAGCATCCTGCTGCAAAAATGATGGTGGATATTGCCCGTACACAGGACTCCGAAGTTGGCGACGGAACAACAAGTGTGGTAATGATTGCGGGAAAATTGTTGGAAAATGCAGAAAGATTGTTAGATCAGAAAATTCATCCCACTGTTATTGCAAGAGGATATAAAATCGCTGCAGAAAAATGTCAGGAGATTTTAAATGAAATCGCCTTGAGAATAACTCCAGAAAATGAAGATATCTTAAGACAGATTGCGATGACTTCAATGACGGGAAAAAGCGCAGAAAGTTCAAAAGAAAAGTTCGCTGAAATAATTGTCAGGGCAGTAAAGCAAATTCAAACTGACGGAAAAATAGATTTAACTGATATTAAAATAGAAAAATCAAAAGGAGAAGGAATGTCAGATACTGAATTAATTTCAGGAATTGTTTTGAATAAGGAAAAACTTTCATCAGAGATGCCCTCTAAAATAAACAGTGCGAGAATTGTTTTGATGGACTTTCCTATTGAAATAAAAAATCCTGGAATAGACACAAAGATTTCAATTTCTTCTCCTGAACAATTGCAGGGATTTCTAAATCAGGAAGAAAGAATGATAAAAGAAATGGTGGTGAAAATAAAAGAGACAAATGCAAATGTTGTTTTCTGCCAAAAAGGAATCGACGACGTTGCTCAGTATTTATTATCAAAGGCGGGAATTTATGCATGCAGAAGAGTTGCAAGAAGTGACATGGAAAAATTAGCAAAAGCAACAGGCGGAAAAATCGTCAGCAACATAAATGAACTTTCCCTTTCGGATTTGGGCTTTGCAGAAATCGTCGAGGAAGTTAAGCACGGAGATGATTCTTTTACTTACATCAGAGATTGCAGAAATCCAAAGGCAGTTACAATTTTAATTCACGGTGGAACAGGACATGTTATTGACGAGATAGAAAGAGCAATCAAGGACGGATTGGGAGTTGTTGCATCTTCATTAAAAACAAGATTGGTTGTTCCCGGCGGAGGAGCAATAGAAATCGAACTCGCTCAAAGGCTTAGGCAATTTGGACAGTCATTGACAGGAAGAGAACAACTTGCCGTCGAGGAATTCGCATCTGCTCTTGAATTTATCCCCGCAACTCTTGCAGAAAATGCAGGGCTTGATCCAATAGATGTCTTGACAGAATTAAAATCAAAGCACGATTCAGGAGAAAAAAATGCAGGATTAAACCTTTTCACAAATAAAATAGAAAATGTTTTGGAAGCAAAAATAATTGAACCCTACAAAATAAAAACTCAGGCAATAAATTCTGCAAGTGAAGTTGCATGCATGATTCTAAGAATTGACGATGTTATTGCTTCAAGCGGAAAAAGAAAATCTGGAATGAGAATTCATCCCGAAATGAATGAAGAATATTAAAACTAAAAATAAATTTTTTTAATCTCTTATTATTTACGCTCGCTATCGCTCGCGATATTTATGCCGTTCCGTGCCAGACATTCATCAAGGCACTACACTCAAAATTAATTATCGTCGTAAATAAATCATAACCATTTCTCACATTAACTCATTCCTCTTAGCGGAGAACCATAACAGAGGTTTGGTTCGTAGCAATTATCGAGGCGAAACAGAGCATTTGCACGAGACTAAAAAGCATTTATAATGAGTGCGGGCGTGAGTAGAGAGAATATTAATTTTTAATTGGCCAGGCATCTACAAATTCATTTCTAATTATTTTATCTTTTTCAAGATATTTTGTTTTTCCGTCGTGGCCATAAGTTTTGCCATGCATTTCCCGATAGCTGACATCTGCTCTATCTTCTAATTTAAATCTGTCAAATATTTTTTTATTATCTAATTTAAAATCTATTTTTCCATCAAAAGAAATATTATATTCTTCGGGGTCAGTATTAATTGACATTTTCCCATCAAAACCGAAATCTATACTAGTACTTTCGGGGATATATTCATGCAATGTAACTCTCGCAGTTTCACGTTTAACTTCAGAATATTCTATTTCATATTCTTTGCATCCAGATAAAGAAAGAACTAATGTGCTTAATCCAACAAGAATTAATCTTTGTAATGTTTTCATTTTCTAATTTACTCCAGATTATTTTAGGTATTTAATTCCCCTTCCTTCAATCTGGGATAAAATAGAATCATATTCTTTTTGAGCTTCTCTTAAAAATTCTGGACTATCAAGAGTTATGCTGTCTTTTACATTTATTATCGTAACTGATAATACTTTGCCTGTATCTACATTAGGCCAGTTATATCTTATTATTACATTTTCTTTTTTAAGGTCTAATGAATTTAAGGATCCAAGAAGATAACTTTTTGTTACCTGTCCGATTTCAAGATTTATATTCTCATACTTACACCCAGTTAAACCAATTCCTGTTACTAAAATAAGTGCTAATGTTTTGTTTTTCATTTTATTTTCTTAGTTTTCTAAATAAACTTAAACTTGTGATTGCGATTCCTAATACTGCGATAGCAGAAATTAGATAAAGTGGAGCCGAGTTTAAAGCTGAATCTTTTTTATTTCCTGCGCTAATTGTTGCGGTTGGTTTTGAAGTTGTTGATGGAGTTGCTGGTGTTGAAACTGTTGTCTGAGAGTCTACAATTCCAATTCCTCCCGAACTTGAAGATTTGTGAACACTGAAATTTATAGTTCTATTTGCTTCATTATTAGAAGCATCTTTAGCATAGAAAATTATTGTGTGGTCTCCATTATTAATTCCACTTACAATATAAGTGAAATCATTTCCCGCGTGATTTGTCATCGCTGTTCTGCTTCCTCCATCAAGACTGAATTCTGCTGTTGCAGTTTCATCTGTTGTTATTTCGAATGTTAATCTATTAGTAGAATACTCTCTATTTTCTGGAGCAAGAACTGTAATAACAGGTGCAGTTGTATCTACTGCAGTTGGATTTATAGTAAATGTAACACTAGCATTTCCTTCATTTCCAGCAACATCTTTAGCATAAACTGTCCAAGTATTTGTTCCTTCAACACTAGTTAATGGAGTAATAGTTGTTAAAACTCCAGAAGCACAAGAAACTGCTACTTTTGTTCCACCATTTAATGAATATTCACAAGAATTTAAGTTTGCGTCTGTAGCAGTAAAACTTAATGAATCTGCACTAGTATATGTCGCCCCATTTATAGGAGCAGCAATTGTTACTATTGGATTTGTAATATCTGTTCCAGAAGCAACAACTTTTATTGTTCTTTGTGCTGTTATTGTATTTCCAGCATTGTCTGAAACAGCGTAGAATACAGTATATGTTCCAGTTAATCCAGTATTTACATTAGTTGAATCAGTAATAACTTTTGAAGTAATATCTCCATCAAGGTTGTCTATTGCACTAACTCCAGCTTCAACATAAGGAGTGCTCAAAGTAACAAATTGTGGATTTACTCCATTTAATGTAATAACAGGTTTAGTTGCATCAGGATTAACTTTCAAAGAAATTTCGTGACTTTGTGAAGAATGTGCATCAACTCCTGTTGCGATAACTGAAAAATCTCCAGCATTTCCATACATTGCTCTATTAATTGTATAAGTAGCATGAAATTCATTTGAAGAAACATCTTGTTCAACAAATGTATTAATAAGATTGTCAGCAGAATCATATAATGCGACTTTCACATGTATTGGTGTTTGCATAGCGAAAAAATCGACAGTGAAACTTGCTGTATTTCCGTTTTCAATTGTTGTTGATTGTTCTTCATCATTTCCCCAACTAGCATAAGTTGTAACAGCAGAAACTCCGCTAAATAAAAATATGCTAAGCACTAAAAATGAAAGTATTTTTGTGAATGTCATTTTAATTTGAAAGAGGAAATCCCAATCCCATTTTAACATAAGCTTTAGTTTCTTTTCCAGATTCTCCGCCAGCAAGGATTCTGAACTTTAGTTTATCTGCTTTTCCTAATTCAAGTCCAATTCCCCCAAAATAATCTATTCTATTTCCGGGCAGTGAATATTTATTTTCTGATAAAACATTTCCGTTTCTTCCAAGAATTTGTTCAGTTGTATCTTCACTTGTAAGAGTATAAATTGCTCCGCCTTCTACAATAAAATTACCAAGTCTTAATTCTAATCCCGCTTTTAATCTTGCAAGTTCTCTTAATATGATTGTTCCTCTTGCTTTTCTTCCTGTTGTTGCAGAAGCTTCCCCCTCATAAGATTGAGTAACTTTTTGCTCTCCAATTCCAGCTCCAACTTTAGCTCCAATTCCTAAATTTCCTGAATCATATCCTAATCCAAGTTCTCCATCAGCTCCTTTGAAAGCATAATTGCCTGCAGTAATTGAAGCGTCTGTTGTTAATGTTAAGCCCTTTCTTACTGAAGGAATTACTGGAACATCTGAGGATGCAACTGGTAATCTAGGAGTTGGATGTTGTCTAATATAATCTCTTACCATTTTGTTTTCATTACGGATATCTACTTTTTCTGTTAATTGTGTTTGTGCTGATTCTCCGGTTGATTCTGAACTTGCAGAAGGAGTACTTTGACCTGATATTGCAGAATAAGGCTTTCTCTCAATAGAGGGATTTATAGAAACTGTTGAATTTGTTGGTCTTCCAGTTAAAGTATCTTCTAGTCCACTTCCACCAAGAGGAAGAACTGTAGAAGGAACACTATAATCTGAAGCATTAACTTCAGGCAATAATGGTTCGGGAATATTTAATTCAGGAAGTTTTGATTTTTTTAAAACGGGATTTAAAGCAGTTACTGTTTCTATAATTTCTGCCCTATTATCGATAACGTCTTCTTCAAGCCCCTTTAACTGTGCCCCAATTCGAGCAACATTATTCTGAGTTTCATAAGATTGTTTTTGAACTTCTGTAACTTGATCTCCTATTTCAATAATATCTTCTTTTATTGTATTAACCTGTGTTTGAGTTTCTGCAGTTATTGTTCCAAGGTCTTTTGCTTTTTTGATAGCCAAGGCAGAAGTTACCATTGCCGAATCAGCAGTTTTTTTAGATTGATTAGCAGTATATACCGCAACCTGAGCTCTTAAACCAGCCCTTTGGTCTTCTGTTAGAATGGCTCTTTCAATAGCTTGTCTTTTTGTAGCTATATTAGCTAATGCATATTCATTCGCAATAACCCATGTTCTATTATTAAGAGCTTCAAGTTCAGTGCGTAAAGCGCTATCTCTGTCTAAAGCATTTTTTATTCCAAGAATAGCTTCACCAGTAAATTTATCGCTCATATAAGGTTCTTTATTTCTCTTCAATCCATCTCCATCTCCATCATGAAAAAGTTTTCCTGAAGAAAGTTCGATATTATAAGCAAAAGGTCCAAGTGCATTAGTTCCATCTGAAAGCACTGTAACTGTATTTAATCCGCCCTGTTGATGCTGAAAATAATTAATTGGTCTTAACCCTTTTTTTGAATTTGCAAAGTCTACTGCTTTTTTCTCTTCTAATCCAAATCCAGCAGGCATTTCTTTTCCATTTGGAGCAAGCCATTTTCCATTTTGACTTTTAACAAATACAGTCTTCTCATCTTCAGAAGTAACGTTTCCGTTATTCCAAGCAATATAAGGTTTATTTCCCCATCCAAAGAATGTTTTAACATCGGGATATTTTAAAGCATCAAGTGCGAAAATTGTTTTCCCTGCTAAGAATAATCCTAAAGCAGCTGCAGCAATCTTCATTCCTTTACCCGAATAATTAATCATAGAATATCTGTTAAAAACATCATTTATAAATATTTCTATTCTGTTGTTACTATAAAATTACATACATTTTTTAGCTTAGCAAAACATAAACGACACAGCCGAGGATAATTGCTGATGATAAAATATTTTTCCAGTTCAATTTTTCTTTTAGGAATCTATTTGCTAAAATGTAAATAACTATTGGAGCAAGCATAGTTATCAAGGTTGTAAAAATAATTCCATATTTGGAATATCCAAAATAAACTGCAAGTCTATACACTATCCATATTCCCGCAACTATGAAAATCTTAAAAGAAATTTTCTTATCTAATGAACTGAATTTTGGCCTGAATAAAATTAAGCTTATTAAAAAAACAAATAAGCATCTTAAAAAATAAAATGTAATTGGAGAATAAAAGTCTAAGACTAATTTTGATAAAACAAGTTCCAGTGCGAAAAAAAGACTGCCTAAAAGAGCAGCAATAAAATATTTATTTAATCTAAGATGTTCTTTTTTTATGTGGGGGAAAAGAATTGCCAATCCTGCAATTAAAGCAGGTAATAAAAATTTTGTATTTGTTTCATAAAACCCGCTAATGAATAATCCAAATAGCAGAGTTAAACAAATTACAAATAGGGGTTCAAATAATTTTGCGGGTTCAAGATTTGTTACTTTTTCCCATTTTATCGAATAAAGAGCAAATACATTAGCCAATACAGAAGAAATAATTATTGCTACAAAAATGAGAATATTTTTTAATGTAAATGCCTCGCCATCAAGTTTCCAGAAAAAATAGAGCAAGGGAATCATTAATAATGTAATTGCAAGAAAGCTTGCTGTTTGATACAATCGGATATCTATTTTTCTTTTTTTAAGAATTATTTTTTCTAATATTGTTCCTGTGCCTAAAGCTAATGCTCCTAAAAGGGGAATTTGTATCATCTCTTTTAATTAATAGGAAATTGCATTTTAAAAAATGCGCGGGCCTGCTCGACCCACGCAATCATTATGACTAAATTACTACTCTCATGCGCGAGCCGAGAGTCGAACTCGGGCCTCCTCGTTTTTGCTCACATTCCTTTCCGAAGGAAAGGGTAATGTCGAGAACCGTAGGTTCTTCCCATTGGCAACGAGAAATTCTACCGCTTAACTACTCGCGCATAATTTTATTAGAAAATCATTGTTTAAAAAATTAACATAAATTGAAAATTATACTTTTTTGTAATTCTCTGCAAATAAAAATACTAATGCGATTGCTGTCCAAAAACTAACCTTTAGCCAATTTTTAGTTTGTATTACTTCAATTATCGCAATTCCAAAAAATAATATAAATACTGCAAAATTTGTCCCAAACTTTAATTTCATAAACAATTGCCGAAATCAATCTTAAAATATTTTGCTATGGTCCATAGAGGAGTCGAACCTCTCCTTCCTCGGTGTAAATAAAATTAATAAAAACCTTGTGTTTTACTAATCCCCCTTCACCTTATGGTCCTACAAGGAATCGAACCTTGGTCTTCTCGGTTTTTAATAAAGCTAGCCATATTCAAGACCGACTTTGTTTGTAAACGAGATATCTTAGCCGTTGGACTATAGGACCTTACTATTTAATTAAAAATTAAGTATTTATAAGATTTGCCTAATGGTTTTCTTTTCAATTAAATGATTATGTTTAACCATATAAATTATTCTTTTTCTTTAACACAATTTCTATAAATAAAAAATATCCCCGAAGCAATCCAAAATATTACTCCTAAACTTAATCCTAAGTTAAGTATAGAATATGGGGTGGGATTCCAGAAACTGGGAACTTTCGATAAAAATATGGGAGCAATAAATGCAAACTCAAATGCACCAAAATTTTTCCAACTAAAAATTAAACTAAACTTTTTTATTTTATCATAACCTTTGCAATTAAAGAATATGAATACCATAACTATCCCAAAGATTAAAAAAATAAAATTCAACCATCTTAAATAACTAAAATCTTCTGGGAGAGAGTAAGCAGTAAAGCTAAAAAAGAAAATTATTAACGAAACACCATAAACTAAAAAGTTTTCTTTTTTAACAAACCTAGTTTCTTTATAAATTGAAAGAATTGTTGGAAAAACTAAGGATACAAAAAGACCAATATCGGATAAGGACATTTTATTTTTTATTTAGCTTCATTATTTATATCCTTAAGTATCTGTAATAATTTAAGTAAACAATAAGCGATAAATAATGTTTCCGATTTTGTTATTTTTTCCGATTCTAATCTTCCATGTAAGAGTTCATTTCTCAAATTTGCTTGGTCAACATCAATAAGTAATACCTTAAGAGATTTTTGGAAATCTGCTCCTATTAAATCCCCAACTTCTTTATCAGATAATAATCCTCCGAATTCAATACCCCTAAAAAATTTAGTCTTATGTTGTTCTAATACAACTTCAACTTTTCCAACTTTTTTAATGATTAATCTTATTACCTCTTCGATATAAGGCATGATAAGATGTAATCCTACTAAATAATTTCCTTTTTCAAAGATATTCTCAAAGCCCTCTTTAAGTGTTTTTTTAATATTTTTTAGTTCATCCTGCGAGATTAAACCTTCAATGTTATTTAATATATCTTGCTGGTCTAGCTCTTTTTTTAAAGTTTCAAAAGTTATTTTACACATAATTTCACTAAGTTTTAATCCTATTAATATATTTTTTCTTATATAATAATTAAGAATATCTTCTTCGGTAGTTATTTTCATAATCGGCTCTTCAGCATTATAAACAGTTACATTTATCATAAACTGAAGAGGAAATTGTTTTTTCTGCTCTAAAGTCATATTCTTTGTTTGTTCATATTTAGGGAATAACGATGAATCTATTAAAAATGAACCAAATAAATCTGTTCCTTTAGACTTTAAATAAGTAATATAAGATTCTATTTGTTCTTTGGTTATTTCGAATGTTGTTTGGATTTGTTTGTAAGTTATCTTTGAATTGATTTCTTTCATCTTAAGGATTAACTCTTCAATCCTTTTTTCAATTTCTTGTTTTTTATCCGAATAAGAACTTTGCATATTTTTATATTTCTTAAGTGCATCATTGTAAAAAGAGGATTTAATAAGAGATTCTTCTCGGGTCTCTGCTTCTTTAATATAAGATTCAGCAATTTTTTTGTTGAGTTCATAATTATCTTCTGTTTTATAGTTAGATAAAATATCAAGATGGTTTCTTAAAAAATGATTACTTTTTTGCTTATCTTTATTTTTTTCAAATTCAAATTCTAACTGTACAATAATTTTTTTTATCTCTTCTACGCTTTCTTTTTTTATTTTATCAATATCTTCAAATGAATTAATATATTTTGATTCCACTTCAAAAAATTCTAAATACCATCTCTTCTCACCAGAAATTAAAATAGATATTATATTTTTATGTAACGATTCTAAAACTATTTTAGATAATTCTTTTTTACCAAAAGACAGTCCTAATTTTAATGCAAATTCATAAGCAAACGGCGGATTTTCATAATATTCTTTATTATACTCTCTTTCACTAATATACTTCTCTGCAGTTTTTAGCCAGTTATCAACTGATTTCTCCATCCATTCTAATCTTTCATTTCCCGAGGAAAATGTCATAATTGCAAAAGCGTATCTTGCCTTTGCTAAATTGTTTTCTGTTTTATTGTATCTATCTTTATAATAAATAACAGATTCCTTTTTCCACTCGCAAAAAGGAGGATTTGATAATGATTTAAATTCTCCTGTTTCTAAAAAATAGTTCCACTTATTACTTATTTCTTCAACCTCTCTTCCTTGATAAGTTCCTTTATGCCCGAAAGCCCTATTTATTAAATCTATTTCCCACAAAATTTCTTGTTTTACTTGTTCATCTTTATTTTCTTCTGCTACCTTAAAAATGGGTGAAAGTTCTTTTTCTATCTCAAAAGGATACATCCTTTCGTACTCGATATCCAGTATTTGCTTTACTTTCTCTCTTGATTGTTGTTGATTATAATCTACCATTGTCTTTACACCAAACTATAAATTGCCCAAGATATTTTATGCTTTCGATAAATGAATTGTAGATGTTAAAAGTACGCCTATGATAATGAATTATATTATTTCTTATGTCTTTAAAATTATCCAGTGTAGTTCCAATTCCGCTTAAATGCCCTTGTCTGTTTAACTCGGTAATTAATTGACCCAATGTTTTATCATCATTATATATTGAGTTTTGTATCTCGTAGATATGAGCTAATCTGTTTTCAATAATTAAAGAAAGTAAAGAGATTACCCCAATATATAAGGAATCTTCATTAAGGAATAATGCCTGATTCGATTTCTTTATTAAACCAAAGAACATATTTTTCAATTGAGGATTCAATCCAGATAGTAAGGAAAATATTCTATTAAAAGAATGATAATCTTCCATTAAAATATTGAATATAATCTGAACATAAATTTCATTTGTTTTGGTATTAGTGCGATTGCTATCTTCCGGACAAGTAAAAACAGAACTGTAAGAACTATATAACATTGAAACTTCAGATTTTAAAGAGATTATATTTGAGTTGTCTAGTGAAAAAATCTTTATCTCAAAAGTATTTTCATTTAGGGATTCAATTTCAATCAGAACGAGATTGCTTAATATTATTAATTCACCAGAGGGATTAAAATTAAATACTTTTGTCTCCCAAGGCTTTAGAAAAATATTTTTAACAGATTCATAATCAATAAGCATATGTGATTTTAAGACAGAGGATTCTTCCAAAAGTTTGGAAATCTTTAATAGAAGATTAAAAAATTTAGGTTTATATTGTGCGTTTATTTTTGTTATTTCTTCAGCCACTATCTCATCTGGAGCAGATTCTATTAATCCAGAATAGTTTACTCTAAAAAGAAATCCGTTTAAGGGGGTAATATCTGGATTTAATAAGTAATGTTTGATTTCGGTTTCATTCATTTTTTTCTTAAATTTTAACTATTTTTAATATTCTTTTATCCCAACATAATCACCGAGTGTTCCCTTAATTTTTGCTTTGGTCATCTTTGCATAATCCAAAATGTCTTTAGTTGTTGCATCTTTTTCAGACATTGAATAAAATGTTCTTTCTCCCAATAAAGCATAATGCCAATTACAATTCATCCTATCTTCTTCTAAGAGTTCATTTATTTTATTACACCAATCGATTGTTGCTCTTTGTTTTTGTTTGACATTGTAATTATTCATATCTCTTTCTGCTTTTGTTTCTACTAAATAAATATCATTTCCAATTTTTACAATAAAATCAGGGAAGTAGTGTGCTAAAAGTCCGTCTTCTCTAACATAAATAATATTTGCGAACTGATAATCATATTCTCTTATTTTTATGAATCTTTCAACTTTTGAATCTGCATCAATAAACTCAATAAACGCTTTTTCAAAACCTCCTTTATTAGAAGGATAGACTGATTTCGGATAAATAGATTTTGCAACCTCCAGTGCATAAGTCTCTCTCATCTTTATTTCTTTTAATTCTGAGAAGTATTTTTTAATTATTTTTGCTTCTTTTACATCTAAACTATTTTGTAAATCATAAATTGCTTTAGAAATATTTTTTCTTATATGTTCGATTATTTTTGCACCAGTAGAAAGGAGTATTCTCCAATTATTTCCTTTCAATGGGTCAAACTCCTCATTAAATAATTTATGTCTAATATATTCATCAATTAATTTAGCAACTCTTGCAGTATTTATTTGCATAATTGGAAAATCATGTTCGCTTCCCTTTCTTTTTCCCATTTGAACTTTAATTATTGAAACGGAATTAACCATCTTTTGAATAAATTGTTGATAACTCTTTGCAGAAAATATCTCTGCAGTAACTTCATATTCACCAAATTTGGTTTCTTTTGTTAATTCTTTACTGATAAATTTATCTCCTTTCATATCAAAAAGTTTTTTCAATTCACTTAAATGGATTGGATAAATATCTAAGTTGTCCATATTCAAATCAATTGGTTTTAATTCTTCTTCTTTGTCTTGAATAATTATTGGAAAGAATAAATCGTATTCTTGATAATCTTCTTTTAGTTTAACATTTATTAAATCTCCCATAGCCCTGTCTTTACTTATTTCTTCTGATACTTCTGCTATATCCTCTGAAGACAATTCAGAATCATAAAATTTTTCATATTCTGGATGTTCAATAATATATAATAAGTCCATATAATTATCTGGTTCTATTCTTTTTTTCAAAAGATTTATTCTATTTTTCTCTCTCATCTCGTCGTATTGAGGATTTCCTCTCCACATTAATCTTAGACCTCTACCGATAACTTGCTCAAGAAGAATAAAAGAAGTGCTTGACCTTAAAGGGACAATTACACAAATATTATTTACATCAAAACCCTCCCTTAACATTAAGACAGAAATAATAACTCTTGGATTTTTGTTTTTATCCATACTGAATAGTTTTTGTTTAATATCTGCCCATTCTCCCTGTGTAACTTCTCCTTTTTTTGTTGAATGAATTTCCATAAGCTCATCTTCTGCAAATCCTTCTTCTTGTCTTAAAAAATCTCTGACAAATGGAACTACTTTGGTATCTTCACAAACAATTAACATCTTTGGATGTTTAGTTTCAGTTTTATCGAAGTTTGTGAACGATTCCTCTAAAATTCTTAATTTAGATAATCCTGCTTTAAGCATCATCCTTTGACCTCCCGATAAACTTACTACATTCTTGTCTTCTCTTTCTGCCTTAAAATCTAAATTTTCTGCCCCTTCTCCTTTCCTCTTGTCTATTGCTACAATTTTTACTAATCCTAAATGAATTGCTTCTTTTAATTCAAAGTTAGTTATAATGTGTGGAAAGAAGTGTCTTGTTCTGCTTTGCCCACTTCCTTTAACAGTATAAGGAGTTGCAGAAAAGTCTACCTGCAAAAATTTATCTTTTTTGTTTTTTGAAATTTCAATAATTGCATTTTGCCATTGTTTTTCTTCTAAATCTAACTTTGAATCATCTCCTCCTACGTGATGTGCTTCATCATTAAACATTACCAAATTTTTTAGATTTGCTAAAAATTCAATCTGTTTTCCTCGAAAATATTCATTGTCTAAAACATCTAAAGAATGTCCTGCAGTTGTTCCAGGAGTTTTTGGTAAAAGTTTTTTAACTATTAAATCGGGTGATTCTAAAGGTTGAATTGATTCTTGTTCTTCTACTTCTTGAGATAAAATGTGCCAATTTGTAATTGCAATCATTCCTTCATCCCTTTTTCCAATTTCTTCTTTTTTCACTACACTTGATTGAACAAATCCCAAAACTTCTTGCCTGTAATTAGGGGGGATAAACAATTCTTCAAATTTTTTAATATCTGATGTTTCAAAATCTCTTGTCTTGTCTTCTTTTTGTTTCCCTAGATAAGCATCTAATAACCTCTCATATACAATTAAACCTGGTGCGACTAATAAAAAGTTTTTTGAAAATCTATCGGACTTTTCTTCTTCGTATTTTGTATTAAGATATTGCCAAATTAAAATAGCATGCATAACCCATGTTTTACCCGTTCCTGTAGCCATTTTTATACAATATTTTGGATGTTCGTGTTTTTCTTTTTTTAAACTAAAGAAATCCATTTCAGTCAATAACTCTGGAGAAATAGAACTATACATATCCTGAACATTTTTTATTTTTAAAACTTCATGAATGTAAATTGTATTAAGAATTGCCTGCCATTGTCCTTTATGAAAATTAGGACAGGTTCTAACTTCTGCAAAATTTCCGTTTGGATTCCAAAAAGTAAGAAGTTCTTTTGTTATTGGAGAAACTTTTTCAAATAAACTTCCCGTTTCTAACTCTCTGTTTACTTCCTCTGTAACTAACTTTGCAAATTCTAAGGGTATTTCTCTTGTTCCGGTTTTTGTTTTTGCTGGCATTTTTACTTAATCTCCTCTACAGCAACACTTTCAAAACCAAAAACATCAACTGCTTTAACGCAGACTTTTCTTTTTCCTTTAATCTTCGGGACAATTAACTTTGCTTTTTTTACTACTTTAAATTCATCGCTGTCATTATCGGTATTTTGTCTGTAGTCTTGCCACTTACTTCTAAAAACTTCTCCGTCATAATCTGGGTCAATACTCCAATATTCAATCAAAGCAAGAGGGTCTTTTTCAATTACTTTTTCTAATCTTTCTTTATTTTCTTGGTCTAAGGGTAAAACATCTGGAGAAAGTAAAATATAATCATCTAATTCCACTTCAATCTCATCTTGCTCTTTATTGTACTCTTTTTTCTTTATTGGTTTTATTTTTAAATATTGTAAAGAAGAAAATTTTATTTTTCCTGATTTTATTAACTGGTCATAACTTGCTTTGGTTCTTAATTTATCTAATAAATCCTGGGGGATAACTAAAACTTCTAAATTTTCATCTTTTAAACTTTCAATTGCTTTTCCTATATCTGCAACAAAGTTCCAACCCAAGACAACTACTTTGCTATAACCTAATTGTCCTCTCCACTCTTGAGCTCTTTTTAAAGAATTATAGCCGGTCATTTTAGTTGGGGAATCAACCCAGACAAGAGTTTTTCCATTTTTTATATATCCCAAATTATTTGGAATCCCTTTTTCTTCTGGAAAAGGTAATGCCCCAAATAAATTAATAACTACTTGCGACAAATCTCCAATAGTTCTAAATTCAGATTTTTCAAATTGTTCTTTTTGATAATCTCCAATTGATTGATATAAAAATGGTTTTGAATCTTGGTCAATTAATCTTTTTCTCATAATCATGCAAGCAGGTTTTCCTAAATCAGATATAATCCATTTTCTTCCCAATTTTTCTGCAACTGCTCCCGTTGTTCCAGAACCTGCAAAGAAGTCCGCTACTATTGAATTTGAATTTGAAGACGCTTCTATAATAATTTTTAAAAGCTTTTCTGGTTTTTGTGTATCATAATTTAAATATTCTTTAGAATTACTCTGAATGGAAGTAACTCCTTCGTCCCATATACTTCCCAAAATTGGTCCTTTCGATTCGGAAAGATAAATTTTTTTTCTTAGCTTTCCACCCCCAGTAACAACAATTTTTCTTTCTTCATCCCATCTTTTTAAATTTTCTAAACTGTAGAGCCATTTTGCCTTGACCCCTTTAAATTCAAATTCTTTTCTATTTATTCCAGCCTGAGTTCCTGCTGCCACTAAATTCACTGTTTGATAAGGTCCTCTTCCATCATTATCATCCTTAGAAAAAGATTTTAGATAACCTTCATCTGGTTCTAAATAAATCGGATTAAAGATAGCATTTGCTTTTTTATATATAAAAATTGTTTCATGCAAATTTCCAAAATTTTCAGATTGAGACTTACTATGGGTCTTTTTTCTAATGATTTCATTAACAAAATTTTCTTTTCCAAAAATCTCATCCATAATAATCTTCACATAATGTCCAACATGCCAATCAATATGAACATAAATACTACCTTGGTCACTCAAAAGTTCTCTCATTAAGATTAACCTTGGAACCATCACTTCTAAATAAGAAACTGTTCCATTTTTCCAAGTATCAGAATAAGCAAATTGTTCAATTACCGTCGGCTTTTGTTCAATATCTGTTCCTGGAAGATGAATTTTTGTTCTATAATCTGCTTTGCTATCAAATGGAGGGTCAATATAAATTAAGTCAATTTTTCCACGCATAGAAGACATCCCAGTTTGAGGGTCTCCTGCTAAAAGTGCTTGGATAGTTAGAATATTATCTCCATAAATAATTCTGTTAAGCCATTCATGTTTTACATCTGCTTTAACAGATTGTCCAAAATATCCTCCTTTTGCTTTCGTAGGAAGAACAAGTTCATTAGTTTGTAGGGTTATTCTATTCTTTTCAGAAAGTCCGTCAATTATCTTTTGTGCTTCTTTCCTTCCCCGTTCTATAATCTTTGGAAGTTCTTCAATAAGAGATACGGGTTTATCTAACATATTATTCATTAACGGCGTGTTTCTTTTAAATATTGTTATCTTATTCTTATCCTTTTAAAATCCCAATTCGTTTTAATATTTCTAGTCTCCTCTTATGTTCCTCTTCTGAAATAATTTCTTTTTTCTCAAATTCTTCTTTTTTCTTTTTCTCTTCTCTGTCTTTAATTAACTTGTTGTTTATTTCAATTGCTCCTACTCTACGTCTTAAAGAAGGGACTACCATAAATAACTGAATATATTTTTCTTTTTAATTTTATTTATCTTCTCTTTCCACTTTAAACTCATGTTCAATATCATTCTTTAATCCTTGATAAAAAGATTTTCCCCATAAAAATCTGTCTTTGTCTCTAAAAGATGTTTTTTCTGGAACATTCTTCCAAACTTCTTCTAAAAATTCAAAATATAAATCCGTCATTTTATCAGATTTTAAATTTTTTATGTTATGGAAATTTTTTAACATATCACAAACTCGATAATCATATATAGAGAACTTATCAGGATAAAGAACAGATAATATTGCAGAAGCCATAGGTAAACCAAATTTCCATTTGTCAAGAATTATTTTTAACTTATCTTTTTCATTTTTAGAATTTACAATATCTTTGATTAATTCTTCTACAGAAGAGTTAAGGTCTTTTTTAGAAACGTTCATTATCTTTTTAGCAATTTTAGATTTTGCTCTATTAGATTTCCATATAATAATACAAAAGAAATCTTCGGTACTCAATGTCTTTTTCTCTTCAAACTTTTTTGTGATGTTATTAAATAAATAATTTTCTAGTGAATAAAATTGTGAATAATCTATCTCCTTCATTCTTCCTCTACCTCTTTTCTTTTACTTAATGATAATCTAAAATCCTTAACAATATCAACTGAAGAAATTATTTTCTTATCAATCTCTCCTTTAATCACTTTTGAATTTAATTTAGGATAACAAACCATAGAACATTCTTCATAAACACCTAAATCTTTCATTAATTTAATGAATTTTGTTTTAGCTTCTTCATCTTCAGGGAGAATTATCCTGTCAAATTCTTTAACTGAACATTTCTTGTTGCTTCCATAAATAATGTCAATTCCGAACTGCTTTGCATAAGCAATTAATTTTTCCTTAAATTCATCTTCTTGGTTTTGAAGTTCTGCAAGTTTCGTTTTTATTTCAGAAAATTCATCAACTAATTTAACCCCCTCATTTTCTTTAAACTTTTCAACATTTTCTATTTTATCTAATTCTGCTTCGTGTTTGAAACTCGGACATTGTTCTTTGTAGACACAATAATCACATAATGCCGTTTGCTTTCTTGGGAAGTTATTTTCTTTTGTTGCTTTTTCTATTTCTTTAATAAGATTAACTACCTCTTCCTGAAGTTCTTTTAGTTGTTTGTCTGTTCTTTCTGAAATTGCATCTTTATCAAAAGCTAACATATGCCAAATTAATTTAACACTTTTTGCATCTTTGAACTTATCTTTAACCCAAATAGAATACATTGCAAGTTGCCTGTCAGAATCTGCTTCCTCTTGGTCTTTCATCCTTGAATTTGTTTTATAATCGCAAACATAATAATTTCCTTTATCATCGCATCCCAATTTATCTATCCTAACGTGCCATTGATTTCCATCAGGTAAAGTCATTCTGTCTTGTGTTTCTAATCCTAAAATTGTAATTTGTTCAAATGGTTTCATCCTGTCATAATAATTTGATAGAAATTGCTCTCCCATCTTTTTGTAATTCTTTGCGTCAAGCCCATCCTTTACAATTCTAATATCATTAGAATATTCTTTATCCCATAAATCTCTATAAAATTTAATTAAAGTTTCTTTTGAAATTCTTTGCTTGAATTTTTTTCTTTTGTATAAATCTTCTAACGACTGATGAACCATATCACCCATAAAAGGTTCAATTGTTGTAGGTGTTTCAACTTCTATTTTATCAATGTAATGAAGTTTATACTGATAAGGACAATTCTCAAAAGTAGAAACCCTTGAATGCGAATAGGTAGCCATTATACTCTTACAACCGATTTCTAAGCTTTAAAGTTTTTTCCTTTTAATAGAACTAAGCTATACTAATCTCACCATTATTATTTAATCGGATTAACGATTTAACACTTACTGTTTTATCTTCATTTCTTTTTTTCTCTATAAGATTTGCTCTCTTAAGCATAGAAACGTATTCGACGGTTACGCTATAATCTAATCCAATCTTTTTGCTTAACTGAGTTATTGTATATTCTTTTTCAGAACATAATTCAATTATCATTATTCTTTTTTCATTGTTCAAACTGGAAAACATTTGTTTTAATCTGACAATGTCAAGCTTTGTCATATAGGTAATATTACCAAAACGTTTAAATATCATAAATGTCAATAGTGACATTATGAAAAAAGAGGGTAAGAACATAGCTGTAATTATTTTATCGATTGCATTAGCAATAAGTATTCTGATAATCTTTTTTATTGCAACAAGAAGTTCTCAGAAAGATGAAGAACTGCAAATTTTAAATAGCCCAATTTATAGTCAAGTTTCTTTTTACACAATAGCCTCTCCTAATGACCTTATAGGTGGAACAGGATATGAAGTAGAAAGTGAAATCTGTGAAAGAATGACTAACCAAAAATATAGATGTGAAGGAATTAGTGAAGGGAAATATCCTAATCTTGATATGAACAAACTAAAATGCACTTGCTACTTACATGAAGTTTACGTGTATAATAGTATTCCAAGCGATTTATAGAAAAGAAATTTTCTCGGCTTCTCTTAAAATATATTTATTCCAACATCTCTTACAACAAAATAATTTTTCTTCAACACTAACCATATCATCATCGTTAATCATATGATAAGAATAAGCATCCAAAACATCATCTATCTTCTTTTTGCAAATCTCACAGAAATTATCGTGTTCATCTTCTTCTACTTCTATCTCATTCCCAAACTCATCATACTCAATTCTTTTTATTTTAAGCGTACCCTCTTTAAATGAATCCGACATTGCTTTCTTAATATCCCTGTCGTGTAATTCTTTTGTCATGTTATTTATTAAATAACTTTAAGGTTCGGTATTTTGTCAGGAAAATTCTTTACTGAACAGATTTTTATCACTTAAAGATGTGTTAATCCCCTTAAGGTAGTATTCCGTACTCTCTGGTAATCCTATGAAAAGCACATCTTCTAAAAAAAAGATGTGTCGCTTATGCTTTCTCATTCTTTGGCTCCTTTAACATTTTTGCTTTTCTGCAATCAACATAATATTTAATCAAAGAACGAATAGCAGGAGAGATAGATTCAATTATTGCTCCCTTGCCTTTTTCAATATTAAATTTTATTCCATCCTTTGGAATTTTATCATCCTGTACTATTATTTTAATAAATGGATTAAGATAATCCTCTACGAACTTGGCATTCATGTAAAGAGTAATAGGATAATATTTTTTCTGTACCATTTTTATTTAATCAAATTATTTTTCATAATAATTTTAATAATCTAAAGTTGTTAACCTTTTTTGTTTATAATGTACCAATTATAATGTTTCAATTATAATGTACTAAAATAGAGTTTTGTGCTAAGATATAAATGAATAAATCAGTCATTATTAAAATTTTTTGCCCTCGTTGTTTTTCGCTCCGATTTTCGTTAGAATTTAACTCGTTCTTCATTATTAAATTCAAAAAAATATTATCCTTATTAACAATATTATCTTCTTTTAAGATGCTTAGACTTATCTCAATCTATATGGTATTTATGATATTTCTATAACTTTCTATATCTATAAACATATTGTAATATTTCATATATTCCATATATCTTATATTTTTTTGTAGTATCAATCAAAAGTCATAATGTTTTCACTATCTTCCTCTTCTTTTAGTCCCAAAATATGATTTACCGTAGTATTTCCTCCGGATGAAGGAATAAATGTTTTTTTAATTTCAAACCCGTTAGTTCTCAATATCGAAGCTATCTCTCTATTGCTTTGCTCGGGCATTTTTTCTTTTTTTAAAAAATCATTATATTTAAAACAAAAAGATGGAAGACTTACAAATGATGTTGGGTCTTTACTATAATATTTATCAATAAACTCTAAAATGGGACTTGCTCTTTCTTCATATCTCTGTTCTTGCATCTCTATTGTTCCCTGATTTGTGAATTTACCATTAACATATAACAAATTGTAAAGAATGTCAATACACTTATATGCCAGATTTTCAAATTCTACATCAGGAATAGTGTCTTCTATTTTAATTCCTCTATTCTCAAAAGTATTTTTAAAATCTATACAAACCCACCGCCTGAAAAATCCTTTAGATTTATCTGGGGTAGCTGGAAGTTTATTTGCTGCCATTATTATTTTTGCATAATTATAAAAATCCATAGATTTTTTATATAAATCTCTCATTGGGATAGAATCATCTCCACTAAGTCGCTTTAGCCATTTTGTTTGCTTAAATATTCCTTTATCTATTTCTCCCATAGTGCATAAAAGTTTTTTAAATATCTTAGCTCTTTCCGATTGTAATTCTGAAATTAAATCTATATCCGTACTGGAAGTATTATTTTTTCCAACAAATTTCTCTAATATTTTTGCAAAAGTAGTTTTACCATTAGCTCCTGAACCTAAAAGTGCAAACATAATGTGAAGGGGATAGTCTGGAAGAAGACTATAAGCACAGATTTCTAATAAAGTTTCTTTCCAACTATCATCTTGTCCTGCCATCCAATCTGTAAAAATCTTATCTATTGTGGGAGTGTATCCAGATTCTCCAACTTTCCAAGGGATAGGATTAGTTATAAAATATTCTGATGACGCAGGAAATCTCTTTTTTGTTTTAATGTCAACTATCGTATCTTTAAATTGTACCCAAGTTTTAGGAGGGTCTTTCGGTTTATTCAATCTTCCTCTTTGTCTTAACGCTTCTATTAACTCTGTTTTTTCTTTGTAATTTATAGTACTAGCATAAGAATTTTTAGAGATATCATTTAGTAAATCTGTTTCATCTACTAATTCCCAGCAATATTTTTTGTTACGCCATAACCACCAGTTTAAGTAAGAGTCAAAATAAATTGGCTGAATTTTAATAAATTTATCGGCAAGTTCAATTTTATTGGTGACTAATATACTAATCGCTTTATCTAAGGTATTTCCATATTCTAAATTACCTTTCTTTTTACTTCGCCTTTTTACATGACTACCAATAGCAAAATCGTAAGTTGCATATTTATAAGCTAAAGGAGCACTGCACCATTTAGGAAATCTACAAGCAGTCATATATTCATCAACCTGAGCAAATGTCTTACCCTTACTTCTTAAATCACAAACCATAACCTGTTCTTGACCACTTCGAGTATTATCAATTGGTTTTTCTTCTGTTAATTCTCCTTTTAGTTCATTAACCAAAATAGCTAATTCTTCCTTGCTTATCTTTTTAATTTCTATATCTTTGACAAGAGTATAATATCCCTTATGCCCTTTTTTCTTATCAATTGCATAACAATTTGGTCCAACAACATAAAGATTATTACTTCTTATTTCTCCATTTTTATATGCATGATTTTCTTCATACTCTGAAGTGAAATAGAAATGGTAAAGATTTCCGCAGGTTTGAACCGTAAAACTATCTATTCTTTTATACATACTTTCTGCTAATTCTTTGTTATCTATGTCTAAAATTCTTAAATCTCCATAACCTCCAACAACTCCATAATTTCCTCCTTTTTTCAACCAACTTATCAATTCTGGGTCATTATATTTAAGTAAATGGTCTTTCCAGTGTTCTCCTGATACTGGCTCTTTAGAATTTTTTTTTAATTTTATAAACCTAAATTTTTCATTTTGCAAGTATTTTGGAAGTTTTAAATTTCTATTCTCTTTCATCTTCTCTTTTTTATTGTTTAATTTTCAGTTTTTAATGAGCAAATTTCGATGTTTCGACTTTTTGGACATATTTCTGAATGATAGAGTTTTCATATAGGTTTTAGAATACATCATAATCTCCTGAGAACTACATTCTCCATAGGGGGCATGAGATTATAACTTTTTCTATTTCTTATAAAAATTAATAAATAAATAATCTTTCAATTATTCGAGAATACTTTTAGTAGAAATCCTTGAATTAGCGACGAGATAATTATCTACATCCAAATCAGTGCCTTTCAATAATAATTTTTTAAGATTATTAACTTCTTCTGTCAGCCTTTCTATCCTATTTCCCTGTAATTTATTAGTGTCTTTAGAATTTATTAAATCTTCTTCAATCTTTTTTAAATTACTATCATAAACTTTTTTCTTGGGTTTATTTCTATCTAATGCTAAAAAATTAATATACCTATCAATCATCCTAGATGAAGGTTTATGCCCTAGTCTTGCATTTACTTCATCTCTATTCCATCCCTTTTTTAATAAATCACAAGCCATGCCACTCCTCAAATCTTTCCAGCAAACTTTCCTTCCTTCTGGCTGAGATTTAACTCCTGCTTTTTCTGAAGCACTTGTTAATAATCTCTCAGCTGATTCATATCCGAATTTAAACAATTTATCTTCATTATGAATTTCTCCTAATTTTTTATTTTTCATAAATTTGTTAGTTATTACTTTTGTTGAAGGTTTAAGATTATTTCTAACAATATCTAAGAATTGAACTGTTTCTTTATAATTAGTTATTTCGCTTCTTGATGTTCGACTTCTCTTTAAGTTTTCTGGTTTTAGAAAAACTAAATATTC
Organism: Candidatus Woesearchaeota archaeon; assembly: GCA_964363345.1. GTDB lineage: Archaea > Nanobdellota > Nanobdellia > Pacearchaeales > GW2011-AR1 > RBG-13-33-26. Next base: position 3,355 of record CAYIHY010000004.1, on the reverse strand, counting down.
CGGTTCCTTAGTCTCTTCATTAGTCTGCCTTTTAAAATCATCTTTTTCCAACAACAATAAACTGCGAATATTTTCTCCTATATCAAAAGCTAACCACAATAATAAACGATGTTCTGGTCTTATTGCACAGTCGACAATTTTTCTGAAATCTTCTTCTGGGATATATCTAACTTGGTTGGTATCTTGTCTTCCCTGAATTTCAAATTCATCTAAAATTTCACTAGCATAATTATTCTTCTTAACTAATTTGAATAATTTACCTCTCATCATTTCATAATACAAACTTCTATCAGAATATCTTTTCCCATACTTATTTTTAATAATTCCATCTTCCAAATTATCAATAACTTTTTTTATTTCTGTTTTTGTTAATTTTGACCAGTCTTTATTTTTGAACCAAAGATTTAATTTTTTTAATCTTCCAATATAATAACTTAAAGTTAGATATGAATGTTCGTCTACTTCAGAAAGATTATTTCTTCTTTTTAGTCTATATTCTTCAAATTCTAATAATTTTTTCATAGCGTTTCTATTCTTAGAATTTATTTTAGAATTTTCTAGAATCTCTTTTTTATTTTTTTCATATCTATCTTTTATCACATAATATTTAATTTATGGACGTATATAAATATTTTTGAATATTAAGGTTTTTATTAATATTAGTGTAAACGAGGTGTTCTAGCCGATAGACTAATGGACCTTGATTATATAAAATTTACAGCGTTTTTAAAAGTTTATTTTTGAGAAATTAAGCTCGTTCTTTTTTTATACGCCCCTTTACCTTTCTTATAAGTTTTTTTCGCAGAATACATGCTGGAAAGATGATATCTTCTTATTATCTCTTCATGCGTCGCACCCATTTCTTTTTCCAGATAAATATTTACTAAATCATGTTCAGAAACTTCATCTGCCTTATATCCAAATTGTTCATGCCTATATTTTTGAACTTCCAAATTATTTTCCTGTTCTTTTGCAACAGAGCGTATTTTTGAAGATTCTATCCCGGTATATTCCGCTATTTTCTCCAACTCATTATACATTCTGCCCTTTGGGTTATCAAAAGGATTCTCTCCGTTTTGGTTAACTTGGTTATATAAACTTAAAAGTTTGCTATAAAGGAATACCGCTTTCTCTAATTTTTTTTCAATTTGTGGAATTGATTTAACAACAGCATATCTTCTTTCTTCTAGTTCATCAAATGAAAAAATATCCGGTAAATGCAAGCCAATGTATTCAGGACTATGTTTTTCTTTTAGCTGTTTGTATTGAGAGATTAAATCATAAATCATATCTTCACAATAATCCTTATGGAGTTCATTAAATCTTTTTATAGCAGAATCGTAATCTTTAGTCTCTAAATAAATATCTCTAAACTCTCCAAGCATTTGCGTTAATACCCAATCAGAAAATTTAGGAGTAGCCCCCCTTCCTTTATCATCGTAGGGAAGTATTTTTTGACAGTCCCGTTTTAAAAAATAATCAGCTGATTGAGAAGGCACAATGTCAAAAAGACATGGTTGAATATGCGGAGGAAAGATTTTAATTTCTTCTAAGAAAAAATTGCTAATTTTATCTTTCATTTCTTTAATCCAGTTTTGTATTTCTAATAACATTTTTTTCAATAAAAGTTCAACATTTATAAATATTCCTTAGTGTATAAACTTATTCGGAGTAACAAAATAATTATTCCCCCCCGTGGTTCCTATTAGCAATCTTTATATATTCCCAAAATCTTTTTTTAACATGGAATCAGAAAATCATGAAAACGATATTCCCGAGATGAATTTAGATAATAAATATTCTGGAAATAAAGATTTAATCCCCGAGTCTCAGGATAAAATGAAAAAAGAAATGGAGAAGACAAAAAAAGAAATTGAAAAATTAAAATCTTTTATTCTTAAAAAATATCCTTTTACGCAATTTCTAAGCATTCTTCCGCCGGCATCAATAAAAAATTTTATCGAAGAGGAAGAAGCTCCGAAAGAAACAGAAAAATATATGCATTTATTTATGGTTGTTCCTGAAGAAAATTTCAAAGAAGCCAATAAAATAAAAACCGAAATAGTAAAGCAGATTGAAGAATTAAAACAAAAAATCTGGCTTCACCTTAAAACTCCTGAAGATTTGTGGGAGGTTTGCTTAGATAGCAAGTTTGATTTAATCGGCGCAATTGCAATGTCTTTTCCTCTACATGATACAGGAATTCTTGGAGCATTAAGAGTCGCCGAAATTCACAAATCACTTGTTCTTCAGAAATTTGAAAAATATGTTGTAAGTTATGTTGTTGCAGGAAGTTTAGTTCGTGGAGAGGCAGTTCCGACTTCTGATGTAGATGTTTTTATAATTATCAATGATACCGACGTGAAAAGAATGCCAAGACTGGAATTGAAAGAAAGATTAAGGTCAATAATTTATCAGTATGTTGCGGAGGCTTCAGCAATGGCGGGAGTAAAGAATAAACTTTCTCCTCAGATTTATTTGCTTACAGATTTCTGGGAAAGCGTAAAAGATGCTCACCCAGTTATTTTTACTTTTATCCGAGATGGAATTCCTCTTTACGACAGGGGAACTTTCATGCCGTGGAAATCACTTTTAAGAATGGGAAAATTAAAACCTTCTCCAGAAGCAATCGATATGTTTATGTCAATGGGAGACAAGACTGTCAAGAGAGTTAAAACCGCACTTCTCGACGTTGTTGTTAATGAAATTTTCTGGGGTGTTACAACTCCAAGCCAGGCAGTCCTGATGCTTTATGGACTTCCACCCCCAACACCAAAACATGTTGCAAGTGAGATGAAGCAGATTTTCGTAGACAAAGAAAAAATGCTGGAAAAAAAATATATTACAATTATCGAAAAAGTAATTAATATCTACAAAGATTTCGAGCACGAGAAAATTAAAGAAATTTCGGGGGAAGAAGTTGACAAGCTTTTGAAAGATACAGAAGACTATCTGAAGAGACTTAAAGAATTAAGAGAGCAAATTGAAAAACGCGCGCAGGAAAAAACAATTGAGCAAATTTACAAAGATGTTTTCACCCTTTTGAAATCAATGCTGGGAAATAAATCTCAGGAAGGAATAATTACAGATTTTGAAAACAAGTTTGTCAAAAAAGCAAAATTTGCTCCTCAGCATCTTAGAATTTTGAGAGATATTGTCAGCGCAAGAGCAGAATTCAAAAAAGGAAAATCAAATGTTCATAAAGTTGATGAAGCAAGAAAAAACGCCTCCATTTTGATTAACGATTTGATTGAATATAATCAGAGATGCGATTTGATTTCTAAGAAAAATGAAGAGAAGAAGATATTGTAAAATAAGCGTCACGTTTATATACTAAATCATCTTTGCACTTTGG
>CAYIHY010000003.1:0-43039 GCA_964363345.1 Candidatus Woesearchaeota archaeon | reverse complement strand
GATATTTGTGTAAGGAGGGCGGTTTAGTGCGGATTTGTACTAATCACCTAATTTTAAAATAATCGCAATAAAGGATGGAAGAAGAGTAGTACAGACTACTAATCTTGGAGAATCACTAGCAGTGTATCAAGATTGGGATAAACAAGAATCTCAAAACAATCAAAGAGATTGGTTCATTATCCTTATCTCTTTTGCATTATCAATTCTAATGCAACTTTATTTTTCAAAAGCAATGAGCAAAAGAACTAAGAATTTATGGGTTTTCTCTTCAATTTTTCTTCTTATAACTGTAATTCTTCTTTTTCTTAAAAAAGGAGTTGAACATCCTTTTTTATTAGGAATTTCTTTTTTATTTTTTTTATTTATTGGAAGTTTAGCTTATTTATCTTCTTTAAAAGATTGTAATCACAAAAAAAATTTTAAATCTTTTTATAAAACAATAATAAAAGAATTTAAAGAAATTTTTACTTTTATTAAAAATAATTGGTTGAAGGGATTTATTATAATCATAATTGCAATTATTGTTATAATTCTTATCTCTCTTTTTTAATATAGAAATTATTCCCCCCTTTCCCCGCTTTCTTAATATGTTCCTCATTTCATTCGCTTCTTATTTATTCTTCTTTCTTTATATTTTTTAGATGAAGCTCATGCATCCTCTTAAGAAATGCCTGTTTGTCTTCTATCTTTATCATGTCGCTGTGGCCTTGCATTATAATTCCCAATGCAAACGGACTCGGCAATTCTGTGTCTCTGATTTTTATTTTAACTCTTCCTTCTTTTATCCACTGAAGAACAATTTTCGCATTTGTAATATCCATTAAATCTTCAAGAACTTCTCTTCTTGCTTCTCTTAATATTGGAAACTCCGCAGAAATCTTTTTCACAGCAGCGAGAACAAAATGCGATTTCATATTCTGCTTGCCGACGGATTTTTTCTGTCCCCTGTAAGTTTTCAAAATCATAAGCGAACGCGTAGCGCAATGCCTGAATCTTCTCGCGAGAACATCTGTCCTCTCAACAGCCTCTTTCAAAATTTCCTCAATATTCTCAGGCTTGATAAAATTCATAACTTTCTCAATATTCATTTTCTCTCCTGCAATGTAAAAACTATTATCATTAATTCCCATTTCAACATCTCTTCCGCCAGCTCTTCCCAGCATAAATCCAATTGCCCTAGACAAAGCATCATTGACTCTTCTCCCGTACATGCTGTGGAAAATCAAATAATGTTTTTCAGAATTATATCTTTCAACAAGCAAAGTCTCAGAAGTCGGAATCTCAAGATAATTATGTTGTTCAGAAAAATAATTATAAATCGACTCCGCAGTTGAATCTTCAACATAAAGATGTTCTTTAATCAAAGATATAACTTCTGATTTCTTTGCTTTGCTTTTCAGTTTGTTGCTTATCAAAGTTCTGAATTTATTAATCTCCAACGCAGAATCAAAACTCAGTGGAAGCATCTCGGAAAACCACGAAGGAATTGTAGGCTTTCTTTCAACTGCAGACTTCACATAAACATTCATACCTCTCGTATAAAGATAAAGATATTTCTTCCCACCAAGAACAAAAACATCCCCTTTCTTCATTCTTTCCAAAAATCCCTCGTCAATCGCGCCAATCGGTTCGTTGCTCGGAGAAAGTTTCACAGTTATAAAAGATTCTTCAGGAATTGTTCCAATATTAGTGAGATACATAACCCTCGCCATTTTCCCTTTCTTCCCAATCTGCTTGGTTTTCTGGTCATACCAAATTTTCGCGTAAATATTATTCTGCTCCAGAGCATAATCCCCCGCAAGATAACTAATCACATCAAAAAAATCATTTCTTGTCAAATTCGAATAGCAATAACTTTTCTTAATCAAAGAAAACAATTCATCAACTCCCCAAATTTTGTAAATCGCCATTCCGTAAATCTGCTGGCTCAAAACATCAAGGCAATTTTTTGGAAAATAAACTTTGTTAATTTTTTTCTCCATCATTTCTTTCTGGATAACAGAACATTCAACTAAATCATCTCTGTCTAAAATAATAAATCTCCCCTTCGCAGTTTCGTGAAGCTTGTGTCCAGCTCTTCCAAGTCTCTGCAGCGCTCTCGCGCTTGATTTCGGGCTTCCCAGCATAATAACTAAATCAATAAATCCAATATCAATTCCTAATTCCAAACTTGTAGAACAAACAACGACTTTCAATTTCCCGTCTCGCAATCTTTCTTCAATATCAAATCTAAAATCTTTGCTCAATGAAGAATGGTGCGCTGCAATATTATCGTCGCCATATTCCGTCGGAAAATTATCTTTCAAGTGATTTACAACTCTCTCTGTCGCAGAACGCGTGTTTGTGAAAATCAAAGTTGTCTTGTGTTCTTTTATCAGCGAATCAATTAAAGTATACATATTGTTTCCGATGTTCTCCCCAATCAAATCTCCGACGCCCAAAACTTTAATATCAAGTTTCTTGTCTAATTTTACATTTGCAATATAAACTTCTCTTTCATCATCAATACCCACTAAAAATCTCGCAACTTCATCGAGCGGGGCAATCGTCGCACTCAGTCCAATCTTAATCGGGAAAACTAAACTTACTTCATTTAATCTTTCCAGCGTTATGCTGAGATAAACTCCTCTCTTATTATCCAGCGCGTGAATTTCATCAACAATGCAGAACTCAACTCCTCTGAGATATTCAATAAATTTTGTCGTCGTCAAAATTATCGCGAGAGATTCAGGAGTCGTAACTAAAATATGTGGAGACTTTCTCGCCATCTTCGCTCTCTCTGCTGTCGTCGTGTCCCCTGTTCTCAACCCAACTCGTATCTTCTGCAATTTTATTCCTTTTTTTTCAGCCAATTCATAAATGCATTCAAGAGGTTCAATTAAATTTTTATGAATATCATTGCTCAATGCTTTCAACGGCGATGTATAAACTGCGTAAATTCTATCTTCTAACTGATTTTTTTCAGCAAGCATAACCAAATAATTTATAATCGCAAGAAATGCAGTTAATGTCTTGCTGCTTCCAGTCGGCGCAGAGATTAAAATATTTTTTCTTTCCCAAACATTCATGACTCCCATTTTTTGTGTAAGTGAAAAATCCTTGAATTTTGAAAAAAACCATTCTTTCACAAGCGGATGCAGAATATCCATTATCTCTTGATTTTCTCTGGGCTCAGCTTCGTAGATTTGTGTCATTCGAACGACACCTCTAGTTTCTTTACGCTCATTTTCCCACTAAATTTGCAAGTATTACTGATTTTATTTTCTATCATTTTATTAGATTAGTCTTATCTAGCAGTGATACTAAAGGTTTATAAATCTATATGAAATATAATTCATATGAATAAGAAAACATACGAGTTCAGCCCGTATTTTAATCATAATAGTTATAATATTTTCTTTACGAATCTTGCTAATCCATTAAAGATAGGAATAATTCTTTCTCTTAGAATAAAAGAAAAAAATGTCAGCGAACTTGTAAAAGATTTAAGAGTTGAGCAAAGCAAAATTTCCCACGCACTTCAATCATTAAAATCCTGCAACATAGTAAATGTAAAACAAGACGGAAAAGGAAGAGTTTATTCTCTAAATAAAGATACAGTTCTACCTATGCTCGAATTAATTGACAAACATGCTTCAATTCATTGCAAATGCAAATCTTGCTTGAAAGGATGTGATAAAAAATGAGAAGAATATATTTTGACAACGCAGCAACAACAAAAGTAGATGATGAAGTTTTGAAAACAATGCTCCCTTATTTTACTGAACAGTATGGAAATGCGTCTTCAACACACTTTATGGGGCAGGAAGCAAAAAATGCAATGGAGAAAAGCAGAAATATAATTGCTAAATCAATCGGAGCAAAAAGCCACGAATTAATATTCACATCAGGCGGAACAGAATCAAACAATCTTGCACTGAAAGGATTATTTTTTTGGAATCAGGAAAACAACACAGGAAAAAATCACATTATCACAACAAGAATAGAACACGACTGCGTTTTGAATACCTGCAAATGGCTGGAAAAACACGGAGCAAAAGTAACTTATGTCGACGTAGATGCAGAGGGATTCGTCAATGTTGCCGAAATTGAAAAAACAATAACCGACAAAACAATTGTAGTTTCAGTAATTCACGGAAATAATGAAATAGGAACAATACAAAACTTGGAAAGAATAGGAGAAATTTGCAAAAAGAAAAATGTTTTATTCCACACAGATGCATGTCAGAGTTTTACAAAAGTTCAATTAGATGTTAAAAAACAAAACTTGGATTTAGTAACTTTAAACTCGCACAAAATTCACGGACCAAAAGGAGTCGGCGCATTATACATTCGCGACGGAGTTTCAATAGTTTCAGTTTCACACGGCGGAGGGCACGAAAGAAAAATCAGAAGCGGAACAGAAAATGTTTCAGGAATTGCCGGCTTCGCAAAAGCAGTTGATATCGCAAATAAAAAAAATGTGGAGAAGATGATTAAGATGAGAGACAAATTAATAGATGGAATTTTAAGAATTCCAAACACAAGATTAAACGGCGCGAGAGACAAAAGACTCTGCAATAATGTAAATGTTTCTTTCAATAATATCGAAGGAGAATCTATCGGAGGTTATCTGGAAACTTACGGAATCTGCACATCAACAGGAAGCGCGTGCGCGTCGCATTCACTCGAAACAAGCCACGTCCTGAAAGCAATCGGGCTGGCTCCTGTTCAGTCAAACAGCACATTAAGAATCAGCATAAGCAAATACACAACCGAAGAAGAAATTGATTATTTCTTGAAAGTTCTTATCCCAATAGTAGACAAACTTAGGAGGATGAGTCCAATAAAATGAGTACGCAAGTAATTTTTAAGTTTGATAAAGAAGATGATTTGAAGAATATTTGGGATACTTGTAATGATAATGAAAATGTTTATGGGATTAATTTTAAAGACTATGTTCCAAAAAACATTCTTAAAATATGTGAAGGAAAAAAATATGGAAAATGCAAAAAGGAACTGGAAAAAGCTTTGAATTATATCTATAAGAGCAAAGTAATTGAAGTTATTGTGGAGTCTTTTAACAAAGGTTGGAAAAAAATTGAAAAAGAATATTTTGAAAGATTAGAAAAAATTATGAAATGTTCTTTTAAATCTAAGAAAGTAGTTGCTTATTTAACGAATTCTCCGAGATGTCCTTATTATCCCGATACAAAACCTCCAATTTTTCATACATTTTTTTCAGGAAATGTCCTTACAACAATACAAGTTGCGGGGCATGAATTGATGCATATTCAATTTCATAATTCAAAATATTGGAAAATTTGCGAAAAAGAATTAGGAAATAAAAAAACTTATGATTTGAAAGAAGCACTTACTATATTATTAAATTTAGAATTTCAGGATTTATTAGTTCTTGAAGACGAGGGATATTTGAATCACGCAGAATTAAGAAAGTATATTACAAAAGAATGGAAAAAAGAAAAGAATCTTGATAAATTAATAAGTAATTCGATTAAATGGATAAAAAAGAATGGGGTAAAATGAAAATAACAACTAACAAAAAAGAAATTACAAAAAACATGATATTCGCAGAATTATTAGAGAAACATCCAGAAGCAGCAAATATATTATTTGAAAGCGGACTTCACTGCATTGGATGCGGAGGAGCAATGTATGAAACAATCGAGCAAGGATGTTTAGCCCACGGAATGAGCAAAAAACAAATTGAAGAATTAATTAAAAAAATAAACAAAACCCAATGACCTCAGAAATAATAAAAATACTTTCAGATGAGCATAAAAATATTTTGATTGTTGTAGATGTGCTTTCAAATCAATGTAGAAAAATGTCGGGAAATGAAATTGATAAGGATTTTTTCCTTGGAGTAATAGATTTCATAAGAAATTATGCAGATAAATTCCATCATGCTAAAGAAGAAGATCTATTATTCAAGGAGTTTTGCAAAAATGCAGAAAAAGGAGATATTCATTGCAACCCCGTAGACCAAATGCTGTATGAACATGATATCGGGAGAGGATTTGTTAAGCAGATGGAAGAAGGAGTTAAAGAAAATAATCAAAGAAAAATAATTGAAGGGGCAAATGGATATGCTTCATTGATCCGTGAGCACATATTCAAGGAAGATAATATTCTTTATCCTATGACCGATGAATCATTAGATGAAAAAACTAAACAAAAAATGCTTTGGCAATTTAAAGAAATTGAAAGAAAAAAGAAAAAAGAGCAAGAAAAATATCTAAATTTTGTTAGAACAATAAAATAATGGAACAAAAAATTTGTCCAAAATGCAAAAGTAAAGATATATCGATGTGCATCCCTAGTGCTTTTATCGCTACAACAGGATTAAACCCAGGATGGAGATGTAATAACTGCAGATTAGAATTACCCGAATTTCCAAGTCCAAAAGATAAAATTAAAAAAACAATAAAGAAAAAATGATATTTGATATAAAACAGAAAAAGGATAAATTTATTGAAGATGCTTACAATAAGAGTATGAAAGAGTTAGATGAATTCTTTGACCTTGGATGGATAAAAAATACTCCATTCATTTTTGTAGTTCTTGATAGAGAAACAATAAATAAACTATACAGAGAAAAAACCGAGGACGGGGTTGTAGCATGGGCTCAATCTTCATCACGGATAGTTTATATTTTGGATAGAAAGAATCTTGAAAAAGAGAGCAATCATAAATATTCTAAAGAGGAGTATCTTGCTCGGATAAAACATGAATTAGCCCATATGTTTGTTTTTGCTTACTCAAAACTATTTTTAATTCGACCTTGTTGGTTAGAAGAAGGAATAGCCATTTATCTTTCGGGGCAGAATAAATTTAAAAAATCTCCAAAAAAATTTGAATTTTTCTTAGAATCTTATGATAAAAGAGAAAAAGAAGTCTATAATGAATCTGGATTTTTTATTGAATTACTAATTAAAAAATTTGGAAAAGATAAATTGTTAACCCTAATCAAATCATTAAAAGAAATAAAATCTGAAGAAGAATTTAATAATCTGTTTAATAAAATTTATGGATTTGAATTAAATTATCAAGAGGTAAATAAAATAAAATGACAATCGCTTATTCAAAAAAAGTTATGCAGAATTTTCAAAACCCTAAAAACCTCGGAGAAATTAAAAATGCCGACGGAATCGGTAAAGTTGGAAATCCTGTCTGCGGTGATGTCATGTGGCTTTACATTAAAGTTGCAAAAGACAAAAACGGAAAAGAAATTCTCAAAGATATAAAGTTCAAAACTTACGGCTGTGCTGCCGCAATTGCAACTTCTTCAATGATAACTCAGCTTGCAAAAGGAAAAACAATCGAAGAAGCAGAAAAAATTACACGAAACGACGTCGCTGAATCTTTGAACGGACTTCCTCCAGTTAAAATGCACTGCTCAAATCTTTCTGGTGAAGCATTGAAAGCAGCAATTAAAGATTACCGAAGTAAACAAGGTAAGAAATGATTGCGAGTTTTATTATCACCTTTAGGGAAACATTGGAAGCTGCGCTGGTTATAGGAATAATTCTAAGTTTCTTAACAAAAATAAAACAAACAAAATACAATAAGGTTGTTTATGCAGGAATAATCGCAGGATTAATAGCAAGTCTCGTCGGAGCATTATTATTTATTAATCTCGCTGGAGGTTTTACTGGAAAAGCAGAGCAGATTTTTGGCGGAATAACAATTTTGATTGGTGCAATTTTGCTGACTACAATGATTTTATGGATGATGAAGCAAAGACATATTTCATCTGAAATAGAAAACAAAATCGCAAAAAAAGTTCTCGAAGTTCATAAGTTAGGTTTATTCTTTTTAGTTTTCATCTCAATTTTAAAAGAAGGCATCGAGACAGTTATATTTTTAGAAGCCGTAAGTTTTGTTTCTCAGGACAATAATCTCCTCGGGGCAATAACTGGCATCATAGTTGCAATATTCTTAGGATATCTGATATTTCTAAGTTCTGTAAAAATTAATATAAAGAAATTTTTTACAATTACAAGCATAATTTTAATTTTGTTTGCTGCAGGTTTATTTGTTAATGGAGTTCATGAATTTGAAGAAGCAGGGATAATTCCCAGCTTAGTTGAACGGGTCTGGGATATAAATCCAGATGCTCTGCAGGCTGCAGAAGGAATATATCCTCTGTTGCATGAAGACGGACATATCGGAAGCATCTTCAAAGGTCTATTCGGATATAACGGCAGCCCGTCATTAATTGAAGTCCTTGTTTATGTATCTTATTTATTATTCGTGTTTATCTTATGGAAGAAAGTAAATGAAAACCTTAAAAAGGTTTCAAATTAGGTAATAAAATGGAAAACAAACATGTTGGCGGATTAATCATCGGAATCGCAGTGATAATGGCGATTATCGTATTCATCTTTAATTCTGCAATGAAGACTATTGTTGCTACAAGTTGTACTGAAGGGCCTACTTGCCCAATGTGGGGAACTATCGCAACACAAACTCTTCTCAGTTTAAGCATCACTGCAATTGTTTTTATTATCGGACTTGTAATCATATTTACTAAGCCTAAAGAAAAAATAATTATTAAGACAATAAAAGAAAAGAAAAAGAAATTAGATCTTTCGGGATTAGACAAGAATGAAAGAGAAGCAGTAGAAATTATTCAAAAAGAAAATGGGGCAATGTTCCAAAATGCTTTAATGGAAAAATTAGGAATTGGAAAAGTCGGAATAACAAGATTGCTCGACAAACTTGAAGCAAAACAATTGATTGAAAGAAAGAGAAGAGGAATGAATAATATTGTAGTATTGAAAAATTAATATTCCCCCTTCCAAAAACAATATTCTTTGTTTGGAGGAATGAATAATATTGTTGTATTGAGAAATTAAATTAAAAAAGTTTATAACCTATTTTATCTTAGTCTTTCTAAGGTGAAGCAAATGAAAAGAAACTTGACTCTTCCAATAGTAATAGTTGTTTTGTTAGTTATAGGGGCAGGAATTTATTTTCTTCTTCCCAAATATCAGCCAAGCCAAACAAATAATCTTGCAACGGGAAATAATATAGACATATCTAATTTTGCATTTGTTCCTTCAGACTTAGTTGTTAAAGTCGGAGATATTGTAACTTGGACAAATAAAGATATAGCTCCCCACATAATAGTTTCCGATACTGGAAATGAATTAACTTCTGAAAAATTAAATCAGGGAAATTCTTATTCTCACATATTCACAACCGCAGGAACATACAATTATCATTGTTCTATCCATCCGTCGATGAAAGGGCAAATTATTGTAGGATAGTTTCACGTAACTAGTTTCATCAAAGGATTGTTAAATAAGTTTTTTCTAAAATAATCATGAAAAAAACATTTCAGATAAGGGGGATGCACTGCAACTCATGCGCAACATTAATCGAAAAAGAATTAGAGGATAAAGTAAATTCTGTCCACGTAAATTATGCAAATGAAAAAGCAGAAATAGAATTTGATGAAAATAAAATCTCAACAGAAGAAATTGAAAAGTCAATAAAAAAATTAGGTTATGATGTTAAAGAAATAGAGAAGAAAGAAACCGGAAATAACCCCGCATGGATTGTTGTTTCACTATCACTCCTATTATTAGCGGGGATGATTTATTTTTTATTTTTAAGAAATTTAGATTTTTCCCAGATTAAAATTCCCGAGCTCGGACAAGATGCAAGTTTAATTTTATTATTTGCTGCAGGAATTTTAACTGGATTCCACTGCATCTCAATGTGCGGAGGATTCGTAGTTTCATATACTGCTAAAAACGCATTAAATGGACACAAAGGATTCAAACAACATTTAGTATACGGAGGAAGCAAAGTTATATCTTACGCAATAATCGGAGGAATCTTCGGATTAATCGGAGGAGTTTTCGCATTCAGCACACAATTAAGAGGAATCGTTGCAATTCTCGCAGGAATATTTATGATTTTCTACGCATTCAGCATGTTCGGATTTAAATTTTTCAGAAGATTCCAAATCAATCCAAAATTCTTAACAAAAATTTCTGCAAATGCTTCTTCCAAAATAAAAGGCCAATATAGAGCCCCATTTATTACGGGTTTGTTAAATGGATTATTTATCGCATGCGGTCCTCTTCAAGCAATGTATCTTTATGCGATGGGTACAGGAAATTTTTTAACTGGAATGATAAGTTTAATGGCATTCGGACTTGGAACTCTGCCTGTAATGTTAGGGTTCGGAAGTTTAACAACCATAATAAGTCACAAAACAACAGCAAAAATTTTGAAAATATCTGCGATAATTGTTTTAATATTAGGATTGATAATGCTGAACAGAGGATTAGTTTTGTCAGGAAGTTCTTTTAGTTTTGATTCGATAAAAGCAGGAATAATCGGAGGAACTGGAAATGTAATTAATTCGGGAAGCGGAAATGTCGCGCAAAATAATGGAGTTCAGGAAGTAAATATGAATGTTGACGCTTCTGGTTATCATCCAAATTCGTTTGTGATAAAACAGGGAGTTCCTGTAAAATGGAATGTAAATGTTCAACAGCTAACAGGTTGCAACAGCGAATTAATTTTCAATCAATATGGAATAGATAAAAGATTGCAGCAGGGATTGAATGTTATAGAATTTACTCCGGATAAAGTAGGAACACTGCAATTTAGTTGCGGGATGGGTATGTTGAGGGGAAATTTTATAGTAACTGAAAGCGGAACAGCAACACAACAGCAAGTTGCTGCCTCAACTCCAAAATCAAGCGGGAGTTGCAATATGAATAGCGGAGGAGGATGCGGTTGCGGAATGAAATGAGAAAGAATAAATATAAGATCTGTTTAAATAAAATTAAATGATAACTCAAATTGGTTCATTGCCCTACACAAATGCGGATGAAGCTATAAGATATAGTTTGAAACATGATATTCCATTTTTGCCAGAACTTCTATTGAGAGGAGATGCAATGATGGATTACATAAAAAATCCGGGTAAGTTAAGTTGCTTAGAGAAATTTAAAAAACATAAATTTGAAATAGTAAAAGTGCAATCTATTGGTCCAGCAACATTAATGCTTAGTGGATATAATGAAGATGAATCGGTTGGAAGAATTTATGATCATATCTCCGCAATAATCGACGGCTTAGACGCCAAAAAGATTATTTTATTTTTAGATGAGCCCGCTTTAGGGCAAGTTGGATTTGATTTCAAAAGATTATGGAAACCCATTTTTAAAAGTTTTAATGTGATTTCAGGAGTTCATACCTGCGGAGGAATGAACTGGGATGAATTGTTTGATTCAGATATTGAAATAATCAGCTTTGATGCTTCAACATATAATATTACTAACTATCCCAAATATAGAAATGGGAAAAAAATTGCTTGGGGAATTAGAGATTCAACAAATGTAATCGATTTTCAAGAAGGAGATTTATTAACCTTGCCTTGTGGAATGAATCCAAAACTTTACACTATCTCCGATTGTGAAAAAAATCTTGAAAGATTAACAAGGATATATCGCGAATTAACTATTGGAGCATATATAGAATGAAAAAAATAATTGCAGTTTTTATTTTGGCGATGATTGTTTTAGCAGGATTTCTTATCATTAAAAATTTTACAGGCAATTCAATAAAAACAGAAGTAAAAGAGTTTTCTGTAGAAGCATTTCGTTTTGGTTATTCTCCAGATATAATTACAGTTAACAAAGGAGATAAAGTAAGAATTAAAATAGAAAATACAGATGCAATACATGGAATAAGAATTCCTGAATTGGAACTAAGAAACAACGAGATTATAGAATTTACTGCAGATAAGATAGGAGAATTTAACTGGTATTGCAATACTTTTTGCGGAAATGGACACATGGAAATGGGAGGTAAATTAATAATAAAATGATTATCTTTTTTGGAAAATCTTTAATTTTTTGGACAGGAATTTTGACAGGATTATTTTTTATTTTATCTTTTTTTGGATGCAGATGTTTAAATGGAAAATGTCCAAGAATTTTTACTTGGACTACGAAAAATCATAATATTATTATAAAATTAACATTAGCATTATTTTTAATCCATGCTACTTTAGCAATATTGCCTATTTTAGGAGTATACATATAATGAAAAAAATAAAACTTACAATTGAAGGGATGCATTGCAATTCTTGCGCAATGATTATTGAAATGGAATTGAAAGATTACGTTAATAAAATTAAAGTAAATCTCCAAAAAAATTCAGCCGAAATTGATTTTGATGAGAAAAAAATAAATCAAAATAAGATAATTGATTTAATAACTAAATTAGGGTATGTAGTAAATGGTTAAAAAAATAGACCTTGATATTACCGGAATGCATTGTCAGAGTTGCGTTACTCTGATAACAAAAAAGTTGGAGAAAGAACCGGGAGTTTCTTATGTTAATGTAAATCTTACAACAGAAAAAGCAACAGTTAATTTTGACGAATCAAAAGTTTCAGAAGAAAAGATAATTCAAGATATCGAAGGAATGGGCGGATATAAAGCAAAAATAATAACAAACAAACCAGAAAATAAAGATTATGAAGAGAGAAAAAGAAAGGCAAATCTAAAAAAATTAAAAAATCTTTTTTTATTCAGTTTGATATTTGCTGTCCCCGCATTTATTATAGGAATGGTTTTAATGTGGGTTGGGATAGAAATACCTTACAGAAATTATATCTTATTCTTCCTTGCAACTCCAGTTCAATTTATAGTTGGAGCAGGAATTTACAAAAGTGCATTCAATGCCCTGAAAAATAAAACCGCCAATATGGATACTTTAATTGCAATAGGAACAAGTGCCGCATATTTCTACAGCGTTTATGTTATTTTTTTCAATCCTATGGGAGACCAATATTTTGAAGCTGCTGCAGTCTTAATCACATTCGTTATGCTTGGAAGATATCTTGAATCAATTGCAAAAGGAAAAACAAGCGAAGCAATAAAAAAATTAATGAACCTTTCTCCAAAAATTGCAACCGTTATAAGAAACGGCAAAGAAGAAAAAATAAAAGTTGATGAAGTTATTGTTGGAGATATTGTTATCGTAAAACCCGGAGAGAGAATCCCAGTAGATGGAGTAATTATTGAGGGGGCTACAAGTATAGATGAGAGCATGATAACAGGAGAGAGCATGCCCGTTGAAAAAGGAAAAGGAGACACAGTCATCGGAGCTACAATAAATAAATATGGAAGTTTTAAATTCAAGGCGACAAAAGTAGGAGCGAATACAACTTTATCTCAAATAATAAAATTAATCGAAGATGCCCAAGGTAAAAAAGCCCCAATCCAAAGATTTGCTGACAAAATTTCTGCTTATTTTGTTCCAGTAGTAATCTTAATTTCAATCGTTTCATTTTTAATTTGGTTTTTTTTAGTCGGAAAAAGTTTTGAATTTTCTCTTATAATCGCAGTTTCTGTTTTGGTTATTGCTTGTCCATGTGCTTTGGGACTGGCAACACCGACAGCAATTATGGTCGGAACAGGCAAGGGAGCAGAAAAAGGAATTTTAATCAAGGGCGGAGATGCTCTTGAAACTGCACATAAATTATATGCGGTTGTATTTGATAAAACAGGAACTTTGACTGAGGGCAAACCAAAAGTTACAGATATTATTTCAGTTAATGGAATGGGAGAAAATGAAATCTTAAAATTATCTGCAAGCATTGAACAACATTCAGAACATCCACTTGCTCAAGCAATTGTTCAAAGAAGTAAAGAAGAAAAAATTAAATTAGAAGAAATAAAAAATTTCATCGCAATTCCCGGACAAGGAGTTGAAGGAACATTCAAGGGGAAAAAATTAATGGTTGTAAAACCTGAATATATAAGAAAAATTTCATCATTAAAAGAATATGACAAAAACATTTCTCAACTTGAAGAAGATGGAAAAACCGTAGTTGTTGCTATTCTGAATAAAAAAATTCTGGGATTTATTGCAATCGCAGACACTCCAAGAAAAGATTCTATTCAAGCAGTTAAAGAATTGCAGAAAAAAAATATTTTTGTTTATATGATTACAGGAGATAATAAACGAACCGCGAATGCAATTGCAAAACAAATTGGAGTTAATCATGTTATTGCAGAAGTTCTTCCCGAAGATAAATCAAAATATGTAAAAAAACTTCAAGCAAAAGGAAAAGTTGCAATGGTTGGCGACGGAATAAACGACGCACCAGCATTAGCACAAGCAGACATTGGTATTGCAATTGGTTCAGGAACAGATGTGGCTATGGAAACAGGGAACATTGTCCTAATGAATAATTCAACTCTTGATGTAGTTAGAGCAATAAACCTAAGTAAGATAACTATCAAGAAAATAAAACAAAATATGTTTTGGGCATTATTTTATAATTCAATGGGAATTCCAATTGCGGCTGGACTTTTATATCCATTTACCGGATGGCTTTTGAGTCCAATAATTGCCGGAGGAGCAATGGCTTTGAGTTCAGTCAGCGTTGTGTTGAATACATTAGCAATGAAAAGAAAAAAATTTTAGAAATAAATTTATAATCTGTCTTCACATTATAATTCAATGATGAAACATTCAAAGGGGATGACTCACGAACACCATCATGAAATAAGCAAACATAATCATTCTAAAAAAAATTCCGGCTACGACAGACATACAGGACATTCGGTGAAAATGTTTAGAGACCGATTTTTTATTTCACTATTGATTACAATTCCAATTCTCTTTCTTTCTCCAACATTTCAAAGTTTGTTAAATTTTTCTTTGGATTTCCCTGGAAGAAAAATAATTCTTTCAATACTCGCTTCAATAGTCTCAATCTATGGGGGAATTCCTTTTTTTGTTGGCGCAGTAAGAGAAATAAAACAAAAGAATTTTGGGATGATGACCTTAGTTGCTCTCGCAGTTCTATCGGGATATTTATATAGTTTATCTGCAACTTTTATTTTTGAAGCCACTGATTTTTATTGGGAGATTTCAACATTAGTTGTATTTTTATTATTCGGACATTGGATGGAAATGAAAGCGGTTACTGGTGCAACAGGAGCATTAGGAGAACTCGCAAAGTTAATTCCCAAACAGGCAAATCTTGTTAGGGGAAATAATATAATTCCAATAAATACTGATGAATTAAAAATAGGAGATATTTTTTTAGTCAAGCCAGGAGAGAAAATTCCTATTGATGGAATTGTTGTCGAAGGAGAAACGAATGTAAATGAATCAATGATAACTGGAGAATCAAAGCCAATTTTGAAAATAAAAAATGATAAAGTTATCGGCGGAAGTATAAATTTTGATGGGAGTATAAAAGTTCGGGTAATAAAAACAGGAAAAGATACAGCTTTAAATCAAATTGTCGGATTAGTAAAACAAGCGCAGGAATCAAAACCTCGAACACAAAGAATTGCAGATAAGGCAGCAAATTATTTGACTATCTCTGCAATAATCGTTGGAATTTTTTCTTTTATTTATTGGATTTCAATAGGAAATCAAACCTTAGTTTTTGCGCTGACAATTGCAATAACCGTAGTAGTAATCGCCTGCCCGCACGCATTAGGTTTAGCAATTCCCGTAGTAACGACAATTTCTACAACAATCGCAGCAAAAAATGGAATGATAATAAAAGATATGTCTGCGATGGAAATTGCAGAAAAAATTGATTATATTTTATTTGATAAAACTGGAACATTGACAAAAGGGGTATTTGAGGTTACAGATATCGTCGGAGATAAAAAAACTCTTGAATATGCTAGTTCAATTGAATCACATTCAGAGCATGTAATTGCAAAAGGAATAATTCAAAAAGCAAAAGAAATGAAAATAAAAATTCCAGAAGTTAAACAATTCAAAGCAATTCCAGGGAAAGGGGCAGTTGGAAAATTTATTAATAATAATATTTATGCGGGGAACCTTGCTCTTATTGAACAGTTTAAATTAAAAAACGATTTTAAAAAAGAAGCAGAAGAAATAGCATTAAAAGGAAAAACAATTGTTTATGTTGCATATAAAACCAAAGTTATTGGAGTTATTGCTTTATCTGATGTGATAAAACCAGAAGCAAGAGAAGTTATAATTCTATTGAAGCAAATGGGAATAAAAACTGCGATGCTCACTGGAGATAATGAACAAACTGCAAGATATGTTGCAAAAGAACTTGGTATCGACGATTATTTTTCAGAAGTTCTTCCAGAAGATAAAGTAAAAAAAGTAAAAGAACTTCAATCAAAAGGAAAAGTCGCGATGGTTGGAGACGGAATAAATGACGCGCCCGCATTGACTCAGGCAGATATCGGTATTGCAATTGGTGCAGGAACAGAAGTTGCAATTCAGTCTGCAGAAGTTATCCTAGCAAAAGATAATCCTCTTGAAGTTGTCAAATTAGTAAGATTAAGCAAACAGACAAAAAATAAAATGAGACAAAATTTATGGTGGGCTGCAGGATATAATCTCGTTGCAATACCAATCGCAGCGGGAATTTTTTATCCTGGAATTATGTTGAAACCCGAATGGGGCGCATTAATCATGGCAGCATCTTCTATAATTGTTGTCGGAAATTCTTTATTGCTCAAAAGATTCAAGTAGTAAAACTTAAAACTGCAATTCATCAATCTTTATTATGGATTTATTAGAAAGAAGATTTAGAAATAAAAAGAATTATAAACTAAAAAGATTATATCTCTAGGTGGTGAAAATAAAAAGTATTTTTTCAATTCTGTTTATTATTTTATTAATGAATGTCATTTCTGCTCAAAATGTTCAATATGGGATGATGAGTAATGACGGACAATTTTATCCAATTAACTCAGATGGATACACGGGTATGATGGGAATGATGTATGGAAGTTATGGATGGGGAATGATGTTTTTTGGATGGGCATTTATCCTCTTAGTTTCGGTAGCATTAGTTCTGTTAATAATCTGGCTCTTAAAACAAATAAATAGAGAAAAAACAAAAAGGGGAAAAGATGAAACAAAATTTAGGAAAACTTGATAGAACATTAAGATTTGCACTTGCATTCTGGTGGCTGGGACCTTGGACCCCAGTTTTTGCTATGACTTGGGTTAATTGGATCGTTTTCGTGATAGGATTAATATCCCTTGTTGAAAGTTTCACTGGAGGGTGTTGGTTGCATACCTTATTTAAGATAAATAATAAAAGTCAATAAAGATTAATCTATAAATAATAAGGGGAGAGCATAGTGAGTATTTTTATACATAATCTTCTATAATTGTTGTAGGAAATTCTTTATTATTAATGAGAAAGAAGATTTTAAAATCCTACTTATTCTCTTATCCTTATGGCTTTAGAAACTAAATTCAAGCAAACTCTTAAAAAAATAAAACTGAACAAGAAAGAAAAAATATTAGTTGCGCTTTCTGGCGGAAAAGATTCAACTGTAACCGCCTATCTTCTTAAAAAATTTGGATACAACATTGAAGGATTTCATATTAATTTGTCAATGGGAGATTACAGCAAAAAATGTTTGGATGCAGTTGAAAAACTTTGCAAACAGCTTGGAATAAAACTTCATACTTATAATATAAAAAATGAAATGGGCGGAAGCATGTGCTACATCAGAACTTCTATTCAGACAACTCACGGGAAAGGTTTGAAAAATTGTGCAATCTGCGGAGTTATAAAAAAGTGGGTTATGAACCGCGAGGCAAGAAAATTAAAAGTTAACAAAATTGCAACAGGGCATAACCTCGACGATGAAGTGCAGACATTCTTGATGAATATTTTGAAAGGTTCTCCAAAGCTAAGCGCAAATTCCGGAGCAATTACACAGAATGTAAAAAATGAAAAATTTATCACAAGAATAAAGCCTTTATTTTATATTGCTGAAGATGACATAAGGGCATATTCAAAAAAAATGAAGCTTCCTGTTGTTTATGAAAAATGTCCGTGCGCTTTTGATTCTTACAGAATTCAGATAAGAGAATTTACAAATAATTTGACAACAAAAGAAAAAGAAAATATTATGCAAAATTTTGACAAGCTTTCAGACAAAATTCAGAAATTAAAAACTTCAGAAGAATTGCATTACTGCGAGAAATGCGGAGAGCCTTCAAGAAATAAAATCTGCAAAATGTGCCAGCTTGTTAAGAAGGATTAATCTTCAATGAGTTTAGTGAGAGTTTTCTTCTGTAATGCCCTTAATCTCTTAACAAAGGAATAAGAGGCACAAAAAATTGAGAATTCTTTAGCTAAAGAAGGAGGTTGACTAAAATAATCTTCCATTTTTAATCTCGTTTTTTTAGATAATACCGCATAATTATTTAAATAATCTAAAAGAGCATCATATTTTTTATCGGGAGTCTCATCATATGGAACACGATCAGTTGTTACGCGCATAGCACTATCAACGATACATTGTCTCACAGATTTGTTACTATATTTACCGGGGGCATCTAAGTCATCTTTAGACTTTTTAATGTGAGATTCATACCCGCTATCTATACTGCCCAATAAATGACTATATCTTTTCTTCTTACTCTCTCTCATAAAAAATATTAGATAAAAAGAGGTTTAAAAATGTTCCGTATCATAACTACTGAATATTATCTTCTTTACTATTTTTTAAAAAAAATTGTAATGAGAAAATTTCCTATCTTCTTCTTTTTCTTCTTGGATTTCCATGCTTCATCTTAGAGAAAACAAAGATGTAAAGAATTTCTAAAATTCCAACAGTATTCACCAAAGCAAGAACAACAAACCATATGGCAGAATTTTTTCTCGCTGCAGTCCATAAAGCAAATAATTTCCAAACCGAACTCCAGACCATAATTAATATTAAAATTGTAAATGCCCAAGGAGGAATTCCAAACTGACTCATCACCGCATTAAAATAATCAAACATAATATAATATATGAATTGATATTTAAAAACATTATGTTCTGCAGGATAAAAAAAGAAAATAAAAATTTAGCAAAAATTAGAAAAATATCAGGCGTGACCCAAATTCAGAGGATAGATTGATAAAGAAAAACAGGGGTTTTCTTTATTCCTTCATAAATCTTGTATATTGATGTTATTCTATTTTGGTAATGATAAATGTTTAAATAGTCATTATTTTATTTTATTCTCACGCATATACAACGTGTATGCCTAAAAAGAGGGTGATATACAATATATTGTATCTATCTCTTTTAAAAAAATATGAATTGCCCATACTGTTTGAATAAAGAATCAAAGGTGACCGATAAAAGGGAGTCTCCTGAAGGAGTAAGAAGAAGACGCGAGTGCCTTAAGTGTGGGAAAAGATTCACAACATATGAGAGAATCTCCCGAGAAGATCTGTACGTAATTAAGAAAGATGGGAGAAGAGAAAAATTCGAAAGGGAAAAACTTGAGAGAGGAATAATAAGAGCATTTGAAAAGAGGCCAGTAGCAAAAGAAAAAATTGACAAAATGATAAACGAAATAGAAGAACAAATAAGAAAAAAAGGGAAAAAAGAAATTAAAACTTCAGAGATGGGAGAACTTGTGATGAAAAAAATAAAAAAAATTGACAACGTCGCATACATCCGCTTCGCTTCAGTATATAGAGATTTTCAGG
This sequence comes from Candidatus Woesearchaeota archaeon, assembly GCA_964363345.1. Classification (GTDB taxonomy): domain Archaea; phylum Nanobdellota; class Nanobdellia; order Pacearchaeales; family GW2011-AR1; genus RBG-13-33-26. Next base: position 23,536 of record CAYIHY010000003.1, on the reverse strand, counting down.
ATATAAATGATTTTAAACAGGAGATTAAGAAATTATAAAATGGAAGAAAAAAGAGGGTTTAATATTGAACGATATAATTACTCAGAAGTTATTTCTATTTGTTTAAAGGCAGGAACAACCTCTGAGATCGCTGAAAGAATTGCAAATGAAATTGATTACACTCTCAGCGAAGAAGAAAAATTAACTATCCCTATGTCTGAAATTGGAAAACTTATTTTTACACTACTTCATAAATATGATTGGGCATCTTCTAGGAGATTTAAGACTGATGAAATTTATATAAGAACTGGTTCAGATAAATTTGAAATTTTTGACAGAGTAAAAATTTCGAGGTCTCTTGTGAAAGAAACAGGGATAGAAGAAGAGCAGGCAGATACGATTGCGAGAGACACTGAAAAATTTATTGCAAAATTAAATCTAGTTTACTTGTCTTCTTCTCTTGTAAGAGAAATTGTGAACGTAAAACTTTTAGAATATGGGTTGGAAGATGCAAGAAAAAAATATACGAGAATCGGCATACCAATTTATGATGTAGAAAAGATGATTTCAAATGGAATCTCTACTGATATAAAACGGGAAAATGCAAATCTTCAGCACACCCCAGAAACAATAAATTGGATAATCTCTGGAGAAACTCTTGAACAGTATGCAATGTTGAAATTATTCCCCCAAAATTTAATTGACTCGCATATCTCAGGAGATTATCATATACATATTCTTTCAAATGCAGCAACAAGACCAAACTGTATACAACATTTCCCCCCATTATTTTTCAAACATGGTTTAAAAGTAGATGGCACCGGCATGCATACATCAATTGCAGGACCCGCAAATCATCTTTCTGTTGCAGTACAACATTGCGCAAAAATTATGCTTGCTTCACAAACACAAATGGCTGGAGGACAAAGTATAGACTGTTTCAATGTTTGGCTTGCGCCATTTGCAAAGGGGCTCGAAGACAAAGAAATAAAACAGGCAGTTCAGGAATTTATCTACGAGTTAAATCAAAGTTATGTTGCAAGGGGGGGGCAGGTTGTTTTCAGTAATCTTAATTGGGAAATAGGAATTCCCGAGTGGTTGAAAAATGTGCCTGCAATAGGACCCGGAGGAAAAGAAGCAGGAGTTTACGGAGATTATGAAGAAGAGTCGCTTAAAATTTTAAGAGAATATATTAAAATAAAAATTAAAGGAGACCACGTTGGAAAACAACATATGTGGCCAAATGATGTGTATAAAGTAAGAAAAAATACATTCTATAAATATCCCGAAGAAATAAAATTAATTCATGAGTTCATGGCTAAGTTCGGAACACCTTACCTTGCAAACGGATTGCCCGAATGGCAGACAGAAAATTTCAATTATATGGGATGCAGAACAAGACTTGATAGTGCTTATGACGGCCCATGGGGAACCCAGAGAACAGGAAATGATATTTACATAACTCTAAATCTTCCGAGAATTGCATATGAATCAAGGGGAAATGATGAAAAGTTTTTTGAGCTTCTGGATAAAAGACTTGCTAAAATGGCAGAGACACTTCTTATAAAACACAAAATTACTGATAATCTCCTCCACAAAGAAAACCTTTTGAAATTCCTTTCACAAAAATTTGATAATGAAGAATATTACAAATTTAAGAATACAACAAAATCATTTGGTTATACTGGACTAACAGAAGCAATGAAAGTTCATACCGGGTATCATCTCCATGAAAATAAAGATTCGCAAAATTTCGGAGTGAAAGTAATAACTCGTATGAGAGAATATGCCGGAGAGTGTACAAAGAAATATGATTTAAGATTTTCAGTTATTGCCTCTCCTGCAGAGACCTGTGCGGCAAGACTTGCAAAATTAGACATCAGAAAGTTTGGAAAGAATGCAGTTTTTTCAGGAACAAAAGAATCTCCGTATTACACAAATAGCCATATGGTAAAGATGGATGCAAATTTTCCTCTCCCAGAAAAAATAAATATCGAACAGGCATATCATCCTTTAAGCAATGGAGGACATATACTTCATATCTGGCTTGGAGAACAATCTCCCTCGGCAGAAAGTCTAATTGAACTCAGCAAAAAAATCTGTGAAAAAAATATTGGTTTTTTTGGATATACAAGGGATTATTCTGTATGTGCACCATGTTCTAATTTTGAATATGGATTAAAAACAAAATGTGGAAACTGTGGAGGCGAAGATTTAAGCAGATATAGCAGAATCACGGGATATTATCAAAGAGTAGAGGGATGGAATCCGTCAAAAAAACAAGAATTGAAAGACCGATTTAGATATAATCTAAGTAATTGCGAAATTAATTAAATTAATAAAATGGAAATAAAAGGATTTGTTCCGACTTCTTTAGTTGATTGGGATGGAAAAGTTGTAAGTGTAATTTTTGTTTCGGGATGCAATTTCCGATGCGGGTATTGTTCAAATAAAGATTTAGTTTTACATCCAGAGAATTTAAAATCAATTGAACTGAAATATATTTTGGAGTATCTTGGTAATAATAAAGAATTTATTGACGGAGTAGTTATTTCTGGCGGGGAGCCAACACTTTATTCAGAAACCGTAAAATTATGCGAAGAGATAAAAAAACTTGGATTTAAAATAAAACTTGACACAAATGGTTCAAATCCTGAAATATTAAAAGAATTTTTTTTAGATAAAAATTTAGTCGATTATGTAGCAATGGATATAAAAACAAATTTTGAAAAATATAAAGAGTTGACTAATTCAGATATTGATGTTGAAAAAATAAAAAAATCTATTTTTATTGTCTCCCAATTTCCAGAATATGAATTTCGCATTACTCTCTCACCCTCAATTAAAAAAGAAGATTTACTTGGCATAGCTAACTACCTGAGAGAGAATAAAGTAAACAAATCATTTTTTTTACATCAATTCAGCACAGAGAGTTGCATTAACGAAGAATTTGAAAAAATGAAGCCATATTCCAAAGATCAAATTTTGGAATTTCATGAATTAATAAAGAATCTTTTTGATAAATCAGGGATTAGAAATATGTAATCTCAAAACACCATTATTTTCTCAGATAAGTTAGAAAAGAATAATCTGCTTTTTTATGTTCATTAATCAAATCCCATCCTTCCCAATTAACTTCGGGGAAAAAAGTATCTCCTTCCACATTTTTATGAACTCTTGTAATCTCAAGACAATTTACAAGAGGTAAGAATAATTCATATACCTGTCTTCCTCCGATAACATAAGAATCTTTATCTTCAGTTAATTCTAATGCTTCTTTAATTGTTCTTGCGGTATAAATTCCTTGAAATTCATTTAAACTGTTTGTTAAAACGATATTTTTTCTTTTAGAAAGAGGTTTGCCTAATTTTTTTATTATAGATTCAAAAGTTTTTCTCCCCACGATTACTGGATGATTTAAAGTTAAATTTCTAAATCTTTTTATATCTTCGGGAATTTCCCAAGGAATATTATTCTGGTTACCAATAACATTATTTTCTGAAATCGCAGCAATTATTGTCAGATTCATTTTAAACTGCAATTGAAAATTCTATCTTGGGATGACTTTGATAATTTTCTAGTTTAGAATTGGTATATTCCCAATCAAAAATTGAACTAAAATTTTCTGTGCTTATCGTTGGCAAATTAAATGGCTCTCTTTTCAATTGTTCTTTTGCTCCTTCAAGATGATTTTTATAAATATGCACATCTCCTAAAAATCCAATTAATTTTCCTTCTTTAAATCCAGATTCTTTTGCTAATAAATGCAGCAACAATCCATAACTTGCAATATTAAATGGAAGTCCAAGCATAGTATCAACAGAACGCTGATTCCATAAAAGATTTAATTTATCTTTAATAACTGTAACCTGAAAACCATAATGACAAGGAGGCAAAGCCATTTCAGAGATTTGTTCGGGATTCCATGCCGAAACAATCATTCTTCTATCGTTGGGATTTTTCTTTAAAGTATTTACAATTTTTTCTAATTGATCTGTTCCCTTTCCCGAATAATCTTTATCAAATCCATCATATTCTGCATTCCAATGTCTCCATTGAAATCCGTAAATCGGGCCTAAATCTCTCTCAACAAACTGAGCGATTTTCTTAAGTTTATCAATCAAATAATCATCAGGTTCTTTCATAAGGCGCCATTTGGTATCTTTATCTTGAATAGAAAATATTTCAGTTGAAGTTTCAAAATATCCCTTCCATCTTATATCTTTTAAAAGAGCATCAAATTCGGGTCTCATAGCAATTTCTGTTGAACTTGGAGATATTATTCTTTGATTATTTTCTCGATAGATTGATACCAATTCTGCTATTTTGTCTTCAATAACATATGGGGGCATAGATTTTTCAATAATATGTTTTTTTACAGAATCAGGATTTGCCCATTCATCCCAAATGTGATTTTTCCTATCAGTAAGCCATTTTTTATCTGCAAGTCCCCTAATAAAAAATTCCAATTCAGAAGAGATCATCTTAAAAGAAACATTCTTTGTGGTTAACAAAGGAAAACCTTCAGACATATCATGTTCAAACATCTCTCCTGCAATTGCAATAGTATCAATTACAGTTCTATTTTCTTTCCATTCCCCTTTTGTTAAAATTTTTTCAACAATATCTAAATATTGCCTCATAACAAAAATAAACCAAATCTATTTTTAAATATAATTATACTCAAAGAGGATTAATTCGCAACTTTTATAAAATCTAGTGGTTGTAAATAACAATGGCAGAAAGTGTTGCAGAGCTTACAGGAAAAGAATTTGAAGAATTTGTAAAAAAGGGTTTAGTATTCATAGATTTCTTTGCAGAATGGTGCATGCCTTGCGTTATGATGGGGCCTATTGTTGAAGAAGTTAGCAAAAAATTCGGCAAGAAAATAAAATTCGGAAAAGTTAATGTCGGTGAAAACGAATCTCTGGCAAGAAAGTTTGATGTAAGTTCAATTCCAAATTTTGTTCTTCTTAAAGATGGAAAAGTCGTGGAAAATTTCGTCGGCGCAATGGATGCAGATGAATTGGAAAGTAAGTTAAAAAAATTCTTATAAATCACTTAAAAACTTCTTTAAGCACTTCATTCATATACATAATCGCCCAGTTTCTTAAGAATAATGCTCCGGGATAATAATCAATATTATGGGGGGAATATACAAAAAATCTGTTTCCTTTAGATTTAAATTCTTTCGCTTTCTCTTCGGAAAATAGGATATAAGGTTTACCAAAAGACTGACAGCTAAAAATTTCATTTTCATTAAAATACATACTTCCTCCCGCATTTCGGCTGATTGAAAATCCAACAACCAATCCGTTATCAGATAACTTGATTTCATCTTCCCAAATTCCAAAAAACTGAGAGTAATTTTTCTTTACAATGTTATCATGTTTCTTTAGAAAAACTTGTTCATACCATTCTCTCTTCTCTAAATCTTTTTCTTGAATGGCATATTCTGTCAAATCATCACGCCATTCCTCAGCAACTTTTGAAAAAATATCTTTTGCGATTGAAGGATTTAATCTAAGACTCGAATCTAGAAGTTTAGGATGAATTGGGATTTGAAAACAACTATCATGCAAGATAGGTAATTCTTCTTTTATTAAAAACAATTGACTTATTTCCATTAAAAAATTATTCAACTCGAGTTTAAATGAATTATTACTTTACAAGGCTTTGTAAATTAAGTTTTATATCAAAAATTATGGAAAATAAACTCGCAAAAATACTTGGACTTTTAGTTAGTAGTTGGATATTCCTTTCTTTTGGAAATGGTAAAATATACAATGATTTTCAAGAAAGAATAGAAAGAAATAATAAAATATCAGAAGAATATAATGTTGCTGACCAATATCTTTTAAGCCAAAACGAAAAACTGCAAAAAACTGTTGATGCAACAAAGAATAATCCTCTTTATTATCCATTTGGATTAATGTATGATTTGGCTAAAGGAAGAATCTAAAATTCCAAAGCTTTTTTAAATTGATATTTCTAGATAATAGATATGGCTTCGTAGCCCATGGGTTTTTCTTTTAGAAAAAGAAAAGCTACAATGTAATAGAAAACTAAGATAGTATAAATGCTTAAAATGCATTCATTCGCTACAAACCATAAATAAACAACGGCTTCGTAGCTCAGCCTGGTTAGAGCACTGGACTTTTAATCCAGGTGTCGGGGGTTCAAATCCCCTCGAGGCCATGTTATACAATTGAATGAAATGAAATTGTATTTTGTTTTTCTTGATTTGAACCTTGGTGTCAAATCCCGAGCGATTTCACGAATGCAGGAAAATTGTAAATGCAATGAGTGGGGTCGCGAGTACAAAGAGGCCATGTTCCTAAAAATATATTATTAATTATGAAGGCGTAACAAAAAGTAAGATTTAAATAGGTTAATTTATGTAATTAATCATGAAAGATTCTAATAATTGGACAAATGAAAAATTGCTTAATTTTAGTATGAACTTTAATCCGACAGATGAACTTCAGAGCACATTAAGAAGATTAAAGATGACCATGACAAAACCAGAGAGAAGTATTTTCATAAGAGAACCTAAAGAAGAAGCAAGAATTGCTAAGCAACAATATGGTAGAGCAATAGCTCAAATTGACTTTGCACAAAAACAATATATGCAAAGACTTGAACAAGCAAAAAAAGAGAGCGCAATAGATGATTTTGATTATATTAAAGCAAGAATGGGTGTATCTGATATGTTCAGTCCTTTTCAACGAATGAGAGATGAAGTAAGAGAATCTTATCGAAAAATAGTTGGATTTGATTATTAATCTTCTTTTTTATCAAAAAATATCGCAAAATATTCAAAAATCCCAAATTTTTCCCGCAAACCAAAACATTTTTAAACTAATTTTTGCTGTTTTTTATTATTCAAAAGTTGTTAAAGTTTTACCCTAACTTTAGCTCTTTAGTTTAAACTTTTCACCAACCACAACATGCATATTCTCCAATCCAAACACATAAAACTCAATGAAAAAGAGTCTGAAGAACTTCTAAAAAGATTAAATCTTTCTAAGGCACAATTGCCAAAAATTCTTTCAACTGATGCAGGTTTGCCCGAGGGCTGCGTCGTCGGTGATATCATAAAAATCGAAAGAAAAACAGGAGACTATTTTAGGGTTGTTGTATAAAATGAAAAATAATCATTTAATAATAAAAAAATATCTTGAGGAACATTCACTAGTTGAATCTAATATTATTTCTTTTAATGAATTCATTGATCACAGAATGCAGGAGCTGGTTGATGAAATTTCTGAAACAATGAACAACGAAGAATTCGAAATCAGTTTGGGAAAAATAAAAATTGAAAAACCAAAAGTAATCGAAGCAGACGGAAGTTCTTCACTTGTTCTTCCTTATGAAGCAAGATTGAGAAACTTGACTTATTCTGCTCCGGTAAGTTTGGAAATAACAATAAAAAAAGGAGACCAGGTTGATTCTGACGTAGTGGAAATCGGAAAAATACCAATTATGGTTAAGAGCAAAGTATGCAATACTTACGGAATGACCCAGGACCAATTAGTTGAATCTTACAATGACCCATTAGATGCCGGAGGATATTTTATTGTCAATGGAAATGAAAGAGTTATGACCATGGCAGAAGACTTAGCAGAAAATCAGCCCTTTATCGAAGAAAACAGCAAGGGAAATTTAAACTTGAGATTATTTTCGTTGAAAGGAACTTATAGAATTCCTATCACAATTTCAGAAAGCAAAGAAGGATTATTGGACTTGTCTTTCAGCAGATTCAAAGATTTGCCCGTCGTGGTTGTGCTAAAAGCTCTTGGTTTGACAAAAGAATCTGACATCGCAAAATATATTGGAAAAGAAACAGATAGCGTGATTGTTAATTTGTATGAATTCGTAAACCTTGCAACAAAGGAAGATGCGATGATGTTCTTAGCAGAAAAAACAGGATTGCAGGGAACAAAAAAAGAAATCCTCGACAGAGTAAAACAAAGAATCGATTCTTATCTTCTTCCTCACATCGGACAGAAAAAAGAAGACAGAATGAACAAAGCAATTACAATCTGCAAATTAATAAAACAATTTTTGATTGCAAAAGAAAATCCTGAATTAAGAACAGACAAAGACCATTATTCAAACAAAAGAGTGAGATTATCCGGAGATTTATTAGCAAATTTATTCAAAGTTAATCTCGGAATTTTAATTAGAGACATTCAATATTCAATACAAAAATCTTCAAAGAGAAAAAAATTCTTCTCATTAAAAGTAATCGCAAAATCAACTTTATTCTCTCACAGAATTGAATCAGCGATTGCAACAGGAAGCTGGACAGGAGAAAGAACAGGAGTTACACAGAATATGGATAAGACAAATTATTTAGCAATGATTTCTCAATTGCAAAGAGTTGCAAGTATGTTGCCCTCAGACCAGGAAAATTTCCCCGCAAGAACACTTCATCCAACTCATTACGGAAGATTCTGTCCTATAGAAACACCAGAAGGAACAGAAATCGGATTAAGAAAAAATCTCGCAATATTAAGCAAAATTTCTACAAGAGTTGAATTAGACCAAGAAAAATTCATGAAAGATTTAGAATCAATCGGAATGGAAAGAGAAGGATTTGAAGGAAGTGATGTATTCTTCAACGGAAGATTTATCGGAAATGTAAAAGACAAAAATGATTTTGTTAAAAAAATAAAAGAAAAAAGAAGAACCGCACAATTGCCGATTCAGATGAGCGTGAGAAATGATCCCCGATTTGATTATGTTTTAATTTCAACAGAACCTGGAAGAGTTCTCAGACCTTTAATTATCGTCGACAACGGAAATCCAAGATTAAAAAACGAGCACAAACTTCAGATTGAAAGCGGAGAAATGAAATGGAGAGATTTGCTGAATACAGGAATAATCGAATACCTCGACGCTGCTGAAGAAGAAAATGCATTAGTTTCATTATATGAAGAAGAATTAACTCAAAATCATACTCATCTTGAAATCGATTCAATGGATATGCTCGGTGTCGTAACAAGTTTAGTTCCTTACGGAAATCACGACCAGAGTTCAAGACTTAACCGAGGAAGCAAGACGCAAAAGCAGTCTCTTGGATTATACGCTGCAAATTATTTATGCAGATTAGATACAGATGTTTCAATCTTGCAATATCCACAAAGACCTCTTGTAAGAAGTTTCGTTTACGATACATTAAACACATATCCCGCAGGACAGAATTTAGTCGTCGCTGTAATGACTTATGAAGGTTACAATATGGAAGATGCTTTAGTTTTAAATAAAGGAAGCGTTCAAAGAGGAGTCGGAAGAAGTTTCTATTTCCGTCCTTATTCTGCAATAGAAATGAATTATGCTGGAGGATTGAAAGATGAAATTGCAATTCCAGAAAAAGATGCATCAGGTTATAAAACTGAAGCAAGTTACAAATATTTAGAAGGAGATGGAATAGTTTATCCTGAAGCAGAAATCGGAGAAGGTGAAGTTATGATTGGAAAAATGTCGCCTCCAAAATTCCTTTCAGAACAAAGAGAAATTTCAGTTAAGACAAAAAAAGAATCAAGCGTTACAATGAGGCAGGAAGAAAAAGGAGTTGTCGACGGTGTTTTCATAACAGAAGATTCAGAAGGAAATAAAATTATCCAAGTAAGAACAAGAGATCAGAGAATTCCCGAACTTGGAGATAAATTCGCAACATCACACGGTCAGAAAGGAGTTGTTGGTATGATTGTTCCTCAGGAAGATGTTCCTTTCACATCAAGAGGAGTTCGCCCAGATGTAATATTCAACCCGCACGGATTGCCTTCGAGAATGACAGTGGGTTATTTATTAGAATTGCTTGCAGGAAAAGTTGGAAGTTTGAAAGGTGAAACTATCGACGGAACTTGCTTCTCTGGAACAGGCAAAAAAGAATTAGAAGAAAATTTGAAAGACTTGGGATTCAGATTCGACGGAAAAGAAACAATGTACAACGGAGTTACAGGAAAAAGAATGACTGTAAAAATATTTGTCGGAAATTTATACTATCAAAAATTGAAATACATGGTAGGAAACAAAATGCATGGAAGAGCTTCAGGAAAAGTTGCATTACTTACAAGACAGCCAATCGAAGGACGTTCAAGAGGCGGAGCATTGAGATTAGGGGAGATGGAACAGGAAGCATTAGTTGCTCACGGAGCTTCGCTATTATTGAAAGAAAGATATGACTCAGATAAAGTTGTTCTTCCTATTTGTACAAAATGCGGAAGCATCGGTATCGACGATAATATCTCAAATAAATTAAGCTGTCCAATGTGCGGAAGCGAAGATGTTGAACCTGTAGAAATGTCTTATGCATTCAAGTTATTACTTGAAGAATTGCAGGGACTTCACATCCACACTTCATTTGGATTAAAAAATAAATACGAATAAAATGACAAAAACAATAATAGTTGGAAATGAATTTGAAAGAATGAATTTAGCAAAAAGAATTAAACCAGTAATTTTAGAAGAACCGTCGTTAGGGAGAAATAGATGCTTCGTCAAACCAGAAAAATGTTTAGAAGTTTGTCCTACAACTTATCTTAGCTGTCAAAGATATAACACAAAATTACAAGCAGAAAATGAAGAATTTAAAAAATTAATGGAAAGTTATGGAATTATAGAAGGATTTTCAGAATTACCTGACCCCTCAAAATATTTCCAGGAAGGGTGGGGAGAAATAAAATGATAGAATCAAAACCAGTAAAAAAACAAGTTGATGAAATAAGATTCAATCTTCTTAGTCCTGACGATATAAAAAAGATTTCAGTTGCAAAAATAGTAACCCCCGAATTGTATAACATTGATGGTTATCCTGTCGACGGAGGATTGATGGATTTAAGACTTGGAGCAATCGATCCAGGTGTAAGATGTAGAACTTGCGGAGGAAGATTAAAAGAATGCCTAGGACACCCAGGAAGCATTGATTTAGCTCGTCCTATAATTCATTTGAAATATGTTCCATTAATTGAACTTGGATTAAGATGCTTCTGTAGAAATTGCGGAAAATTATTATTATCTGATAAAGATTTAGAAAAATATTCACCAAGTGAAAGAGCAAAAAAAGCAAAGGATGCAAAAAAATGTCCTTATTGTGGAACTGTTCATGAGAAAGTAAAATTGGATAAACCAACAAGTTTCTTTATGGGAAAGACAAGATTATTCCCGACAGAAATCAGAGAAATTTTAGTAAATATTTCTAATGAAGAATTGAAGAAAATCGGAATAAATACCGTAACATGCCGTCCTGAATGGGCAATTCTTACAATGCTTTTAGTTCCTCCAGTAACAATCCGTCCTTCAATTATTTTAGAATCAGGAGAAAGAAGTGAAGATGATTTAACTCACAAACTTTCAGATATAATCAGAGCAAACCAAAGACTTTGGGAAAATTTAAACGCCGGTGCCCCAGAGGTTATTATTGAAGATTTATGGGACTTATTGCAATTCCATATTACAACATTCTTTGACAACAGCGTCGCTAAAATTCCTCCAGCAAGACACAGAAGCGGACAACCTTTGAAAACAATTATGGAAAGAATCAAAGGTAAAGAAGGAAGAATCAGAAAAAATCTTGCAGGTAAGAGAGTAAATTATTCAGGAAGAACAGTTATTTCTCCAGACCCTCACATCGCAATCAATGAAGTTGGAGTTCCTTTTGAAATTGCAAAAGTTGTAACAGTTGCAGAAGGAGTTACTGATTTGAATATGGAAAAATTGAAAAAATTAATTGACAGGGCAGAAGTTTACCCTGGAGCAAATTATGTAATAAGACCAGACGGAAAAAGAAAAAAGATTACTCCTGATTTGAAAGAAGAAATAATTAATGAAATAACTCCAGGATACAAAGTTGAAAGACATTTGCAGGACGGAGATGTTGTTCTTTTCAATCGTCACCCTTCACTTCATAGAGGAAGCTTGATGGCTCATTATGTTCGTGTTCTTCCTGGAAGAACTTTCAGAATGCATCCCGCAGTTGCCTCGCCTTATAACGCCGACTTCGATGGAGATGAAATGAATATTCACTCACCGCAGACAGAAGAAGCAAGAGCAGAAGCAAAAATACTTCTTGATGTAAAAAGAAATTTATTCTCACCAAAAAATAATACAAACTTAATTGGTTGCATCGGCGACGCTATAACAGGAAATTATCTTTTGGGAAATAATGAATTCACAAGAGAATATGCAAACCAAATTTTATTCAAATCAGAGATTGATCATCCATTAATAACAAAGAAAATGGTGAGCGGAGCAGAAATTTTCTCAGCAATACTTCCAAAAATTAATTTCTCAAATGATTCTGTCCAGATTAAAGACGGACAAGTCATTAAAGGAACATTAAACAAAACTTTATTCGGAAGTGAAGACGGAGAATTAATAAAAGAATTGGAAAGGCGGGTTGGAATAAATGAAACTTTCGAGATAATCCGAAAAGTATTCAGCTTAGGAATAAAATATCTCTCAGACAAGGGAATCACAATATCATTGGAAGATTTGGATTTAGATCAGAGTATTATCGACGCAGGTGAAGAAATAATTAAAAAAGCGGAAAAGAAAACAGAAGAAATAATTGAACAATATAATAAAGGTGAACTTGAGAGAATTCCGGGAAAGACAGAAGTTGAATCAAGAGAAATCAGAATATTGCAGACATTAAATGAAGTCAGAACAAAGATTGGAGAAATTGTTAAAAAAGATTTCCCTAAGACTAATCCTGTTAATGACATGATACAATCTGGAGGTGGAGGAAATATTTTGAATATTACTCAGATGGCTTCATGCGTCGGACAGCAGGCTTTATGGGGAAGAAGAATTGATATTGGATATGACAAGAGAACATTATCATTCTTCAATCAGGGAGATTTATCTCCGAAGGCAAGAGGATTTATCAGAAGTTCATTCATTAAAGGATTGCGTCCTGATGAATTCTTTTTCGGGGCAGTTACAGGAAGAGATTCACTGATGGATACAGCATTGAGAACTCCAAAATCAGGATATTTGTATAGAAGACTTGCAAATGCATTGCAGGATTTGAGAGTAGAATACGACGGAACAGTAAGAGACAGCAACAATAATGTTATACAATACAAATATGGCGACGATGGAATGGATGTTTCAAAACTTCATATGAAAGAGCAAGTTGCTCCTGGAGAAGCAATAGGAATTGTTACTGCACAATCTTTCGGAGAACCTTCAACACAGATGGCGCTTAACGTATTCCACTTCGCAGGAGTCCAGGAAATGCAGGTTACAATGGGATTGCCGAGATTAATTGAAATTTTCGATGCAAGAAAAAAACCTTCTTCTCCAAAAATGGAAATTTACCTGAAGAAAGATTACAATAATGAAAAAGACGCAAAAGTTTTCGCTGAAAAAATCAAGGAAGTTATGTTAAAAGAAATTTCTTCAGAAATAAGCCTTAACTTCAGTGACAAGACAATAAAAATAACAATTGATAAAAACGGATTAAAGCAGACTCACAGTTCAATAAAAACTGTCGTCGACAAATTAAATGATTTAGGCTTCAGGGCAAAAGAAAAAGATGACACAATAGTTCTTAACGCATCTGAATTTAATTTCAAGGAAATTTATCAGCTTAAAGAAAAATTGAAAAAAACAATTATTTCGGGAATAAAGGGAATCAAGCAGATCTTAATTGTCAAGAGAGAAAAAGACTTCGTTGTAATGACTCTTGGAACAAATATCAAAAAGATAGTTGAACTTAAAGAAGTTGACCCTGACAAATTAATTTCAAATGATTTCTATGAAATGGCGGAAGCATTCGGAATAGAATCTGCAAGACAATTAATCATGGATGAAATTTACACTGTGATAAATACTCAGGGACTTGATATCAATGAAAGACACTTGAAACTAGTTTCAGATGCAATGACAAATGGCGGGGAAATTAAGGGAGTTACAAGAATGGGAATTATAATGCAAAAATCTTCAATATTAGCAAGAGCAACTTTCGAAACACCAGGAAAGCAATTTATCAACGCAACAATCAAAGGAAGCAAAGATAAATTAATCAGCGTTATAGAAAATATAATGCTAAATCAGCCGGTTCCCGTTGGTACAGGACTTCCAGGATTATTAGTTAAAGTAATTGGTCCATTGACAAAGAAAGAATCTGAAAAGAAAATTGCAAAGAAAGAAGTTGTAGAAGAAACTAATAAGTAAAAATTAACAATAAATCTTATAAATAAATCAACTTAGCAAATGTTATGACAAGCTTAGATTTTATAATAGAAAAAGAAGAAAAATTAAAATTCGGCATTGAACTCGCAAAAACAGAAAGTTTTCTTGCGCATATAATCAGTATTTTATCCCCCTCTTCTCCCTGGTCTAAATCCCTGAGAACAAGCTACTGTTCTAAAGGCGATACAGTTGATGAAGCAATTGAACGTGTAAAAAATATAAACGCCGTAATAGAGAAAAATTATGCCGATGTTCCCACAGCGTTAATTTATAGAGACAGCTTTGCTAAAAAATTAGCCGAAATTGAAGAGCTTTCTAAACCTTACTTAGATTAAACATCATCAATAAATTTATAAAACAAATTATTCTCCCAAACTTATACAATGGTTAATACAATAGATATGCAGGATATAATGCATTTAAATCTGTTTAGTCAGATAACGCGAATTGATACACGATTCTGCATGAAATACAACGGAGCAATAATTTTCTGCGTTCCGAAGAATCTTTTAGCAAGAGCAGTCGGAGAACAGGGAAAAAATTTGAGAAGATTAAGTGAAACTCTCGGGAAAAAAATAAGAATAATTCCAATGCCAAGGGGAATTCATGATGCAAGAGGATTCATTCAGACGATTGTCAAGCCAATAACATTCAAAGATTTGGAAATAAAAGAAAATGAAATGATTATCACTGCAGGAAATATTCAAAGCAAAGCAGCATTAATTGGAAGAGACAAAAGAAGATTAATCGAATTAGAAAAAATCATCGAGAATTTTTTTGGAAAAGAATTGAGGATAATTTAATTCGGAAAACAAAGGAATTTATACAAAAATAGACTTCTGTATTCATTATTGAGTTGTTACATTAAGAAAAGTTTATATACGTTTGAACTATCTAATAATATGAAAAAAATAGGTAAAGCATATGGTTTTTTTGATTGCAATGCATTAAAAGAAGAAATAGAAAAAGAAATTCCAACTATTCGTGAATTAGTTAAAACCCCGTCGGAATTAGAACTTTCTTTAGTCGAGGGAGTTTCGAATTTAAAGGGGAATAAAAAATTAAGGGCTATTGTTAAAGAAGCTGAAAAATCAGAAATTAGATATGTAATGGAAGCAACATATCCAGATGCAACAAACATTCAAACCGCAGATGAAGTAGCAATTATATTGAATCAAGTTTATAATTCTCAATTATACCAAGACGGAGAAAAATTCTCTGGAGAAATTATTTATGAAGATAAAGGAAGATATGTTTTTAGAGAATAATCATACAAGAAGTATTATAAAAGTTTAACTATTTTTTTAAAAGAACCCACTTGATAACATTTAAAAACTATTTTTCTCAACATATTTTATGGGTTTAAAGAGCGCTAAAAAATTAATGAAAAACAGGAAGAATGCGAGATGGCAGGACAAAAAGTATATTGCGAAAACTCTAAACTTATACGCTAAAGCAGATCCGCTTGAAGGCGCAAATCAGGCAAAAGCAATTGTTCTGCAGAAAGTTCAGAAAGAAGCAAAACAGCCAAACTCAGCGATGAGAAAATGCTGCAAAGTTCAGCTTACAAAAAACGGAAGAAGTGTAACTGCATTCATCCCAGGAAATCTCGCTCAAAGATTTATCGAAGAACACGACGAAGTTTTAATTCAAAGAATCGGTGGAAAACAGGGACGTTCAAAAGGAGATATTCCAGGAGTTAGATTCCAAGTTATTCAAGTAAATGATCAGCCATTGGAAAGATTAGTTCACGGCAAGATAGAAAAGGGTAGAAGATAAAATGAAAAAAAGTGATTTTTTAGAAATTGAAAAAAAATATTTGGAAGGAAGAAAAAGACCTGAAAATATTACAATTGGAAGTTTTGTTTGGGAAATAGTTGGTAGATGTGGAGATAATGATTACCATCCTGCCGTTGTTAAATCAGTAAATCTAGATGAAGATTATGTAGAAGTAATTGATGTTAGCGATAATAATCAAGAAAAAAAATATACTTATTTTGTAACAGAATCAGAACTTATAAAAGAAGGATTCACCGAAGAAACAATAAAAGAAGATTATAAAAAATATGAAGGAATTATAAAAAAGGTTTTACAAAATTAAAATGGTATCAAAAAATAAAACACAAAAATCTTTGAAGAGGGGAGAAATCCGGGAAGAGATTTATCAAAATGATTTAGTCGGAAGAGTTATAAGTGTTATCGGAACTACTTCTCCAAAAATCGAAGGGATACTTACATTTTACCAAAATACTTATGAGCATAAAAAAACTGGATATTATATTGGAGAGAAGCAAATTCCATTGTTATCAATAAAAGAAATCGGAGGAGATTATTTAATAGTTTAAAATGCCAAGCGAAAATAATTACAACTTTAAAATATTTGATATGTATGATATTTCTCAAATTGAAGTTAAAGATCCAGGATTGAAATCAGTAATAAATCTTCAGTCAAAATTAGTTCTTAATTCTCATGGAAGAAACGTCCAAAAATTCGGGGCATTAAAGGTTAATGTAATTGAAAGACTGATGAACAGAATTGCCGTCGCTGGACACAGAGGAAAAAAACACAAAATCGCCAAGGGCGAAGCATCAGGAAAATATTCTAAGAATATGAAAATAGTTCTTGAAGCATTTAAATTAATAGAAAAAAGAACAGGAAAAAATCCAGTTGCAGTTTTAGTTCAGGCAATTGAAAACTCTGCGCCAAGAGACGAAATCACCGTCATTGAATATGGGGGAGCTCGTTATCCTCAGGCAGTTGATGTTTCTCCAATAAGAAGAATCAATTTAACTTTAAGATGGTTTGTTCAGGGAGCATCTGATAAAGCATTCAATAAAAAGAAAAATTTAACAGAAGGACTTGCAGAAGAATTAATTCTTGCATCCGAAAGCAACGGAGAAAGTTTTGCATACAGAAAAAAGAATGAAGCAGAAAAACAGGCTGATAGCGCACGATAATTCTAAACGCCCAATCAAAAACATTTAAAAAGCATTTTCTAATCGCATTTACATGACAATAGAATACAATAAATCACAAACCTCGGAAGTAAATGCAAGAAAGATTTACGATGAATTAATAGACTTACCAAGGGATATAAGAGTTGGACTTCAAAAATTGATTTGTCTTGCCCCAATCGTAAAAACTAGTCATCTATTAGGAGAGATAGCAAATCATAATTCTCGTATAATGGACCTTTCTGACTTAGAAGATTAAAATTTCTAAGATAACATTTAAAAACTATTTTTCTTAAAACTAATTATACAACTATGGCAGAAAAAGAAACACAATTTCAGAAAATTGAAAGACTTAGCTCAAGCCAGAAAAATATTAGAAATATAGCTACAAGCGCGCACATTCACCACGGAAAAACTGCATTGACCGATAATCTTTTAGCCGCATCAGGATATATGGCTGCGAAAAATGCAGGAAACCTCGACGAGGGAATGGCAACATGGCAGCACTCAGATGAACAGGAAAGGTTAATGACCGTCGACGCTGCAAACGTTTCAATGGTTCACGATTTTCAGGGGGAAGAATATTTAATTAATTTAATTGATACTCCTGGTCACGTCGATTTCGGAGGAAATGTTACAAGAGCTATGAGAGCTATTGACGGAACAATAGTTTTAGTATGCGCTGTTGAAGGAATAATGCCCCAAACAGAAACAGTAATCAAACAGGCATTAAGAGAAAGAGTTCAGCCGGTTTTATTCATCAACAAAGTGGACAGATTAATCAAAGAAATGAAATTAACTCCTGAAAGTATGCAGGAAAGATTTGTAAGAATAATAAAAGAATTTAATGATTTAATTGCAAAAATTGCAGAGCCAGAATTCAAGGAAAAATGGCTTGTAAATATTAACGACGGAAGTGTTGCATTCGGAAGCGCAAAAGAAAATTGGGCATTGTCTGTTCCATTCATGAAAAAAAATGGAATCACTTTCAAAGATATTTTCACATTAGTTGAAATGAACGACGCTGACAGAAAAGAATGGACTTGGAAACACGCGCCGTTATATGAAGTTCTTTTGGATATGGCTGTAAAACATTTACCTAATCCTTTAGACGCGCAAAAATACAGAATCCCAAAAATCTGGAAAGGAGATTTAGACAGCGAATTAGGAAAAGATTTAATGACTTGTAATCCAAAAGGAAAAGTTGCATTCGTAATAACAAGAATTGTAATCGATCCCCGTTCAGGAAAAGAAATTTCAGCAGGAAGATTATTCTCGGGAACATTGAAAAACGGAATGGATGTTCATCTTAATCTCGATAATAAAGAACAAAAAGTTCAGCAGATATTTGTTTACAACGGAATAAAACCCGAGCAGATTGATGAAATCGGTCCAGGAAATGTATTGGCAATTTCAGGGGTTACAGGAGAAGCAGGAGAAACAGTTACTGTTGGCCCAGAAACACCATTCGAAGAATTGAAGCACATCTTTGAACCAGTAGTTACAAAATCTATTGAAGTAAAAAAAATGATGGACTTGCCTAAACTTGTAGAAATTTTAAAACAAGTTGCGAAAGAAGATCCTTCGGTAAAAGTTGAAATCAACGAACAGACAGGAGAAAGTTTGATTTCAGGAATGGGAGAACTTCATTTGGAAATTATTGAAAACAGAATTAGAACAGAAAAAGGTCTCGACGTAAAAACTTCTGCTCCGATTGTTGTTTACAGGGAAACAGTTAACAAAGAATCAGATTCCGTCGAGGGAAGAAGTCCAAACAAACATAATAGTTTCTTCATTTCAGTTGAACCTTTGGAAGACGACGTCTACGCGGCAATCAAAGAAGGAGAAATTCCCGAGGGAAGAGTCAAGAAAAAAAGTGGAGAGCTTGCAACAAAATTCTCAAGATTCCCCGAATGGGATAATGAAACTGTAAAAGGAATTAGAGACATTTACAAAGGAAATGTATTCTTCGATAAAACAAAAGGAGAAGTTCACATCGGCGAAGTTATAGATATGGTTTTGGATGCTTTCGAAATGGTTATTGATAAAGGTCCATTAGCAAGAGAACCATGCACAAAGATGAAAGTTTCATTAATGGATATTAAACTTCACGAAGACGCTATTCACAGAGGTCCTGCTCAAGTTTATCCTGCAGTTAGAGAATCAATGACAGAAGCAATGAAAGACGGAGATGCTTGTTTATTAGAACCAGTCCAAGTTCATGTAATAGAAACTCCTGATAAATTCTTAGGTACAATCACCAAATTAATTGGAGGCAAGAGAGGACAATTATTAGAGGTTAAACAGGAAGGGGCTGGAACAGAAGTAAGAGCAAAGATTCCCGTAGCTGAAATGATTGGTTGGAGTAATGATTTGCGTTCTGCAACAGAAGGAAGAGGAGTTTCATCTCTCGCAGATCAGTTGTTCGAAAAAGTTCCACGTTCTTTAACAGAAGAAGTAATCAAGAAAGTTAGAACAAGAAAAGGACTTGCTGAGAATCAATAAAATGGCTACTGAAGGATTGCTCGAACTTTGTAAAATAAATCTTGCAAAATTAAAAAATAAAGAAATTTCTCCAGAAGATTTTTATGAAATTTACCAAGAACATCTATTAGACCATGAAAGAGAAATAGAAAGATTAAGTAGAAGCAATGAAAATTATCGGTTAGGGGTAGAATATTTAAAAGAAGAACTTAGAAAAATAAAAACAAACATTTCTGATATAGAATCAAATTATTCTAATTTATTTAATCAATAATTATCAAATCATTGAAGAGAATCAATAGTTTTGTTATCATTTCTTAAAAGTAACATATAGCAAAGTTTATAAAAATACTTTTTTATTAAAATAAAATGAGTTTAGAAGAGAAATTAGGAAAAATAAAATTAACAGAATCTCAATTCAGGAAATTAAAAGAAAATCTTAGCAAGAGATATCGGGATAAAAAACCTTCTGGACCTTCCTATACAGCAGAGGATGTAAAAAATCTTTTTAGGGGAACAGATATAGGAAGAGAACTAGGAGTTGAAGCAATAAAAGAAGAAATTGCAAGGGTTCAATCGAAAAGGAAGATATTAGGAAAATCAAGAGTGATAGCAGTTATGGGTGCGGCTATGTTAGTAGTAGCTTTAACTGATATTGGACTTGCAGCTTTACTATATAAAGAAAATTCTGAGAGGTTCTCCCAATTAGCCACTTCTCAGTCAGTGGTCTCCCAAGAAGGAATTAATAATTATCGAGGATTAGTCATTTTTGCTTATGAAGATAATCCTTTAGATAACTCATCAATACTTAAAAGATTTAATGAACTGAAAGAAGGTTAAAAATTTGATTGGGGAGTTAATGATTGGAATAAAAAAGAAGCAGAAAAATATGGTAAAAAAATTGATATTTTGTTAGATCTTTTTCCTACTCAGATAAGGATACCAGATTCATTTGTACAAGAAGGAAAATATCATATAAACCTATCCGCTTTTTCAGAATATCTAAGAAAAAATTATGGATTAATAAAAAATTATTCTTTTGTTAGCATAATTGACAATAACGAGTCTTCACAAGACCAATCTCAAGGATATGCTAGCCCAAGATCAAAATCATTTATAATCATTAATAAATCTCCAACGAATAATCAAATTTTTGAACATGAATTTTTACACTTGTTAGGGGCAAGAGATAAAGATAGCTCGGGATATAATTATCGGGGGAGTAATGATATAATGAAAAATATTTATTTTATTGACGGCCATATTGAACAGGAAGCATTACAAGGATATTATTTAAGAGAGAAAGATTTTATTTCTGAAGAGACTGCAAAAGAAATTGGATGGATGAATCAATAAATAATTATTTTATTTTGTCTGCAATATTTTTGCCGCAGATTTCGCATTCATAAATTCTTAAGTTTCCTTTATCCCTAATATATTCCATACTTTTAACTCCACATTCTTCGCATGGAAATTTTCCATTCGGAGTTTTCGGCATTGATTCCAAAAGTTTTTTCTCAAGTTCTTCAAGATGTTCTCGTAATTCGGGATGTCGTCGTAAAACGGAAATCGTGGGAGAATTCGCTTCAATTAATATTTTATATCCCTGTCCATTTTTTTTGTGATCAGATTTTTCTTTTTCAGTTAAACCCATGAATACAGAATAAATTTCTTATTTTTAAAAATAGTTATTCCCGAGGACAATAATCAAAATTTTAATTTTTTTCCTTTTTCTACCATTGTAATTTCTTTTCTATCTTAGTTTTTTATTACAGTGTAGCTTTTCTTCCAATCTTTCGAAGGAAGTTGGCGAAGTGAATTTCTTATTCACTTCTTTATTTTTTCTAAAAGAAAAACCCATTACCAAAACATTTATAAATATAATTTTTTATTAACAATTATGGCAAAAGCAAAATGCAGAAGCATTTTGTATTACCCATTTACAAATCAAAATGGCTAAAGAAAAACCAAATATGAATGTTGTCTTCGTAGGACACGTTGACGCTGGAAAGTCAACTACAGTCGGAAGACTTATGTTCGATTCTGGAATTGTTTCTGAACAGGAAATGAAGAAATTGAGAGAAGAAGCTGAAAAGATGGGAAAAGTTGGTTTCGAATTTGCATACGTTATGGATAGAGTTAAAGAAGAAAGAGAAAGAGGAGTTACAATCGATTTAGCTTATAAGAAAATTATGACTCAGAAATTCCAGGTTACAATCATCGACGCACCAGGTCACAGAGACTTCGTTAAAAACATGATCACAGGAGCCTCACAGGCCGACGCTGCTTTCCTTGTCGTTGCTGCTACAACAGGCGTAGAACCACAGACAAAAGAACACTTGTGGCTATTAAGAACAATGGGAGTAAGAAATATTGCTGTTATAATTAATAAAATGGACTCAGTTGGTTACGAAGAAGCAAAATACAACAAAGTAAAAGAAGATGTTTCTGCTCTATTGAAAACTGTCGGAATTAATGTTGAAAAAACAAGTTTCATCGCTGCTTCAGGACAGCAAGGAGATAATGTTGCTAAGAGATCTGATAAAATGGGATGGTATAAAGGACCAACAATAATCGAACAAATAGATTTATTCCCTGCTCCAGAATTACCAACTAATCTTCCAATGAGAATGCCAGTTCAGGATGTTTACGAAATTACAGGAATTGGAACTGTTCCAGTTGGAAAAGTTGAAACAGGAATTATGAAAGTAGGACAAAAAGTTATAGTATTACCCGGAAGAACAGGAAAAGGAGTTGCTGGAGAAATCAAAACAATTGAAATGCACCACGAAGCTATGCAAGAAGCATTAGCGGGGGATAATGTTGGAGTAAATGTAAGAGGAGTTGGAAAGAAAGATTTAGCAAGAGGAGATGTTATCTGTGATGCAGCTAAACCAATCCCAGTAGTAGATGAATTTATCGGAATAATTACAGTGATAAATCACCAAACAGTATTAGCTAAAGGTTACACACCAGTATTCCACATTCACACAGCTCAAGTTCCATGCCAGTTTGTTGAATTAATTGCTAAGATTAACCCTGCAACAATGGAAGTTACAGAAGCAAGTCCAGATTTCTTGAAGAATGGTGACACTGCAAGAGTAAGAATAAAACCACAGGGAAATTTATGTCTTGAAACTCAGAAAGATAATCCTTACATGTCAAAATTCGCAGTAAGAGACGCAGGACAGACAGTTGCAGCAGGTTTGTGTGTTGAAATTACAAAGCAAAAAGCGTAAATTAATTTTTTAATTACATAAATTCTTATAAATTACAGATTAGTGAAAACTCAATGACAGATAGTTGCAGGAAAGAAATTGATAAACTAAACCAGATTACATATGATTTGGTATTGGGAAAAAAGTATTCTCCTGCTTTTGAGGGATTTGATAAACTATCTATTCTTTATATGAGTGAATTTATTCATTATTCTGAATTAATGGGCACGAAAGAATCTTCTGAAGAAAAAAGGGAAATTAGCAAAGGATTAAGTTCATTGCTGGAAGAATGGAGAGCAATAACTGACCTTAGAAAAAGAGTTTTGGAAAAAGATAAAGAAGAAAGCATTCATGTAGCCAGGATAAATTTTCAGATTGCAATACTTCAGAAAAATTTCCCCCTTGCAGATGAACGGGAGGGAATATTGTCCGGGTTATACCTTGAGGGGATAACACTCTACTCTGAACATATCTGCGAATTAGAAGAAATGATAAGTGATACTATTAATCCATTTAAAAAAGAACAATTTAAAGAAAATATAAAATTAATAAGAGAGGCCTATACCGAAATGAACACTGATTGGATAGAAATTCAAACTGCTCGGAAATTATATTCTGAATAACTGTTTATTAATTATCTAGGTGATTAGTACAAATCCGCACTAAACCGCCCTCCTTACACAAATATCAAA
>CAYIHY010000002.1:0-65965 GCA_964363345.1 Candidatus Woesearchaeota archaeon | reverse complement strand
TTGATATTTGTGTAAGGAGGGCGGTTTAGTGCGGATTTGTACTAATCACCTAATTATATTCTGTTTTTTCATAATTTCTATACATTTAACCTCTTTTTAAATCCTATTTTGACTTCAATCCTATTTGAAGTATTCTATAATTATTAGACTATTTACAACTTTAAAAAGTTAATGTCAGGTCCCGGGAGCATTTAACTGCTCATTTTTACAGAGTTTAACTTGCTAATTGAATTAATCCTAGCCAACGATTATCTCCCAAATTTAATTCTTGTCCTGCTCTATTGCATGGAACTTCATCTAAAGTTGTGTGGGCTTCTATGAAATTATGCTGAATGATTAAAGCATTCATCATTATAGGGGCAGACCATAAAGCTTTCAATCCCCTAAAATCATCTACTCTGTCTTTTATCTTCATAAAAACAGTTTCTATTCTGTAATTATGTATTTTAGTAACACTTGCATTCTGTATTTTATGCTCAACGGTTAAACCACCAATCTTATTGGAATAGAAGAGTTTTCTAAATGCTCTTGGATAGAAAACCCCGCCATCCGTCTGAATAAATTTAGGTTTTCCTTTCTGAATTGACTTAAACAAGAACTTTTGTGCTTCCATTGGATTGCCTGACAAACTATAATGAACTCCTGTAATTAATCTAGTATCCCAATCAATGCAACACCAAAATCTATCATCTCTGCCACCACAATCAATTAAGGTTTCATCAGCATAGAAACTATTACCCATATTATATCCTAGCTTATCAACAAACTTACTGACTTTTAATGTATATCTTCTTACCCAGTCAAGAATACTCATATGACTTATTTTTGTGTTTAAATGTCGGCTTAATTGATTTCTCATTTTTCTACTTGATAAATTAGAAATATACATATCAATTGACATTGTGATAATGTGTTCATTATTTCTCATTCTATAAAACCCATCATCGACGACAAAACGATAATTGCAGAGTTTACATTTATATCTCTGAATTTTTCCTCTTTTTTCTGTTGTTCTTAATCCATCTTTCTTAATATATTTTTCTTTGCAGTGTGGACAAATTAGTTCTTTCATAATATAGTTAGGTACCTACCATTTATATACCTTTCGGTACCTAAGTTACTATTTACTAGTGGGTACCTAAAGATTTAAATAGAAGCAAATATTTCTTGTCTTATGAAACTACAAAAACAACTTTCTAGAAAAGTAGGAAATACAGAATATGCTAAGTGGGTTATTGTTATCCCTCCTGAAACAATTAAAGAACTAGAATGGAAAGAAGGGCAAGATTTAGAAACAGAAATTAAAGATAAAAAACTGACAATCAAGAAAAGTTAATTTTTTTGAGCAAAACAACACCCTCTTACTTTACAGCTCAGTCAACAAATAAATTTAAATACCCTCAAAAATACACAATATAAGAAAATGAACAAAACATTTTTATTTTTAGTTTCAGCAATTTTATTAATCGGATTTGTAAGTGCAACACCATTGCAAGAATTTATGTCAAGCAGTGATTTGACTATAACTATGACTCAAGATTCTACTACTGGCGTTTTTTCTATGAATACTGCTGGATTAAGCTTTGATAATCAAGTTATTCAATTACCTATTCCTTTCAATGGATATTCTACAATAAATGTTCCTATTTCTGGAATATTAAATGGAATTAATTTAAGAATGGATTTAAGCGATGGTTCAACTTTTCCAGTATTTTCACAAGTTAGTATTTCTAGTACTCCTTCATTAGAAATTTTTCCAGAAGTCCTTAGTTCTGAGAAAGCACTATTAAATTTATTATTAAATCAAATTTCTACATCTACCTTTACTGGGGAAGTTACCCAAGATAGTCAAGTGCTTACAAACTTAGCTTTACAAACTCCTCTTCCGGTTCCGGTACAGGGAAATTCTTATTTCGTTAAAAATGGAATTACTTACACATTCGGATATGATGGCGGATTTGGAAATGTTCAAGGTTATTATAAAAATCAAATAGGCGAAGCAATAACAAGAGGGGTTAATTCTATGAATGTTCAAAATGTTATAGAGCAGAATCTTCTTCCATCAATTTCACTTTCAGATTACCTTCCTGTGTTGCAAGAATTAGGTTATAGTGTTAGTGAAATAGAATTTACTAATGCAGTATTAGAAAACACAGATTACGATGTAAGTGTAAACCTTAATAATTTAGCATTCCAAGACGGAACTTATCAAATACCCGTAACAATTACTCCCTTAACTGGAGATACAACTCCAATAACAAAAACAATTACTCTTGTTTTAAGCGGAATAGTTAATGAAGCTGGAGAAACAACAACGAGCAATACTTATGTTCCATCTGATTTTGGAGTTAAACAAATAATCAATTCTATTGTTGGGCTTCCAACAGGAACTCTTGTTGAAATTCAAGTTTCTGATGTTAAGCCTGCAGATGTAAATACTTTAAGTCACACTCAAGGATTAAAATACTTAGTTATAGATACAAACGGAAATCAACCAACTTCAGGAGCAGCACAAATTTCTTTTTCAATTAATAAAGAGGGGGTTAATAAAGATAGGATAAACTTATATGTGTGGGAAGGAACAAGTTGGACAAAACTTACAACACATTACGATGGTGAAACTGCAACTGAGTATACTTATACCGCAACAACACCTCACTTTTCAATATTTATGATTGGAGAATCAACGGCTTTCTCAAGAAGTTCTGGAGGAGATGGAATTGTGCAAAATAATTCCCTTCAAAGTGTTAACAATGTTAAGATAAACAATGAAGTAACTCCATTGAGCAGTGAAACTCCGACAACAACTGAAACCCCAAATAATAAAGGTTTTTTTAGTTTCCTTACTGGAGCAGTTACTGGACTTATAAATTCAGGAGCAGGAGTTCCTGCAATTTTATTTTTAATGATTGTTATTGCTGGAACAATAGTTTTGGTAGTAGTTAGAAGAAGAGGAAAATAAGAAATTTTCAAATTAATTAACAATATTAACAAAGGACAATAATTCTTATAAAGTTCAAACTAATAAAAAAAAGATGGATGGATATTATTCTAGCCTTGAGTCAGATGAAACGTTCTATAAATTAATAAAATTAAAAAGAGAAGAGATAAAATCTTTTGAAATCTCTGAATCTGAAAAAGATAGATTGTATCATATCGTTGATGAAACAATACAGAGATATGAAGAACAAAAACAAATTGATTTAAAAGGGAGTGCTGAACATCTTGGAATTGCTTTTCAAGAAATGTATAAAGGTCTTGCTAGACTTTTTTTAACTGTTGAAAAAAGTTTGCCTCTTTTACGAGACACAGTTGTAAATATGCAAATTACTGTTTGCAATATGAAATATGCAGGGGGAACATTAGATGAAATTCTCAAAAAAGAACGTGCAATTGGAGAAAATTTAAAAGAAACTGAAAAAAATCTTAGGTTTATATTAGAAGAAAAAAATGCCGATGGAAGGGACATTGATAAAGTTCAAAATAAAGCTAATGATATCAATCTGACAGTTGGGCAAATTATCAGAAATATGAGACATCAAAAAAAATAAAATGGAATCCCGCAACGAATTTTATTCTTTTATTGAAGTGCAGCAGAAAAAAATATTAGATTCTAGTTTACCTTTGAAGAAAAAAGAGGGATTATGTTCATTAATCCTTAAAACAAAAGATCTTTATGAAAAAATGAATCGGTTTTATCCAGAAGATTCTTATGCTTATTTTGAAGATGCATTAGGGGTTATTAGCGAATATGCAAAAAGCGGAGATATTAGTGAAAGAGATTTTGACGTCGTGGAAAGATTGGTTTGGAATTCGGGTTATGTTATAGAACAATTAAATGAACTCCATCGGACATTGGATGAAGTTAAAGAGGATACTCTTTTCCTTGAAAGCCTGTTTGTCACAAGAAAATTTTTAAAACGCTAATCAAAAGTAAAATAGGAAATTTTACATTCGACTAACTCGGAATTTAATCGAAACCCTTAAATATTCTAATTTTGTGATATATTTGTAGACTAGGTCAGCGGGGTAGCTCTCCGCTATTTGCAAGTGAGCTTTATGCAGACTGCAAGAAGGCAAGTGATTAAATGTCGAGGAGTCTTTATTCGGACGTTGACGCTTTGCCTGTTTTGATCTTGCAGATGCGAAACGGGTCAGATCCTGATCGAAGCAGCCCTAAACATTTGTTGAGATGCTTAACAGAAAACAGAGCCGAGAAAGAATAGAGGAAGCTTTTTGGTTTTTATGAGCAAACCTTCGAGTCTACAATTTGGTTTTCAATGCACTCATTTCATTCGCGCAGAGCAAACCTTCGAGTCTACAATTTGGTTTTCTGAACATGATTTTCCCTTTAAGATACTGCTCAAGGCTGATTAAATAATTCTCAGGTTTGTTATTGTCCTCTAAACTTTTTTTAAAAGTTTCTGCGGAGAAAATTCTTGAACTTGTGAAATCGCTCGGTCTATAATTTGTTTTATCAATAATTTTATTAAGTAATTTTTTCTTTTAATAATTATAAAAGATGTGGCATGCATTAGATAAAAAAGAGGTTTTGCAAAAGTTAAAGACAAGTGAGAATGGGCTTAGTGAGAAAGAGGCTTCTGCAAGATTAAAAAAATACGGGAAAAACGAAATCAAACAGACTTCAAAAATGCGCCCGTTTGCTATTTTTCTTGAACAATTCAAATCAGTTTTTGTATTAATTTTATTTGCAGCGGCGATTTTTTCTTTTTTTATAAAACATTATGTTGATTTTGGGGTCATAATGGTAGTAGTGGTGATTAATTCATTTATCGGATTTTTCCAGCAGTATAAAGCAGAAAAAATAATTATTGAAATGAGGGAACTTATTGTTCCAAAAGTTAAAGTTATCAGAGAAGGAAAAATTTCTGAAATTCAATCATCTGGTGTTGTCGTCGGAGATATAATAATGGTTTCTGAGGGGGACAAGATAACTGCAGACTGCAGATTATTGCAAGTTAATGAATTGCAGGCGAATGAAGCGGTTCTTACAGGAGAAAGTTTTCCTCAGGATAAATCTTCTGAAAAAATAATTTTCGGAGCTGCACTTGCTGACAGAGAAAATATACTTTATGCGGGAACAACCATTGTTAGAGGAAATGCTATGGCAGTTGTTGTTGCGACAGGAATGGAAACTGAATTCGGAAGAATTGCCGGACTTGTCCAGAAAATAAAAATGAAAAAAACTCCTCTCGAAGAAAAACTGGATTCATTTTCAAAAAAAGTTGCTGCGGGAGTTTTAATTTTAACTATAATCACAATTATCCTCGGGGTAAACAACGGAGAAGAAATGTTCAGCATGATTCTTGCAGGAATTTCCCTCGCGGTCAGTGTTATTCCTGAAGGGCTGCCTGCAGTAATTTCAATCACTCTTGCTTTCGCAATAAAAAGAATGCAAACATACAATGCCTTAGTCAGAAAACTCCCTGCTGCAGAAACTTTAGGAAGAGTTACAGTAATCTGCACAGACAAAACAGGAACACTAACTGAAGAAAAAATGTCTGTGACAAAAATCTACTGTGATAATAATCATTTTGAAATGAAAGATAATTCTTTTTTTCTTAACGGCAAAAAAATTTCTCCAGAAAAAAATCCTGGCCTGATGCAGGTTTTAAAAACAGGGGTAATGTGCAACAATGCGCATCTTGAAATAAAAAATAAAAAAGTGGAGGTTTTAGGAGACCCAACGGAAAAAGCGCTCATTGTTTCTGCTTACAATGCTGGATTTGTAAAAAAGGCCGAACTTGAAAAAGAAACCAGAATAAGAGAATATTCTTTTTCTTCGAGCAGGAAGATGATGTCGATAATAAGAAGAAAAAACGGCGACTTTGTAAATTATTCAAAAGGAGCTCCAGATGTAATCCTCAAAAAATGTTCGAGAGAACTTGTCAACGGCAAAGTTATAAATTTAAATGAAAAAAGGAAAAAAGAAATTTTAAGAGAATACGACAAGATGGCTTCTAAATCACTTAGAATTCTGGCATTTGCATTCAAAGAGATTAAAGAAAAATTCAGCCAGGAAAATGCTGAAAGCGAGCTGATTTTTTTAGGGTTTCAGGGGATGCTGGACATTCCAAGAAAAGAAGTCAGGACTGCAATCAGAGAATGCAAAACTGCAGGAATAGAAATAAAAATGATTACAGGAGATTCTGAATTAACTGCAAAGGCAATTGCAAAAATGATTGATATCAACGAAGAATCAATTAACGGGGTTGAACTTGAAAAACTTTCCCCGCATGAATTTGACCTGGCAGTCAGAGAGAAAACTATTTTTGCGAGGATAACCCCAGAACTTAAACTAAAAATTATCCAGTCATTAAAAAAACAAAAAGAAATAATTGCAGTAACGGGCGACGGAATTAATGACGTTCTTGCTCTAAAAGAGGCGCATATCGGAATTGCAATGGGAATAAGAGGAACAGATGTTACGAGAGAATCTGCAGATATTATTTTGCTTGATGATAATTTTGGAACAATTGTAAATGCAATAAGAGAAGGAAGAAAAGTTTATGACAACATGAAAAAGTCAATCAAGTTTCATCTCTCTGCAAATTTCGGCGAACTGCTTCTTGTTCTTACGGCACTCCTGATTTCGCTTCCTTTGCCTATGCTTCCTCTCGCGATTTTGTGGATGAATTTAGTTACTGACGCACTTCCGAGTCTTGCGCTTAGCGTAGAAAAAGAAGAGAAAGATATTATGAAAAGAAGATCAATAAATTCAAATGAAGATATATTAAAAGGAATTTACAAATTCATAATCTTCGCGGGAGTTTTATCGGCAGTTATATCTCTTATTTTGTTCTCGTCTTTTTATCAGGATTTAGGAAAAGCAAGGACAATAACTCTTACTTATTTTATATTCAGTGAATTTTTTATCGCTCTTGCATGCCGTTCAGAAAAAAGAAACATTTGGGAAATTGGATTATTCAGCAATAAATTTCTTTTAATCTCTATTTTAATCGCTGCAGGATTGCAGTTAGCTGCAATTTACACCCCGCTGTCGCAGATATTAGGATTAACTGCAATTTCTTTTAATGAATTAATTTTAGCTGTGGGACTTTCTTCTTTAGGATTTGTATTCCTTGAGATAGAAAAATTAATCAGGAAGAAAAAAGTTTCAAAAACTTAATAAAGTCGATTTAACTTTTTTAATAATGGATAAAGAAGGTGCGAAAAAAGAGTTTTGTGCAGGAAATAAGCACGGACAATTTTTTCTAATTGCAGCAGTTGTGATAATTGTTGTTATTGTGAGTGTTGTAACAATTTCAAACTATACCCAGAAAAAAGATACTGCAAAACTTTATGATTTAGGAAAAGAGTTAGGTATTGAAAGCCAGAATGTTTTGGATTATGGAACCTACAATGCAAAAAATCCTGATGAAATCAAAACCATGATGGAACAGTTTATAGTTAGTTATCATAATTATCAGGAACAGGACAAAAACATTTATTTTTTATTTGGAAATAAAGATGCGGTTAACGTTTTAGGTTATCAAGATATAGCTGAGGAAGATGTCTGCATAAAATTAAGCGAAACTCAAAAAATTGCGCAAGGAACTGAATGTAAAAATTATAACCTTATCGGAACAACTCAAACATATTCATTAGGGGTAAAAATAAATCAAGTTGCGATAGTTGTTTCGGAAACTCAATATGAATTTGGATTAAAGACCGGGGAAAATTTCTATTTTATTATCTGGCAGAAAATAGGCGGAGAAAGGCATTTCGTTACAAGCGAGACATAAAATGAAAAAAATAAATTACTTAAAAAATAAAAAGAAAAAAAGTGCAAACTGCACAGACAAAACAAGAAGTTTTGGAAGAGGAACTTTTTTAGTTGCGCTTTTCCCAGAAAATCGCAGAGGGATAAGTATTGTAATTGGATATGTCCTTTTAATCGCTGTTTCAATTGCGATGAGCGTTGTAGTTTTTCAGTGGATGAAAACATATGTGCCAACAGATTCTGTAAAATGTCCTGATGGAACTTCATTTTTTATAAAAAGCGTCACTTATGACTGCGTCGGAAAAACCCTAACTCTTACTCTGCAAAATAATGGAAAATTTGGAATAGATGGATATTTTATTCATGTTTCTGACAAGCAAAATGAAGAACTTGCAACAATAGATATTTCCGGAAAACTTACAAATGGAGGATTAATTTATGGAAATTCTATAAGATTTTCTGATTTAATTGAAAATTCGCTGAGCCCTGAAGATTTGCATAATGTTGGAGTATCTTCATTTGATGTTTCGAGTTATAATACTCTTTACAAATTAGAAATAATCCCAACAAGACTGGATGTTATCAGCAATAAAAAAAGATTTGTCAGCTGCGGTGAATCTAAAGTAGAAGAACAATTAAAATGCGCTTAAATAAAAGAATTTAAAAATATGGTACACTTAAAAATAAAATAAGAGAGGAAGATGAGAAATAAAAATTTAAAAAACAAATCAACTCGCGACCCCGCTTGCATGACAATGACCTTACTTCCGCGAAATCGCTCGGGGTTATCTCCTGTTGTAACAACAGTTTTGCTTATTATACTTGTTATCGTCGTTATTGCGGTGCTTTTCTTATGGTTTAGAGGGATGGTTGAAGAAGGAGTTTTAAAATTCGGAAAAAATATTCAGCTTGTATGCGACGATGTTGATTTTGAAGCACAGTATTCTTCTGGAATATTAAATATTGTAAATAATGGAAATACCCCCATATACAGAGTTAATATAAAAACTTCAACTGCAGGAGTTTCTCAAACAAAGAGCATAAAAGATTTGGGTGCGGGGGCAACTTGGCCAACCAATGGATTAAATCAGGGCGGAACTTTTACTGGAAATATCCAATCTGACGTCGGAAGTGCAACTAAAATAATAGTATTCCCAATTCTAATTGGAACATCAGGCGCAGGAAAAAAGACCTATGTATGTGAGGGACAATATGGCAAAGAACTTACAATATAAAAAAGATAAACGGGCATTATCCACAATCGTTGTAACTTTAATATTAATTGTGCTGTCTTTAGTTGCCGTCGGCATTGTTTGGGGATTTATCAGCAATATAATAAACAAACAAATAAGCAGCAGCCAATCATGTTTCGGGAATTATGACAAGATAAAACTTGACGGACAATACACCTGCTATGAAATAAGCGGAACAAATTATGATTTAAGATTTTCACTTTATATGGGAGATGTTAAAGTGGACAAAGTAATTATTTCTGTATCTTCAGCAGGAACATCAAACAGCTATGCAATAACGAATACTGCTCAAAATATTGTTGGACTTGCACCTTATCCTATGGGAACTTCGAATTCGGTGATTCTTCCGGTAAAAAATGCAGGACTAACTTATAAGGCGACAGGGTTCACTTCAAAAATAGATTCAATAAAAATTGCTGCAGTAATCGACGGAACTCAGTGCGATGTTTCTGATACTCTAACTCAAATTGAAGATTGCGTTATATTGGCATGATAATTCTCGCTAAACGAATTACATTAATTATTTAAATTAAAATTTGTTTATAATGTAATGGATAAAGAGATGAAAACAGGAACTTTTCTCAATGCAATTTTTTTAAAAAAAATCGCAAAGAGGAATATAGAGCAAACTATTTTTTTAAAAAAAAATCGCAAGAAAGGACAGGTTTGGATAGAAACTGTTATTTATACACTGATTGCATTTGTGATGATTGGACTTCTTTTATCTTATGCTCGTCCTAAAATTCAAGAGCTTCAGGATCAGGCAATTGTCCAGCAATCAACTGAAATGATGAAACAAATAGATTCAACAATATTAAATTTAGGTGCAGTTGGAAATCAGAGAATACTTGAGATAGGAATAAAAGCGGGAGATTTGAAAATTGATGGGGCCAATGATAAAATTATTTTTGAACTTGAAAGCAAAGGGGTTTACAGCGAACCAGATAAAAAAATCAGCGACGGGAGTGTTGTAATTTTAACGCAAAAAAAGAGCGGATATAATTTAGTCACGCTGACAATTGACTACAGTGCAAATTATGACATGAAATTCAGCGGACAGGATATACTTAAAACAATTAGCAAAGCTTCAAACACATATAAATTATCAATAATAAATAAGGGGGAAGGAACTGTCGGAACAGCTACAAAAACTGTTTTGGATTTATCTTTAATTTAAAATGAGCAAACAAGAAATTTACCACAAAATTAAAACTGGAGGTTTTGATCAATGAATATCTTTGATTATGAAAA
This sequence comes from Candidatus Woesearchaeota archaeon, assembly GCA_964363345.1. Lineage (GTDB taxonomy): Archaea > Nanobdellota > Nanobdellia > Pacearchaeales > GW2011-AR1 > RBG-13-33-26. Next base: position 55,717 of record CAYIHY010000002.1, on the reverse strand, counting down.
AGTTAAAATAGACTTTCATCCCAAAGTTCCGCCTCTTGAAAAAGTAACAGACAAAACAAAAATAGATGTCAGGTATTGTGTCATTTCTCCTTTTGCATTTATTCATATTTACTGGGATGAAAAAAATTTTGAATTAGTTTACAATATTGAAGAACCAATTTTAAGCGAAGCTGAAAAAGCTTATAGAGATGAATTTACTACAGCAATAAGGGACCTGATAAATTTTGAAGAAATTGTTGAAAGAAATGAGGAAGCACTTTTAGATTATATTGACAAGAGACTAAAACTCCTTGCAGGAGAACTTGGAATTGATATCCCATATGAATCTTACAAAAAAATATATTATTATTTATGCAGAGATTTCCTTGGACTTAATGAAATTGAACCAATAATGAGAGATTATTTCGTTGAAGATGCGGAGTGCAATGGTTCAAACAGCCCGATTTATGTTATTCATAGAATTTTTAGAAATATCAAAACGAGTGTAGTTTTCAAAACCAATGATGAACTTGAGAGCCTCGTAGAAAAACTTGCGCAGAGGTGCGGAAAACACATTTCTTATGCTGATCCGATTCTCGACGGAACCTTGCCTGACGGAAGCAGAGTTAATGCAACATATACTGCAGATATTTCCACAAAAGGACCGACGTTCACGATAAGAAAATTTACTGCGACACCATGGACTCCCACAGAATTAATTTCATTCAGAACCTTAAGCCCAGAGATGCTTGCATATTTGTGGATGCTTGTGCAATATAAAATGAATATTTTAATTACTGGTGGAACAGCCTCGGGAAAAACTACTTTACTTAACGCTGTTGCTTTTTTTATTCCGCCTGAAGCAAGAGTTGTAAGCATTGAAGACACGAGAGAATTAAATCTCCCGAGGGAAAACTGGCTTCCGAGTGTTACAAGAGGTTCAACAGGAAGCAAGGGAGAAAATGAAATAAGTCTTTTCACTCTTTTGAGAAGTTCATTCAGACAAAGCCCGGATTATGTTATCGTCGGTGAAGTTAGAGGAAAAGAGGCATCAGTATTATTTCAGGGAATGGCGTCGGGGCACTCATCAATAAGCACAATGCACTCGGACTCAGTCGATACCCTGATAAAAAGACTGGAAACCCCGCCAATAGAACTTTCTCCGACGCTGCTTAATGTTCTTGACTGTGTTTGCATTATGACTCATGCTGTTGTAAACAAAGAAGAAACAAGAAAATTAAGAGAAATTGTTGAGATAGTCAACGTTGACCACAACGGGATTGCGGTGATAAATACTCCTTTCAGCTGGAATGCTTCTGAAGACAAATTCTATTCAAAAATCGGAAGCAAAGTATTTGAAAAAATTTCAAAGAGATATGGAATAAGCATGGAAGAGCTGGAATCAGAATTTAGAAAAAGGGCACAGATTATTTATCAATTGTATAAAAGAAAAATAAACAAATTTGAACAAGTTCAGGAATTAATCATCAAATATTACAAACGCCCCGACGAAGTTTTGCATGAACTCGGTATGCAATAATTTAGATATCAAAATATTTAATAACACAAAAGTCTTTTCCTGCATATGAAACACTCAAAAATAAAATTTTTGGTGAGTCCTCAGACAAATTCTGCGGATTCATTTTATAAATAAAATGAAAAGGGATGAAATTTTATTTCTAAACCAGCTGATAAAATCATTGGAAGATGCTGAAAAAAGGCTTGAAATATCATACAAAAGAAAAGAATACGAGAATTTTAATCAGTCAAAAAAGATAATGCTCCGAATGCAGGAGGAAATTTCTGAGATTATAAAATGACGATTGAAGATAATATTGAAAAAATAAAAGAGCTGGTTTTCAAGGAAAAAAATATAATTCTTGAGATGAATTCTCTTCTTGATTCTGCAGAAAACTCCAGAAATCAGCAGGAAAAAAAGATGATGGAAGTTCAGCACGAAAAATTAAAAGATTTTTTAAAAAAAACAAATGAAGAATTGCGGGCAAATCTCGAGGAAGCGAATATTACAACTCCTCTTGCAGAAAGTGCGAGAGTAAAAGAGCCAGAAAAAGAAATCCCAAAAAAAGTTGAGAAGAGGGAACCGATTAAAAAGCTCAGCGAAAAAATTTCTGAACTTGACAAAGATATCCTAAAAAGATTGAAAAAGGAAAAAGAAATGCAGAAGAAAAAAGTTGAGAAAGTTGAGAAAAAAACAAGTGATTACACACAACTTGCAACTCGTCTTTTTTCGAATTATGCTATGACTTTGATTAGACAAAAAAAATTTAAAACCGTCGGAAGAGATTTAGTGAAAGCCAATCTGGGATATTCTTTGGTTTCATATATTTCTCTTATGCTTTTCAATACTACAGTGACTTTTGCGATTTCGTTTATTTTATTTATCTTCCTGCTTTTCTTTAACCTCAGCCCAATGCTTCCAATAATAACGAAAGTAACTGAAACTTTCGGTGCACGATTTTTGATGGTATTTTGGATTATTTTTGTTTTTCCGGCTGGAACTTTTTTATTTATGAATACTTACCCCTCTCTTGAAAAAAAATCACTTGGAGGAAAAATCGACGGAGAATTGCCTTTCGCGGCTATACATATGGCTGCAATTTCTGGCTCGATGATAGACCCGACAAAAATTTTCAGCATAATCTCTTCGACAAAAGAATATCCCAATCTGGAAAAAGAATTTAACAAACTGCTTAATGAAATAAATGTTTACGGATATGACCTTGTTACCGCACTGAAAGATTCTGCGCTTAATAGTCCAAGCCAAAGACTTTCTGAACTTTTAAATGGACTTGCCACAACAATAACTTCAGGAGGAAGCTTGTATGATTTTTTTGAAAAAAGATCGCAGAGTCTTTTATTTGAATACCGACTTGAAAAGGAAAAAAATACAAAAAGTTCTGAAAGTTTTATGGATATTTATATCAGCGTCGTAATTGCAGCGCCGATGATTTTTATGCTCCTTTTGATGATGATGAAGATAAGCGGGCTCGGAATCTCGCTGAGCACGACAATGATTACTATTCTCGTCGCTGGAGGGGTTTCGTTGATAAATGTTTTCTTCCTTATATTCCTTCAATTAAAACAGACTTCAACAGCATGATAGAATTAAAAAAAGTTCATTGGGTCGGAATAATAGCGGGGATTGCAATAATTTTAAGTTCAATTTTATTTTACAATACAAGATTTTTCTTTTTCATAATTTCATTTGGATTTTTAGCAATAGCAACCCCCTTTGTTTTGACAACTATGCAAAAAACAAAAGAATCTCAGGAAAAAGAAGAAATGTTCTTGGAATTCGCTAGAAATCTTGTAGAAAGTGTAAAAACAGGAACCCCAATAAGCAAGAGTTTAGTAAACTTGAAAAAGAAACCATTTGGAAGTTTAAGCAAGCACGTTGAGAAACTTGCCAACCAAATTGCTCTGGGAATACCGCTGAAAACTGCCCTGCAAATATTTGCCGACGATATTAATAATAAAACAGTATCAAGAACAATTACTTTAATCGGGCAGGCAGAAAGAGCAGGGGGGAATATTGCAGATATTTTGGAAGCAGTTGCTAAAGCAGTTAACATGACCGACAAGTTAAAAAAAGAAAGAAAGGCGACGATTTCAACGCTTGCAGTTCAGGGTTATATCATATTTTTTGTTTTTATTATAATTGTTTTAGTTATGCAATTCTACATTATCCCTATGATTTCGGGGATTGCAAATGTCGGAAGTTTAGGAAGTTCAGGAGCAATAAGCAGTTCAAGTGGGGCAGGAATTTCAGCAGCAGAAGTATCGCAAGCGTTTATGTATTTATTATTAATTCAGGGACTTTTCAGCGGGCTGGTCATAGGAAAATTATCTGAAGGTAGTATAAAAGCCGGATTGAAACATTCTTTCGCTTTAGTTATCCTTTCTTTAGGAATTGCGACAATCGCAAATATTCTTTTTGGAAAATAAATAAGCAAGAAATATAAATCTAAAGAGGCAATGATGTTTATGAAAAGCAAGAGAGGATCCCATGTGGGAATGATTTTATCATTTGTTATTTTTATTACATTCATAGTTTTTTTATACAGTGTCGTTAAACCTGCGATAAATACAGGAACAGACAAGAAATCAATTTTAAGCTCTCTTGAAACGCAAGTGATAAAAAATGTTTCTTCCAATCTTACAAGCACTACTGTTCAAATAAGCAATAATCCAAATAAAAATTGCGTTGTTTTTGCAAATCTGCTTACTGCCTTGGAAATCCAGCCCCCTTATCCTTTGATAGTAAAAAATGATTTAGAAAATGTTCAAGAAGCGTATGAGGGTTCTGTTGGAACAGAATTTGGGGGATTAAAAATAGACAATAGAGATAAAAAAAATAGTGTTTATGATTCTTTTTTTAATATATATTATTCCACTAATTTCACTGGATTAACAACAAAAGATGTTTCGAGCTGCCCACTATTAATCTATGATATAAATTCTAACACGGGGGATTATGCGATTGGGTCTGTGACAATAACAAAATATGCTTTTGAAAGCAAGATAAATTATTTAGAAAGTTATTACAATTCCAATTATGACCAACTAAAAATTTACTTGAAAATTCCTCCAGGAAATGATTTTGGATTTGGGTTTATAAAAAGTGACGGGACAAAAACCGAAGTTGGAACTGCCCCCGAAAAAGCAAGTGTTTATGCAGATGAAATTCCGATTCAATATGTTGATGCGAATGCGAATATTTTATCAGGTTTTATAAATCTGAAAGTATGGTAATTAAGATGATTAAAAAAAGAGATAAAAGAGCGTGGATAGAAATTGTCGAAGCATTTGTTGCCGTTTTGCTCGTCGCGGGAGTTCTTTTAGTCGTGATAAATAAAGGGACATTTGGGAAGACAGATATATCTGAACAAGTTTATACTTCACAACTTTCAATTCTCAGAGAAATAGAAACCAATGATGCGTTCAGGTCAGAAATTTTAGCGGTCCCAATTCTGCCTGCAAAAGTTCCTACAGATATTCAGGACAGAATAAATCTCAGAACTCCGAATTATTTAATTTGTCAGGGGCAAATCTGTTTTTTATCCGACAAATGTGTTTTATCTTCTGTGATTGAAAAAGATGTTTATGCACAAGCAGTTGTTATAACCACTACCTTACAGCAAGGGAGCGGAGCGACAGGAACTATTGCGGTTACTAACGGAGAAGTTACGGGAATTACAATTACCAGTGGAGGAACAAATTATATTAATGGTGCAATGGTGATAATCAGCGGAGGTTCGGGAGCAACAGGAACAATTACTGAGGTGAATGGAGTAGTTACAGGGGTTGCAATTACTTCTGGAGGAACAGGCTATACCAACGGCGCTGATGCAACAATAAGCAATGCTTACAGACAATTAAAATTATTCTGCTGGACAAAATAATTAATTATGAAGTATAAATTTCTTGAACATACTGCGGACGTAAAATTTCGGGCATTCGGAAAAAATTCTGAAGAAGTTTTTGAAAATTCTGCTTTAGCTTTGAAAGAATCAATTTCTGGAAAAATAAAAATAAAAGAAAAAAAAAATAAACTTATAAAAGTTAAGGGAAAAGATTTTGAGTCGCTGCTTTATAGTTTTCTTGAAGAAATAATTTATCTTCTTGATGCTGAAAATTTTTTGATTTCAAAAATAAAAGAAATAAAAATAAAGGATTTTAGATTAAGCGCAAAAATTTCCGGAGATAAAGCATCAAATTATAATTTTACAAATGAAGTCAAAGCGATTACGTACAATGACATGTTCGTTGAGAAAAAAGGAAAAAAGTGGGTATCTCAAGTTGTCCTTGACGTTTAGAAATATTTATAATTACCATCTTTCTGGAATGACTATGGGAAAGAGGATATTATTTATTTTATTTTTTGCGTTGATATTTTTATCTGCCGGAGTTTGCGCAGTTGGAAATGAAACATTAAATCAAACTGCAATTGATAATTCTACTGCAACAATTTCAAATATAATTTTGACAAATTTCATGCCCAAAGAAGTGCAGTTGGGAGATGCCCAATTTAATATACAGATTCAGAATAATAAAAATGAAACAATCAGCAACACTTTTGCTTTCGTCACGGGGAATGGATTTTCAACTTATAATATTGTCCCAATAAACTCTCTTGCTTCTGGTCAGAAAGATTATATTTTTGTTTACGGCAATCTTAAGCAGGCAGGAAATATTACTTTAATAATAAAAATTAATGATGAAACATTTTACCAGAATATAACTGTTATAAATCAAAATATAGAAAGCGACCAGCAAAAATTAGACGATCTTAAAAAAGCTCAGGAAAAAGAACAGGAAATAAAAAATATTTCTGACCAGCTCGGAGTATTAAAACAAAATTTTACAATCCTTCAGGATGAATTTAGCAAAAAATCGTCAAATAATTATGACATGTCCTTAGTAAATCTTAACCTGCTTGATAATTACATTCATAATATTCAAGAAGATATTTTAACGGGAAATGTTGGGATGCCAAAGTTAATTTGAATCTTGCGGGTGAAGAATATCTTGCTCAGAAAAACAGACTGGATAATGCAGGAAAACTTCCGTTGATTAATATTATAAAAAATAATGTTGTTCTTTTTTCAACTTTTGCCGGGGCGATTTTGACATTCTTTGCATTGTATGAATTATTCAAAAAGAAAAAAGAAGATATTACCAAGATTAGTGAGAAAATTGTAGAAAAGAAAAAATAATTCGTGGCTAAACGTTTTTAAAGGTATTCTTACGCACATATTTATGGAAAAAATTGAAGAAATATTGGTGAACGATCCTCTTTATAGTTGGCACATTATGTCAAAGCGTCAGCCAAAATATAATTTTTCCGGAGAAATAAATTCCATATTTTTAGGCAGGGACTCTCATTTAGATATGGTGATCAATTGGATTAAGGATTATATTCTAATTCCATTAATTGAAGATGATTTTGATTTAATTCCCAATCAAGGTTTGTTAAGAAAAAAATGGAAAAGAGAACTGAAGAGCAGATATGGTGAAGAGGCAGGAGCATTTTTATGGAGAAATAAACTTAGAAAAAATCTAAGCCTTGGAGGTTTGTGGTCTGCAAGTTCTATGATTGATTTTTATTTAGGAGATGAATTTCCAAGTTTAGGTAAGAAAGCAAAAGAAGTAATAAATATTATAGAGGATAACACTGAGGAATATCCCCAAATGAATAATAGAGAAAAAATTGCATTTGTTAGATTAATGGAGGACAAAGCGTATGGAATTTTGCAAGAACTTCGTGCATAGTTATCTTTAAAATATTGAGAAGCATATAATTTTATGGAATTAAAAAAGGTTTCAAAAGATGTTTATGAAATTCCTGCCGAAAACGGAATGAAAGTTCCTGCACGGATTTTTGCCAGCGAAAGCATTCTTAAAAATATAGAAAAAGATAAAACGCTGGAACAAGTAAAAAATGTTGCGCATCTTCCCGGAATTTTAAAATATTCAATCGCGCTTCCTGATGCGCACCAAGGTTACGGATTTTCTATCGGCGGAGTTGCGGCTTTTGATTTAGACCGGGGAGTAATTTCTCCAGGCGGAGTCGGCTATGATATTAATTGTTCTGTAAGACTGCTGAAAACAAATTTGAAAAAAGAAGATATTTTAAAAAAACAAAAAGAAGTTGTTGAAAAATTGTACGAAAAAATTCCATCTGGAGTCGGTAGAGGAAGCAAATTTCAAATTACAAGAAAAGAATTGAATAAATTACTTGAGGGCGGGGCAAAATATGTGGTGGATAATTTAAAAATGGGAGTTAAAGAAGATTATCTACACACCGAAGAAGAAGGAAATATGAAAGACGCTGATTCAGACAAAGTTTCTGAAAGAGCAGTTAACAGGGGAATTGGGCAACTTGGGACAATCGGTGCGGGAAATCATTTTTTAGAAGTTCAGTATGTTGATGAAATCTTCGACGATAAAATTGCAAAAAAACTTGGAATAAAAAAAGGACAGGTAACAATAATGATTCACTGCGGAAGCAGGGGGCTCGGACATCAGGTTGCAAGTGATTATATTCAGTTGATGGAAAAAGAATATGGTTTCAAAAATTTACCAGATAGAGAATTAATCAATGCACCGATAAAAAGCAAACTAGGAAAAGATTATTATTCTGCAATGTGCGCTGCTGCAAATTTTGCATTTGCAAATAAACAAATAATTACTCACTGGATTAGGGAAGAAATGGGGAAACTTTTTCCAAAAGTGAAAATAGATGTTGTCTATGATGTTTGTCACAATATTGCGAAATTTGAAGAACATAAAATAGGCGGGAAAAATAAAATTGTGTGCGTCCACAGAAAAGGCGCGACGAGGGCTTTTAATAAACAACCCGTAATTATTCCTGGAAGCATGGGAACAGCGTCGTATTTGCTAATTGGGACAAAAAAGGCAGAGGAGCTGACATTCGGTTCAACAGTCCACGGAGCAGGGAGAATTTCTTCAAGAAGTTTAGCTCTGAGAAATCTAAAGGGAGAGGAAACTAAAAAAGAAATGAATAAAGAAGGTATTGAAGTCAAAGCAGGAAGCTGGAAGTCCCTGGCTGAAGAAGCGCCTGAAGCTTACAAGGATATCGACGAGGTTGTGAAAGTTGTTGATGATTTGGGAATAAGCAAAAAGGTTGCAAGATTAAAACCTCTGGCTGTTGTGAAGGGATGAAAAGATTTATAAGCTAGTATTAATATTATATTAATACGACATTAACATGGTTAAAGCAATTGTAGATATTGAGGATAATGCGAATCGGATCTTGAATATTGTCAAAGCTAAAGAAAATTTAAATGATAAAAGCGACGCACTTAACTTGATTCTGAATATTTTTGGCAAAGAAATGCTTGAGCCAGAATTAAAGCCGGATTTTATCAAAGAACTTTTAGAATCTCAAAAAGAGAAAACAATAAAAATCAAAAATTTTTCTGAACATTATAAATAGGGGAAATATGTATAATCTTGAAATAAAAGAAGGTGTGGACAGGATATTCCGCAGATTATCCAAAAAAGATAAGATTTCTTTTGATTATATTTCAAAAAAAATAGCCGAGATAAGAGAAAACCCGTATCATTTTAAACCTTTAAAAAAACCTCTCCAAAATTTTTGGAGGGTTCACATAGGGAATTATGTTCTGGTTTATTCTATAAATGAAAATACAAAAACGATAATAATTGAAAAGTATAAGCATCATGATGAGGTCTATAAAAATTAATATTCCCTATTAAGTGGTGACAATAATAAGATTTAAATAGTTTAAAGTTATTAATTCATCATGGTTAAAACACTAGAAAATAATATATTAAAAAGCAAGATAAAAAGAGTAAAGGCGGGAATATTAGCTTTAGCCTCCCTTGTTTTTTTTGGTTGCGAGCCGATTATTACTACAACAAATTATGCTCCAAAAGAGAGCATCAGCTCTTCTCAATCTTCAACTAAAGTTGGAACCTCGATTTACCTAAATGCAGACGGAACAGACGAAAATGGAATTGCAAATCACTTAATTGCATTAGATAATAATAGCAATGGGATAATTGATGCAGGAGATTTAGAACTAATAAAACAAGATTCTCCTATAAAAAATTACTCTTGGACTCCAACTAAAGCTGGAACATATAGCTTCATCGCACAAGGCACAGATAATTTGGATTTGAGTTTAAAAGGAACAGCGAGATTAGAAATTGTTGCTTTGGATGACGTTATAAATCCGCCAGTAAATTATGCTCCGGTAATAACTTCGTCTCCGATATTAACAGTTGAGGAAGGAAATTCTTATAATTATCAAGTAACAGTTAATTATCCAGAAGGAGACAATTTAACATGTTTAGTAAAACCTTCCTGGTTATCTGCAAACCAAATAAATTCTTCAACTTGGTTAGTTTCTGGGTCACCTCCCGCAATAAGTGCAGACACAAATGAGGATGTTGGAATAGATGTCTCTGATGGAACAAATACAACAAAACAAAATTATACCTTAACAGAAAAAAATTTATTAGATATAACTGGAAATTTACAAGATGTTGAAACCTTGACAAATTCAGCAGGAGAAGTTAGAATTTACGATGGAACAACTCTTTTATCAGACATAAATTCAAGTGACGGAAATTTTAGTTTTCATGCGAGTTCTCCAGTTGCACAAGTAAAATTGCAAGCTCGATTTAACAAAGTTGGCGGAGCAGAAACAAGTTACATAAGAACATTAACTCTCGACGGAACAAAAGATCAGGATTTAACAAATAAAATTAGAGTTAGTAGATATGGATATTCTGATGGTTCTTTTTTTGATGCAACAGATTTTAAAAATTCTATGGGGGAAATAAATTTCGGACAGGGATATTTCCCTAATAAAGATGGATTAAAAAAGTCAATTACTAAAAACGTTCAGATTTTAAAACAAAATCCATTAACAAATAATTCAGCAGATTCTTTTGATAATGCTAAAATAGGTTATTTGATAGATGAATTTACTTCTCCCACAGGCATAAGGAAATTTATCGGGGGAGAAGCATTTCAAAATGTCATAGATGATTCTTTAGTAAAACATTATACTATTGCTAACGGATTTATTATTCCTGATGAAGGATGGGTAATTGAAGTTCCAAATTCAAATGTTAAGGACATGTACGGAAATGCCATCGCGGGTAAAACAACAAATTTTTATTTAAATGGAACTTCTGCAAGTGGGATTATTAATCGAAGCATTATTGAAATACGACCAGAACATGCGGTTTATAATGATCCCGTGGGGCCTCATGAATTTGGACATGTATTTATTGCACCTAATGGAGAAGCAAAAATATTAGCAACTTTATCAACAGATAAAACAATTATGATTCCCGCATGGGATATTGTAAATCCAGGAGTTGCTGATGAAAAAGCAGGTAAAATTATTTATGAAAATACATATTTGCCGAGAGAAAAATTAGATGATATTTTAGGAATGAATTGGATGAATTAATTATACAATAGTAACAAAACATAAAGTTTAAATAGTTTACTCGAATAAAATTTATATGGACGAAGAACCTTCTGGTATTCAAGAATTAGTTATTCAAGCTAATAAAAGTTATAAGGAATTATTGGGTTATTCTACGGAAAAAACGGAATTAAAACAATTAAATCCAAAACAATGGACTTCTTTTTGCAAAGGATTTGATTTTGATAAAAATTCTTCTGGAATTTATTTACCTCGAAATCAAACTGCAATTATTCCTGCAGGAAACAGATTAAGCCTATTTCATGAGTATTTTGGACATGGACTTTATTGTGAACACAATTTAGCTGGAAGAGAATTGGTTGGTTTAGAAAAAAGTTTATTGGAAAAAGAAAAAGAATATTTCAAAGATAAACAATTTATTTCCGAAGAAATTAACGAATTTAGAGAAGGAAATGAAGTCTTTTTAAGATTAAGGGAGTTACAAAAAGAAAATCTCGGATTATATGAAGGATTTGCTGTTTGGACAGAATATTTTCTTTCTAAAGAATTTAATTTGAAGAATTTATTTGAAAAAAAATATGATTCTGTGAATCAAGAAAGGAAAAATTCAATTGATGAACTTATTTCATTTAATAAAACCTATGGAGATTTAGCAACATTTTATAATTTTGGATTAGCAAGAAGAACCGCTCTGGAAAGAGCAAAGAGATTGTTAAATGACATTTATGGTGAAAGATTAAAAGAAGCAAAATTAGTTATTCTTTATGGTTCACGAAAAGAATTTTCAGATATTGATATGTTTGTTGTTTCGGATAATCTACCTGAAACCGATTGTTCATGGCTGGATGTAAGAGTTGAAAGAGAAGATTATTTTGAAAAAATGATTAAGATGTTTGATGTTTCTATAACTGGATTAGTGACTAATTCAGAATTTATATTAGGAGATAAAAATTATTTTGAGAGGATTAAAGAACAATTACAAACTCAAAGAATTACTGAAGAAGCAGTCAGATACAATATTGAAAAATCAGAAGAGCAAAAGAGGCGGGCTATGCAATTTGAAGAAAATTCAAGAAGGAATATTCACGGATTAATTTATTCTTTAACTTATTTGAAAAATGCTATCGCTTTAAAACAAAATAAAAGACTGCTCTCCAAAGAAGAATTATTATATTCACAAAGTGGAAGTATAAAAATGAAAGGGGGTTTAGAATAGAATGAGATTAGAAGAACAAATTTATTTTAGTTCTGGAGATTTAGAAAATCTTAGCGCAAGTGTTATGTATAGCTTTGGAAGTAGACCATTAGAAGAAGATTTTAAGAGTTTAATTGGTCGAGATAGTTATGGATTAATCCCCGAAATAAAAATCCAGCCTTCTACAGATTTGACGATAAGAGATTTTCCCGCTTCTGGTTTTCAGCTACATATACATGAAGGAGAAACTACAAAACCAAGTAGTTTAATGGATTATTCAAGGAGAAAAATTCTTATTTCAAGTTATGATGCTGCAATGGCAGATGGAGGAAAATCCGCGTATGATGCAATGGACTTGCTTGAGACTGCTAGGAAAAGAATGTTAAATAATATTCTAAATCATAAATCAGATGAAGAGGAAAATGGGAATTAGATTAGATATCCAAGAATTAAGAGAATATCTTATTGATCTTTATGAACGTATACTTGAGGGGGAAGATGTAAAGACAGAGGCGAGAAAAGTATTTGAAGACTATGGTAGCTCTGACAAATTTATCTCGGAAAATATGCAAATAGCAATTAATTTTTTGGAAGATATTGGATGGGATATCCCTATCGAAATAAGCCATTTGCCAAAATCGTCAAAAGAATTTTCTCAAGATATACTTAATTCTTTGATATTAGAAGAAAAAAATCCACCCAAAGAATGGTTTAGAGATGTTTATAAACAAAAGTCAGAAAATTAATTTTATTGGCTATTTAAAAGAGCCTTTTTTATTTTTTAAAATGTTTTTTGCGGAAAAGGAAGAAAATAAATTCCCTGAAGAGATTAAATGGCTTTGTTAAAAAAGAATAAATTTAATAATCTAACAAGATTTATAATAAAATGGATCGTAAATATGAACAACCGATAAAAAAGATTGTTAAAGATTTATCAAAAAACAAAAAAGTTTATTCAATTTTTTTATTTGGGAGTTATCTAAAAAATTTTGGAAATCTTTCTGATATAGATATCTGCATTATTGGAAAATTGAATGAAAATGAAAAAAAGAAAATCTTAAGGGATAGTCCTGAAAAATTTGATATCTCTTTTTTTGAAGAATTGCCTATTTTTATCAAAGTCCGGGTTTTCAAAGATGGAAAAGAATTGTTTGTTAGGAATAAAAATAAAATAGAAGAGATTAAATCAAATACGCTAAAAGAATACCGAGAATTTATGTTTTTTATGAAAAATAGAATGACGGAGAAATTTGAAAATGCATGACAAGGAGAAAATAATGATTATTATTGAAGATATAGAAATGTATCTTAAAAAATTGGAAAATATGAAAATAAAGTCTCAAGAAGATTTGAAAAATGACCTTAATTTTTATGCGAGTTCTATGCTTATTTTTTCCGCTATAAATAGAATCATTGATTTGGGCGACGAGGTTGTAAAAGAGGAGCATTTGGGATATCCAACAGAGATAAAAGAAATATTTGTCCTGCTATTGAACAAAAAAATAATAAATAAAGCAATGGAAACAAAATTAAAAGATTTGATTATTTCCCGAAATAAACTTGCCCACAGATATGGAGCAATCAAAACAGAAGATATTTTTAAAATAATAAAAGAGATAAAGATAATTAAAGAATTCTCTGACTTAGTTCTTAGGCATATCAAAAAATAATTTTATTTATTATGATAATATTATAAGTTGAACAGTCTTCCTTAAATTTTTTAGACTAATTTTTTTCTCTTCTAAGTGACAATCAATAAAATTCAAAAAAAATAAGAATATTTATAAAACGCATTTCATTAAGATGAAGATGAAAAAAGAAGTGATAGGTAAATTATTTTTTGCGCTAATTATATTTTCTTTTTTAATTTCTGGAATTTTTGCTGCGGTGCCTTCAGCAGGAACATGTATCATCTCTACAAGGGCAGACTGCACTAATGATATAACAAACGGATATGTAATAATGGGGCTTTCTGCACCGACAAACGCTCATGGACAATTAAATAAACAAACTCCAGTATATGATTCTGTTTTATGCTGTGGTTTTGGAGATGGAGTTACTGATTGTAATGGAGCAAATAAAATTATTGGACTTTCATCTTCGATAAATGCCCATGCTGAAGAACCTTTGTCTAATATTTATTCTGCAACAAATAATGTTTGTTATGGAGATTTAAGTTGTGCTTATTCTACTACCACTTGCCCAACAAATAACATCGGAGTTCTTTCCCTATCTGCTACTACAAACGCGCACATTGGAGCATTCGCGGATTACTCAACAAAAATATGCTGTTCTGGAACATTAACTTATCCGTGTACTCTTGATAGAGCATTTTGGAGTTTAGATGGGATTAATCCTGTTAGCTCTTCTGACAGCGCATTAACTGGACAAAAAGCATTTCTTGTAGTTAAAGGAAGTGGTTCGGAATGCGGAGGAAAAAGTGTTTCATTTACAACTTCTCCATCTGCGACGACAAATCCGGTAAATGTTCCATTTAGTGATGACACTGCGAAAGGGGAATGGACAACTGAATGGCAGGGAACTGGAATTTTTGGAACTGCTGATCCATCATATTCTTTTACTGCAACATTAGTTTCTGACACAACTAAAACAAAAACAAGTGAAAATCCTTTATTATTAGTTAAAAAACCTTCAGATGCAGATTGTGCGGGAATAGTAACTTGTGACAAGTATAAAGATGCAAATCAATGTAATACAAATACTCCTTGTTCGGTTAATCTTGTAGAGCAGGGAACTAGCGTCGGAGTTGATTGCACTGCTTCAGATACTAATTGTGCATGTGCTTGGGATACAACTACTAGCACATGCGGATTTACTTCTGGACCGATTAATCCTTTTACTCCTACCTGCAGTGATGAAATCGTAAGTGCCGGAGAAGATTGTGAACCTACTTTGGGATTAGACGGAAAAACTTGCAGTAACTTTGATAGTTTTACAGGAGGAACTTTAAATTGTGGCTCTCCTACTTCTTCAAATCCATGCAAATGGGATACTTTTGCCTGCACAGGAGGAACAACCGGAAGTTGCGGAGATGGAACTATAAATACTGGAGAAGTTTGTGATGGAACAGCCCTTAGCGGAAAAACATGCCATGATGTTAATAGCGTCTTTACAGGCGGAACATTAAGTTGTGACTCACGTTGTTCATTTGATACAACACAATGTACCGGTTCAACTAATGGATGTGGAAATGGTTATACTTTATGTTTTGATACAAGCGGAGCAAGTTATTGTTATCCCGGAAATACTTGTCCAGGGGCTGGAGGATGTCCAACTCATCCCACAAATGATGAAGTTTGCAGCGGTACGGCTCAATTTGATATTTTAGATACTAGTACCGGAGTAGTCTGCAGAACTGTTCTTGGAACAAAAACATGTACCGCAGTTTGTCCAACATTACCTCCCGCATCGTCTATTTGCAGTGGCACAACAGATTTAACTTATAATAGTGCAGGAGAAGTTTGTGGAGCAGTTGTTGGAACAAAAGATTGTGGAACTGGAGGATGTCCAACTCATCCCACAAATGATGAAGTTTGCAGTGGTACAGATCAATTTAATATTTTAGATACTAGTACGGGAGTGGTTTGCAGAACTGTTCTTGGAACAAAAACATGTACCGCAGTTTGTCCAACATTACCTCCCGCATCGTCTATTTGCAGTGGCACAACAGATTTAACTTATAATAGTGCAGGAGAAGTTTGTGGAGCAGTTGTTGGAACAAAAGATTGTGGAACATCATCTCATTGCAACAATGATGGAGTTTGTGAATTTGGTGAAGAGGGATGTACCTGCGCAGATTGTGAAGGCAAACAAGATACTTGCACGAGCGGACTTCTTTGTTCTGCTGGAACTTGCTATTCTTCAATTCTTCCGATAGTAGACCCAACCTGTAGTTATGGTTATACATTATGTCACAAGGCAGGTTCTTCGCCTTCAAGAAATTACTGTTATTTTGGAAATGTTTGTCCAACTGGAGACGAATCGCTATCAAATAATGACGGAAAATGTGATTTAGGGGAGGGATGTTCATCTGCAGATTGCAAAGACGGAGATTTAGATTCTTGTTCAAGAAATTTATTTTGCCGTTCCGAAAAATGTTATAATTCCGTAGGACCTCTAACTTTCGGTTTATGCAAAATTAGTCAATCAATTACAAAAAATTGTGATGTTGAGCCAGTAGGATATCAAACAATAGTTGCAACTGGAACATGGACTGGGGCAGACTCGACAAAAAAAGGAAAAATATATGATTGGTGTATTCATTTAGCAGATAAACCAATAACTGCTTTATGCCCTGCACAAGTTCAGCTTCCTTTCTTTGATTATCTTGGGATGATTGGTTCAGTTGTTATAATTGCATTAATTTACGTCGGATTAATTTTCAAAAAAAAGATATTAAGAAAAAAATAGGAAATTTTTTTCTAACTCCTTTTAGATAAAATATCGTAAGCAAAAAACAGAAAATATTTTTCTAACTCTTTTTACATCAAATATCGTAAGCAAAAAATAAAATCTCATCTGGATAATATTTATAAATACTTTTTGAGTTATAGAGATAAGAAAGATGGTGAATGTATTTAAAAAAATTATTTGTTTAATTGCGATAATTTTTTTCTTGAATTTTATTTCTGCTAGTTTTACAAATGGGAACTTAAATCATTCAATTGATAAAATATATGCGCCAAGTGGAGTGATAACGGGATGGGTGAATATAAGCTTGAATAATGAGCCGACAAATGCAATTTTTAAAAGTTCTGTTGAAAGTTTAGAGAAAAAAATAAGTTTAATTGATTTGATAAGCAAAAATTCAAATTCAGAATTCAGTTACACTTGCAGTCCTCTTGATTGCAGTTCAGATTATTCGGCGATTGGAACAGGAGAACTATCAAAGAGTGTAGTTTTAAATGCGGGGGAATCATCAATTTTTGGATTTAAAATAACTTCTACAAAATCAGTAGTAAGTGTAGACTCTTTTTCTCTTAAATTAACAGGCGATAACGCTGAGACATCCACTCTTCCTTTGACTGTTGATTTTTTAAGCGATGGAAATATAGAATGGAAATCAAATATTCCCTCAGAAAATTTCAATGATGTTCAATATGGATGTTATTTCGATTCGGATTCAAATTCTTTGGCAGATCTTGCATCTATACCTTATTGCGAAAAAATAACTCTTTCTGAAGCCCCTGCGGTAAATATCCGTGCGAAGGTTATTGGAACTGCAACAGATATTCCCTTTACAATGAGCATTGAAGATACAAGCGGAGTATTAAAGAAAACATGTTCTGTGCTGGCTTCTGGAGAAGGGGAAATTGGATGCGTTCCTCCTAACTTCTATGTTAATGGTGGAGATTATTTTGTGTGCATAAAACCCACAAATCCTGCTGTAGATGCAAGAAAATATAAAATAGCTTATGAACAAAATAATCCGTGCGGGTTTTCTGGAATTTATCCTGGAAGTTATAGTGAAGATTTTAATATTTTCGCAAAGACAAAAAAATATGCCCCTATAGGAGTAATCACTTTTAATGATGCAATTATCCTTAAAGAAATAAAGGATTATCTCTCGGTAAGATATGGAAATGACTGCACGAAGGGATGCGTAATCCCAATAAAATTTATTTCGGGAATTGCGAATCAAAAAATAGATTTAACTGAGCCGTCATTTTCTTATACTGCAGAAATATCGGCTACAGAAACAAATCTTTATGGTTTTACAGAAATGCCTGCAAAAATAAATTCTCCATTTCAAAAATTAAATTTAAATGAAGCGGGATTTTCAGTTCCAAATAGTTTAGGAAATTACACTTACTCTTTAAGCTTAGATGATATTAAATTATTTTCAGAAAGAATAAGAATTGAATCTGCACCGATAATTCAATATTTAACTCCCTTAAAAACTGCGATTACTTATCCGACTAAATTTGTTATTGGAATTAATTCAACCAAAAATATAAGTTTATATCACTGGAGTTTTGGCGATGGAAATAATGCAACAACCACAACAAAACAAGTTGTTTATGCTTACCGCACCATCGGAGATTATGAATTGACTGTAAGCGCAGTTGATGCTCAGAATAGAAGTTCTTCAAAAACATTTATTGTAAAAGTTTCTCCTGCTTCTGAAATTGTTCCTGTCCTTTTGCAGGATATGAATGACAATATTGATAACTTAAAAATTCAGATTCTTGGCTTTTCTGCTTTTGAACAAAAAAGCATCAATGATTTATTAAAACTTGACGACTCCAAAAAAATGGTTTTGGATTTGCAGGATAGTATTTCTGACACAACTACCGAATCAGATTATGAAATTATGCTGGGCGAAATATTAAATGTAAGCATTCCAAAATTACTTATAAAAACTGCATCAAGCAGCGATTTAATTTATTATCCTCAAAAAGAGAATATTGATTTGAATTCGTTAACACAGATTACACAAGAAAATTATGATACTGCTAACGAAGATGCGTATAGGAATGCGATACTTGTGTGGGGTGACGAAAATCTTGACACCAAGGTAACTTATTCAGAAACTTCTGCAATCTACGAAGATTATGAAACTCCGTTATTAAAAATATTTGATATGACAATTACAAAAAAAGACAGCAATAGTCCTTACCTTATAGTTAAAGATATGAATAATTTGCTTCTTGATCAAGATTACTCATTGACTCAGGAAGATGGATATAAATATACTCGGTTAAGCGACCAGGGAACTCATATTATTTTTTCAACAACAGACGATGTTGATTTTATCACTCTTCCTTTATTTATCTCTCCAAAGATAAGTGATTTGTCATTAAATGGGAATGTTCCCTCATTCCAAAAAGGATTGAATAAATGGATTATATTTGTAATTATTGCATTAATTATCATTATTGTGTGGTTAATTGTATGGGTGCTGATAAAATTATGGTACAAAAGAAAATATGAAAATTATTTATTCAAGAACAGAAATAATCTTTACAATCTTCTTAATTATATCGACGGTGAAAAAAAGAAAGGACTTAAAGAGAGAGAAATTGCGTCGAAACTCAGGAAAGCAGGATGGAATTATGAGCAAGTAGGTTATGCTTTAAAGAAATATTCAGGGAAGAAAATAGTTTAACCCTAAGAATATTATGTTTTATTACTGAAATATTTATAAACTAACACGACAAATTTATACTATGGCGATAAAGATTTTTAAGAATTTTTTTAAGAGGATGTTCACAAATTTGTTTAGCAGTAAAAGGGAAATTAAATTAGGATTTTACGGGCCGCCTAACGCAGGAAAGACAAGTTTAGCAAATAGAATCTGCAAAGATTTTACGGGGGAAGAAATTGGAACAGTAAGCAAGATTCCGCATGAAACAAGAAAAGTTCAATTCAAGGAAAAAGTTGAAATAAGCTACAAAGGAAAGAAAATGGTTTTCAAAATGATTGACACGCCGGGAATTGCGACAAAAATAGATTATGAAGATTTTCTGAAATTCAAAATGTCAAAAAAAGATTCTAAAGAAAGAGCAAAAGAAGCAACACAAGGAGTTATTGAAAGCATCAAGTGGCTTGATGACATGGACATTGTTGTTGTTGTTCTTGATGTTGCGGAAAATCCGTACAATCAGGTGAATATTACTATTATAGGAAATCTTGTAGCCAGAAAAATCCCTGTTCTGATTGTAGCAAATAAAATTGATCTGAAAAAAGCAGACATAAAAAAAATTGAAGCTGCTTTCCCTGAGTACGACGTCGTCGGAATAAGCGCAAAATTCGGAGACAATTTAGAAGAATTTTATGAATCAATTTTTAAACTATCAAAAAAGGTTTAGCAAAAAAGATTAAAAAGCATATTTGGTTATTATTAAAATGGCAGATAAAAAAAGAGGGAGAGATTTGGGAAAGATAAAGGGATTTTCCATCCAGTTTCTTCCATATTCTGAAATAAGAGAACTTAATAGCGACGAAAGAATAAAAAAAATATTGAGTATAATTCTTAACAATAATATTTTAATACTTCAGGGAAAATTGTCATCGAGTGAAGAGGCCAGATTGATTGGGGATACGATGGCGATGATAGGGCATATAAAAAATTTCAGAGGTATAGAGCTTGCAGTAATTGCAGGAAATAATCAAGATAGCATTTTGGGAAAAATGACAAAAGGAATTGCGAATGCAATTGCCGGCGGAGATTTCAGTGCTATTACAATTATCGGACCCGCAACAATTGTAAAAGAAATGAAACGCAATCCCAAGAAAATTGAATTATTATTAAATCAGTAAATATATTTTTTCTCCGCAATCTTTTTAATGTCTAATTGTTTTTCATATCTATGCCACACCAATGCGTACACTGCGGAACAATTTATCCTGCGGGGAGCAAAGAATTACTTGAAGGGTGCAGTGAGTGCGGAGCGCACTTTTTCTTCTATATAAAAGACAGCCAATTAGCGAGGATAAAAGAAAATCCAATTGAGATTCCAATGGAAGATAAGAAGCAAGTTGAAAAAGAAATAAGAGAACTTGCAGGGATTATTGAAGAAGATACTCCAGTTATTTTAGATATAGAATCTGTGAGAGTTACAGGAGCAGGAAAATTTGAAATTGATTTAGTTAATTTATTCAATAAAAAACGCCCATTAATATACAAAGTGGAAGAGGGAAAATATATAATTGATTTATCTTCTACATTAAAACAGAACGCAAAAGACATCAAGGAAATAAGAAATCCTGACGAGGATTAATATTAAAAATTATTTTTAAAATAAATTGTGTAAATATTTGAATCATATATCAACTGAATTCTTTCCTGACTTGCAACATTAACTTCCGGTTTTGAAATATTTTCTCTTTGTAAATCAATAAGACTAAGTTCACAACCTGGAAATGGACAGATGTCACATGAATCATAATCTCCAGCTGTTCCTTTTTTTACAATTATATAATCTGGACTCGTATTATTTGGATTTGGAACTGGGGGACAGGAAAATGCTACTACTCGTTCTAATTTTTCAATTTTACTTTTTAATTCGGAAAGTTCCTCTTGGTTCCTTATTAAGTAATGGGCATGTATCATCATAGTTCTCTTTATTATTAACCATTTATAAGTTTTATTATAGTTACTTTTATAAATTCATTTTTAATCATCAGGGCATGAATAATTGGATAAAATTGCTTCCAGAAACATTCCTTCCTGTTAGAGCCGCGTTTAAACTTGAAGATAAAGCTGCGGTTGGAAACATTTCATGGTTGCATTTCGCGGCATCAAATGGAACGGTTATCGCAATAAAAGGAATAAAAACTAATGACAAAGTAGAATGGTTCACTCCTTCTGCAGTTACAATGGGGGGGCTTGTAGAAGAATATTCTCCAAGCAAAGAAAGGGAAATTTTTATTTATCCCGAAATAACAGAAACAACAAATCTTGGAAAGGAACATTTAGCATATTTAATTTCAATTGACCCTTCTCCTGGATTGAAAGATGCTTTTGAAACAATTAATGAATCTCAACTGACTGGACTTTTAGCCCATGAATTATCAGAAGTAATAATAACAGATAGAAAGGGAGGATATCATTATAGAATGGGTCCTCACGATTTAGCTCATACTGAAGTAGATAAATTCGCAGTGCAAAAAGGGTATAGAAATCAGGTTTTAGATTATTTACAATTTATCTTATCAAATGTAGATACTATTTATAAAAGGACTCCCCCAAAAGATCCTTTTTTTGAGATGTTAGAAGTTCTGGGATGTACAGTCATAAATATGACTAAACGTCCTCCAAAAGAAGAAGTTGTCCGAGTAATCAAACTTGAATTAGAAGAGAGAATTGCTTCCATTAAACTTATAAGTTAATTCTGCGTTATTCATTTATGAATATTAGTCAAATTTTAAAAGAAGTTTTGAATAAGATAAATCCTTCAAAAGAGGAAATAAAACATATTGAAAATTTTCTAAAGAATTTTATAAGTTTATTTGAAAAAAAATTAAAAGAGAAAAAAATAGATGCGCAGGTTTTTGTCGGCGGAAGTTTTGAAAAAAAAACTCTGATTAAAAAAAGATTGTATGATATTGACGTCTTTGTAAGATTTGAGCAAAAAAATAAAGGAAGTAAAATTTCTGATTTAACTGAAAAAATACTTCGTGAAATAAAAATTGGGAAAATTTCAAGAATTCATGGTTCAAGAGATTATTTTCAAATTTCGGGTGACAAGAATTTCTTTATTGAAATAGTTCCTGTGATGAGAGTAAAAAATCCAAAAGATGCGGAGAATATAACTGACTTGTCTTATTTTCACGTAGGATATATCAAAAAAAGACTGAAAACAGAAAAAATGCTTGAAGAGGTTAGATTAGCAAAAGCTTTCTGCCACGCAAACAAATGCTACGGCGCGGAGAGTTATATTAATGGATTTTCAGGGTATGCACTTGAATTATTAGTTTATTATTATAAAAGTTTCTTGAATTTTGTTAAAGCGGGGACTAAGATGAAAAATAAAGAAATAATCGACATTGAAAAATTATACAAAAATAAAAGAGAAATAGAAATGAATATGAACGGCTCAAAAATGAGTTCGCCTATGGTTTTGATTGACCCGACTTACAAGGAAAGAAATGCACTTGCTGCGCTTTCAAATGAAACTTTTAAGCGATTTCAGGAAGCTTGCAGAAAATTTTTGAAAAATCCAAAACTGGAAAATTTTGAAGAGGAAAAAATAAACTTTGAAAAATTAAAAGAAGGTGCACAAAAAAGAAAAGTACAATTTGTTTTTATCAAAGCAGAAACTGATAAGCAGGAAGGAGATATTGCTGGAAGCAAACTTGTCAAGTTTTACCGACATTTAAATGAAGAAATAAAAAAATATTATGAAGTTAAAAATAAATATTTTGAGTATAATGACAAGAAAGGAGCAGAATATTTTTTTATTGTTAAAAGCAGAGGGGAAATTGTTCTGAACGGACCAAATGCAAAAGATGAAAAAAATGTTGCCTTATTTGAAAATAAGCATAAAAACACTTTTGTCAAAGCGGGAAGAGTTTTTGCTCGTGAGAAAGTTGAAGAAAAAATTTCAGATTTCGTTGAAGAATGGAAATTGAAAAATAAAGAAAAAATCAATGAGATGGGAATAATAAATTTAGAAATTGTTAATTAAATCCTATTTCTCTCCAATTGCTTTTTCAAATAGAGATGCAAAAGATTCTACAAAAAATTCTGAATTAAGCCATACTGCAATATCTTCGCTGTCGCTTCCGCTTTTTGAAATATAAAATAAAACTTCTCTTCTATCAACTATAAAGAATTTTGAATCAATTTCTGTTCTTTTTATTTTTAAGCCAAGTTTTTCTTCAAGCTCCTTTATTGTTTTTTCATCCCCTGAAAGAGCCATTTTTATTTTTATGTTTGCTCTTTTAAGAATTGCAATAGTCTGAGCGAAAATTTTTGCTTTTGATTTTATCTCGCCTGCATTTGTGCAGATAACAACTTCTTTTTTTGCACTTTCAATTATTTCTCTCAAGAAATTTGTGATATTTGATTTTCCTCTCAATGAAGTTGAAATTTCTTCTTTCTTTACCGGATTTATTCCCTGAGTATACAATTCGTTGAGTTTGACAAATTCATCTGTATCTTTTAATTTTGTAAGGATATTTACTTTTTCTTCAGCACCTTTTCTTATGTCCTGTTTTATTCTTTCAAGAATTATTTGAGGTTTTACACCCAAATATTTTACGGGTTTGCCCATTCTTATTATTGCAAATCCTTTTTTCTCCAAGCTTTCAAGAACATCATAAGTTCTGCTTCTAGGAACTCTTGATAGAGCAGCAATTTCACCAACAGAAGCAACTCCTTTACTAAGCAAAGCTAACCAAACTTTTGTTTCGTAAAGATTCAAATCAAAATGGTCTTTGATTCTTCCAATTAATTCCTGTGCAAGTATCATTTTAAGCTAACTTCCTTATTTTTTTACTAAGAAGTAATTGTTCAAGTTCCTTTTTCTGTTCCCTAACTGTGGGAGATAAGTGTCTATTTTTTATGTCTATTAAAGCAAAAAGTATCTTTTGTAATTCGTCGCCAGCTATACTATCACTTGGATAACTTTCTTCGGGATATTTGCTAACTTCGTCAGCATATTCTCTTACCTGCTTATCATAGTTTGGATTATTCATATTATTGCCCCCTTAGTTTGATTGATTGCTTCGCTGGTTATTCCAAAAAATCTAAGCAACCCCGTACGTAATCTCCTTGTTCTCTCTGGTAAATCCGCACTTCTTGTTTCACGGGAGATTCTATAAAAAATATTTTTTAAGTATTGTCTATTTCTTTCATTTAAAGCCTCCGGGTCTTCTAAAAAGTAATCTGCGATTATTGCATATCTTTCAAATTCCTCGCTGGGATTAAATCTTGTTTGCATTTCCATAAATCCCCATAGAAAACACTATTTATAAATCTTATGATATGTTACCTTTTGATAGTAGCAATTTTAGAAAAGGATATAACCTAGAATTATCCCTGCAAAAATTCCCGCTGAAATAAAAGGCATTGCAGGGTAAAATTTCTTTTTTTCTGAGAACATAAACAATAATGATAACCCCAAAGTTGCTCCCGCAATAACAAAAACAGCAGGCCAAAATCCTCCGATAAATGGAGACAAACCAAAAGGCAGATTTACAACTTTGGTAGTTAAAACAACTCCTGAAGTTATTATCGGGAAGATAACATCTCCTCCGCCGAGGATTGCAAGACTTATCTTTATTTTTTTATTTTTAGCTTTTGTTTTTTTCATTTTTCTTAATTTAATTTTTAGTTTTTTTGAAATATAGGGAACAAAAAATCCTGAGAATATTTTCAAATTATTTATCTGATATTTTGCCATTTTTTGCATAATTCCAGAATGCCAAACTGCCCACATATCATAAACTGAAATTAGAATAAGAAGGATAATCACAGACCAAAAATTTAATATCGGAACAAAAAATGTTGCAATTCCGGGATAAATTAAAAGCTCGGTTAAATTATGAATAAGGAAATTTCTCTTGAATATTTTTATGAATCCCAAAAATAAAGCAAACAATAAAGCGAGAATTACAAAATAAATTGAGTTTATATATTTCGGGAATAAAGCATTAAACGTTACGAACAAAGCTATAACCACAACGGAAAAAAACCATATTTTCAAAATCAAATCTATCTTAAATCTCGTCAAAAGAAAAAGAATAACTACTGCGATTATAAATGCAAAAATCATTGAGCCAAAATACATACTGAAATCATTTTGCGTCTGCGGCTCTGGCGGCTGAAGAACTGACAAAATCGGATTTGTTAAAATTTCTGTTGCTCCGTTAACCTGCGCAGTCTGATGAAAAACATCTGCATTTATAACATACAGTCCGATAAATTGAGTAATTACAAACATCGAAATAAGAATTAAAGTAATTTTTAGATTATGCTTCATTGCTAAGACCCCTCATTTTCATAATTGATAAAATCAAAAGAAGTTTTTAAATCTTGAGAAGAATTCTTGCTTCGCAAATTAATGGCTCAAAACTGGCTCCGCCAAGTTTCTCAGTTAGGGAAATAAATTAATGAGAAAAAAATCTTTTATAATAAAATTATATAAATTATACAAAACTATTAGTTAATATGAAATTAATTCATGTCAATGAACCAGAACACAACCAAAAGGTTACGGACAATCAAGCAAAAGCAATTTTAAAATTTAAACCAGAAGTGATATTATTTGAAGTTCCAAAATCTTCTTCTTTGAGTTATTTTAATAAATTTTTTCCAAACAAAAAACCAAAACAAAGATTTGAAAAATTAAAGCGAGATTATGAATTGGCTTCTAAAAAATACCCTTGGTTAAAATCTGAATTAAAAGATAAAAATAAAATATTATACAAATACTGGAAGAAATTATCTAAGTCTTAGAGTTTCTAAAGTTCTTGGAACATTTGTCTCTACTCTATTTAACTTGTAAAGTGCAGAAGCTAAATCCAAAGATTTTGAAACTTCCCCGTGATTGATAATTATTCTTTTTGATTTTGGATGCAGGTCATTGAAAAAAGAAATTAATTCATTTCTTCCCGCGTGCGCACTGAAACCAGTTATTGTTTCAACTTCCATTTCTATTTTGATAACTTCTTCTTTTCCTTCGCTGATCATTCTTGTCTCTTTGGCTCCATCCTGAACTGCTCTTCCTAAAGAACCAACTCCCTGATAACAAACAAAGCATATGCAGTTATTTGGATTAATTGCAAATTCTCTGAAATATTCGACAGATGCTCCGCCGACTAACATTCCTGAAGTTGCAAGAACTATGCAGGGTCCGCCTTCAATTACATTTTTTCTTTCCTGAGGAGAAGCTACTCTGTTAAAAAATTCTGAAACAAAAGGATTGTCTTCCTGAAAAATATCCGCTTTAACTTTATTATTTAAAAAATCAGGATATGCCGTGTGAATTGCATTAATATCCCAAATCATTCCATCGATATAAATAGGAACTTGCTTTAATCTTCCTGTAGCCATTGCATCTTCGAGAATAAGCATTGTCTCTTGGGCACGTCCTAATCCTAATTCGGGGATTAAAACTTTCCCGTCTCTTTCAATTGTTTTATTTATAATATCAATGAATTTATCTTCAACTTCTTTTCTTGGGGGGAACACATCATTCTTAGAACCATAAGTTGATTCTGTAATTATTGATTCTACTCTCGGGAAAGAAGCTATTGCAGGTTCTAACAATCTTGAGCGTCCGTATTTGAAATCTCCCATATAGACTAAGTTATGCAATCCGTTTCCGATGTTCAGATGAGTTATTGCTCCACCTAATACATGTCCTGAATTGTAGAATGTCAATCTCACGTCGGGAGTTATGTCAGTAACCTCGTTGTAATCTAAACATATGCTGTGTTTTACCATTTCTTTAATATCCGGGGAATCGAATAATGGTTTTGTTGCCTGTTTGTATGCGACTCCGATAAAATCCAAAGCAAGAAGCGCAGCGATATCTCTCGTCGGGGCAGTCATGTAAACAGGACCCCTATAACCCATTTTGTATAAATAAGGGAGCAAACCGACGTGGTCTAAGTGAGCGTGAGAAATTATTATTGCGTCCAAGTTGCTTAAGTTAAATTCGGGAACATCAAGATAAGGAAATTTATCATTGCCCTGCGACGCAACATCTAATCCACAGTCTAGAAGAATTTTTGAATTTGGAGTCTGCAAAAGAAAACAACTTCTTCCAACCTGCCTTCCGCCACCCAGAACAGTTAATCTGACCCATTCATCAACTTTTTCCGGATTCCATTCCTTGTAAATTTTCTGCCCGATAGAATTCAAAAATTTTCTCCTGTAATTATTATTGTCATAAAGAACAGCACGAATATTTTCTGTGATTTTACTTTTTATTGCAGCAGAACGCTGGACTTGAGGGGTCCATAATGTTGTGTTTCTTATTTCACCCAATATACTTCCCTGTTTTCCGATGACCATTCCGGGGCGTTTGGCTTCAATTACGACGATACTTCGCTGAACATCAAAAATTAATCCAGTAATCTCTGCTTCCTGCGGAATTATTCTTTTTATTTCTGCTTCTGTTTTTTCAGAATCCATCAAGATTTTTTCATCTGCTCTTAGTTCAATTCTTTTTTTAATCTGCCCGACAATTTCTTTTATTTGGGATTCTCCTTCTTTGAAAAATTTCGCGTTGTCGGTGTAAACAACTATGTTTGCTCCTTCAAAAGTTGCCTCAGTTACATTGCCGTGCAACTGCTCAGTAATATTTTTTAATATGTCCATCTAAATCCGTAAATTATTTATAAAATAAAATTAATCCTCTTTGTAATTAGCTTGAATTTCCTGCGACACCACTTTTTTGATTCCGCTTTTAGTTATTGTGAAAACATCAATTCCATTTCCAGAAGCAGTATCTCTTTGCGTTGAAGACTTTAATGATTCTATTGCAAGTTTAATTCCTTCGTCTACAGAGATTCCTTTTTTGTATTGTCTTTCTAATAAACCAAGAACATAAGGCATGCCTGAACCGAAATTTGCGTCATAATCTTCAACTTTGGTTATGTGTCCTACGGGGTCAGTTGAATAAAGTTCTACTGTTCCGTCTTCGTCAAATCCGCCGAGTAAAAAAGCAGATTGACCTGAAACTCTTAAGTTAGATAATAAATTAACTGCCTGCTTAATCGAAGGACGAGTTTTAGAACGAAGCTCTTTAAGTTTTAATTCAGCTGCGAGAATTTTTGGGATTTTTTGAATTTCCATTGCAATACCGCATCCAGCCATGAGAATATAATCATTTATCGGCAAAACTTTTTCCATATTTTTGCCCATAACTATTCCGCCTGCAGTCCCTCTTCGATCAGCAGCCATTATAACTCCGTCTTTGCAAACGATTCCTAGGATTGTTGTTCCTGTCTTCATTATTGAACTTTTTAATTCGTCATCCATCTTAATATTCATAGAATAATTTCCGTAAAATATAGGGGAAAGCGAGGTTTATAAATTTTATGTGTAATAGAAAATTATGAAGTTTATAAAATTTCTATAATCTCTCCAATATTCTTTTTTAAAGAGTACAACATTGGGGGGCGATAAGAAACATCTTTCTTAATTCCCTCTTCTTTTAAGATATCCAAGGACAGTATCTTTTTGGCAAAATTCCTTTTGTCAAATTTTTTGCTGAAGACTATTTCATAAATTTTTTGCATTTGACTTATTGCAAATTTTTTTGGGAGCATAGAAAATGCAACTGTTGTATATTCAAATTTCCACTTTAATCTTTTTAATGAATAATCTAAAATTTTTTTGTGATCAAATGCAAGCAAAGGAATTTTTTTAATTGAAAACCACTGAGCTTCAGAAACGTCTGTTGTTGATTTTAATACCACATTTTCCGAGTTGACAAGAGCAATATAAGCAATTGTGATAACTCTCCCCCGAGGGTCTCTTCCCGGCTCTCCAAAACTATAAAGTTGCTCTAAATAAACATCCTTAACTCCTGTTTCTTCTTGAAGTTCTCTTTTCGCAGCATCTTCTAATGATTCATTTATCCTAACAAATCCGCCAGGCAAAGCCCATTTATCTTTAAATGGTTCAATACCTCTTTTAACTAATAATATCTTTAAATCATTCTCTTGAATTGTATAGATAACCATATCTACAGTAACAGATGGTTTAGAAAAATTATGTATATTCTCTTCTTTCATAGTGTTAGTAAAACAATAAGATATTTAAAAGTTTATTTTAATTGAGTCTTATTACTTTTAACGGCTTTTTAGAAAGTTTAATCTCTACCCTGTCCCCCTTATTAAAATTATAAATCACTTCATTGACTGCAATTATTCCGCCAAAATCTCGGACAGATTCAATTTCTAATGCCTCGTCTTCAAAAATTTCCCCATTTAACAGTTTAGGGATAAAAATTCTTTTCCCAAAATATGGTTCTCGTATAATAAAACAAATTTTTTTCTCGGAGTAACCAAATGGTTTGCCTCCTGCGGATAAAAACCAGGCATTAGAACCAGTTCCAGTCGAAATTATTATTCCTGAACTTCTTTGTTCCTCTTCTTTCTCTTTGAATTTTATTTTGTATCTTGAAATATGGAATTGAGATAATGTTCCAACATACACTTCATTTATTGCCTTTTCATCTAAAATGTTACCATTTAGTTTAACTTCTATTCTTTGACGTTCTATTATTTCAAAATTTTTTTCTTTTAATCTTTCAAGCTTATTAATTTCGTTAACTGTTATTGAAGTTAGAGCCCCTTCGCTGTTTTCTGGATTTGAATTTATTCCTAAAATTAAAGAGTCTGTTAAATTTGCTGCCTTCACAAATGTTCCATCTCCCCCAAGAGTAATTAAAAGATCATGATTTTTTGCATGATTTTTTTCAAATTCGTCAAATAAAATAATTTTTATTTCAGAGTCATTAAATATTTCTTTGATTTTATCGATAATTCTTTCTTCAACTTGTAAATTTTTCTTAAATAAAATTGCTATTTTTTTAAACATTTTATTTTTTAGTAAAATGATCCTCTAATATTTTTCTATGATCAAATGCAAGGTTTTTTGGAAGCACTCTGAATATTTTTATATCTTGAGCATCATCTTTTGCTTTTAATTCTCCAGAATAATTTCTTGCTTCATAGACGTGAGAAATAACATGGCCTCGGGGATCTCTTTTTGGATCAGAATAAACTCCAACTAATTTTAACTCATCTGACTTAACTATTAAATTTGTTTCTTCAAATAATTCTCTGGATGCGGCTTCTTCTAAGGTTTCTTTCCCATTTTCTAAAAATCCGCCAGGCAAAGCCCAATAGTTTTTGAACGGTTCTTTTTTTCTTTTAATTAGAACAATTCCTTTTTCGCAACGAACAATTAAATCAACTGTGCTTGCAGGATTCAAATATTTAGCCACAATATAATCTCTCCTGTTTTATGTAATGTTCAACTTTTTCTGGAAGAAGTTTTTTAATGGAGATTCCTTTTTTCAAATTTTCTCTAATCAGGCTTGAAGAAGTCTTATGTTTTAAATCTAATCTGTATTTTATTTTTATTTTTGAATTTTTTAACAATCCAAAACCCGGCCGATTTATAAGAATAAATTCAATATTTTTCTCTAAGTATTCAATATTGTGCCATTTTCCAAGATTTTCCAAATTATCTGCCCCGATTATAAAATAAAATTTATGAGATGGAAAAAAATTTTTCAATATTTTAATAGTCTCGGAAGTATAACTTTTTTCTTTAGACATTAATTCCAAATCAATAATTTTAAACTTCGGATTATTTTCAATGGCTAAATTAATAAGATTAATTCTAGTTTCTCCGTCAGATAGTTCTTTATTAAAGGCATGATTTCCGCAGGGAATAAACCAGACTTCATCAACTATCTTTTGGTTTATCAACTCATCTGCAATATTTATATGCCCATTATGAATCGGATTAAAACTTCCCCCAAATAATGCGATTTTCATTTTTTCTCCAAAGAATAATTTAATGTTATTTCTGCTGCCGGCGGATGAACTATTCTGCTTTTGCCTTCTGCGATATTTTTTCTCTTTATAATATCTTTGATAACTTCTTCAATTGTGCAGAATTTATTATCTTTGAATAATTTTTTATAATCTGCGATATCTACCTGTACCGCAGTTTTAATCTGAGGATATTTGCATAATTGGGAGATAGATAAATTATTTTTTAGACCTTCAACTATTATCTCTGCAGTTTCAAAATTATATCCTAAAGTTCCGAAAGAAGTTTGTCCTGGCTCAAGGCCCGGGCTTGAAATTCTTTCTGCTAAATCCTCGAAATTTAAATAGCGAGCCAGTTCTCTTACTAATCTTTTTGGAATCATTCCTAAGGGGGAAACTCTTACTGCTCCATCCCCAAATAAAGTGTAAAATCCAAGTGCGAAGTCTTCATCTCTATTTCCTGTTCCGATTACTATTTTATTCTCGCTCGAGGCTTTGGTATTCAAAACTACAGCTCTTATTCTAGATATCATATTTCCTTTGTCATATTCATTTCCATTTTCGAAAACTTCCGGATTTGTTGTCCGAGATGCCTGAACTAATTTTTCGATGTTAACAATTTCATATCTTATTCCCAATCTCTTTGCGACTTTCTCTCCATCTAAACTATCCTCCAAAGGATTTAACTTGGATGGAAGGAGATATCCTACAACTTCTAATTTTTTTTCGTTTGTTAAGTTATATTTATCAAATGCTCTTTTTGTTAAAGCGGCAACAACAGTAGAATCAACTCCCCGGACAAGCCGACAACTCCGCCTGTTATTCCTTCATCAATTATTTCTTTTATAATAAAATCTCCAATTTCTTGGGATACCTGTTCGGGGCTCATTCGTGCAAGTCTTATTGATTTCATACTAAAATTGCCCCCTTATATCTCCAATCATATCTTAAATGTCCGTCGGGAAAAAAAATAAGCTGTCTTAAATCTTCTGAAAATGGTTTGTTTGACAAACAATCGGTTATACAAACATTTTGTCCATTATAATCATAAACAACTCCCCCAAAATCAAGGGTCCTTAATCTTACCCCATTCTTCTCCATAAAATTTTGAATATTTTTTTGATTCTTTTTAGAGATTAATCTTTTTCTTGCCCAATCAAGGATACTTTTATCTTTGGCATTTTTCACAAATTCTACTGGTTTCAGAGTTAGCTGTTCAACATCATTTTTTAAACAAAAGTCCACCAATTGCTTAACTTTTTCCAACGAATCAATATAATTTTTTACAAGAATACAATTAAGTCTTATGGAAAATCCTAAAATATGCAATTTTTTTATTAGTTCTGCTAATTTAAAATAATCTTTATTTTGGGAATAGATTTCTTTATTCTTATTATCTTCATAATGAACTATTGAAATAACAAAAGTGTTTAATCCTTTTTCTTTCCAAAGCTTCAAAATTTTTTTGTATTTATTAAAGTTCCTTCCAATTACAAGTGCATTGGTTTGTAATTCGATAATTGGAAATTGATATTGTTCTAAATTATCTAAGAAACTTGTTATTTGGTTTGGATAAAGTAATGGCTCTCCTTTTCCAGTTATTAAAACAGTACTAACATGATTATCTTTTGCAAGTTGACATGCTTTCCTAAAATTAATCCAATTAGTTTCATGAAGTTTTGAATTCATATTTTCTTTTGGAGTCATTTTAGATATACAGAAAGGACAAGAAGCATTACAATTTGTATTTCCTGCGATTATATTGAAAGTTTGTATTTTCATATTTTTCCCTCTATTATTTCTTTAGTTGTAACAAGTCTTGCTCCAGAACTTATCATTTCTTCAAGTGCGGATTTAGTTGATTGGGGAAAAACTCCCTTGATTGCATCTTCTATAACATAACATTGAATTCCTTTTTGTTGCATTCCTAAAACTGCTGCCTTCACACAATAATCTGTTGCAACTCCGTAAACAATTGATTCTTTTATTTTTGATTCTTTCAAGAAAGCACTTATCGTGGGATTTGTAAAAACATCATAACTTTGTTTTTCAAAAAATAAGTTTTGATAATTTTCCTGGTTTGTTTCTAATATTTTTTCTTGCCCAAAAGTTCCATTCATACAATGGTCAGGAAAAGGTCCTCCCCATTTAGCTAATTCTCCTTCTCTTTCTTTGTACTCTTCTGTTCCAAAATGTCTGTCTACACTTCCAATTATTAAAATTTTATTTTTTCTGGCAAAATCGGTCAATAACTTAAGATTTGGTTTTATTAATTCTGCATTTGGAACATATAATGCTCCAGTTTTGTTCATAAAATCATTTTGAGTGTCTACATCATAAAATATTCTCATTGTGTTCCTCCATAGTTTTTAATTAGTCTGTTAACTAAATTTGTTAGTCCATCGCTGATGCACATTTCATAAGGATTAGCAACTAATCGTTTAGCATGTTCTGGCATTTTTGTCATCTGTTCTAAACAATATTTTCTTATTTCCTTAAGTTCTCTTCTTGGGGTAACTCTCTTCCCATTTTCAACTACTTGTTCAAGCAGAGGAATTCCAGGAACATTTTCGCTTTCTAATGCTAAGATATCTTTTTCATAGGTCCCATCTTCTTCGAGAATTCTGTAAACTTGTTTTTTTCCAGGATAGGTTTGTTTTCCTGAAGATAATTTTATTTTTGCTCCGTTTTCATCTTCTACAAGTTTGTAAACTCCGGAGATCGCAGAAACGGGTTTAGCGGTAATTAACTCTGTTCCAACACCATAGCCATCTATCTTTGCTCCATTTTTTCTTAATTCTGTAATCTTATATTCATTCAAATCATTACTTGCTAAAATCTTAACATAATGTAAATTTGCTTGATCTAAAATTTCTCTAACTTGTTTTGATAATTCTGCAAGGTCTCCAGAATCGAGTCTTACTGCTTTTAATTTTTTTCCTTGTACCTCTAATTCTTTTCCTATTATCGCGGCATTTTTCGCTCCTTGTATTGTATCATAAGTGTCAATCAAAAGAGTTGAGTTATTTGGGAAAACTTGGGAATACGTCCTAAACGCTTCTAATTCATTTAGAAAACTCATCACAAAACTATGGGCTTGTGTTCCAGTTATTGGAATATTATACTCTTTCCCTGCTAAGACATTGCTTGTTGCAACTGCTCCCCCAATAAATGCTGCTCTTGCTCCCTTTAAGGCTGCATCTTTTTCTTGTCCTCTTCTTAACCCAAAATCAACAACGTTTGCATCTCCTGCAGATTGAACAACCCGATTTGCTTTTGTTGCAACCATTGTTTGAAAATTTATTGTATTGAGAAGCATTGTTTCTAATAATTGAGCCTCCATTCTTGGCCCAGTGATTCTTAACATGGGGGTGTTTGGAGCAATAGGAGTTCCCTCTTTAACTGCATAAATTTCTCCAGTAAATTTAAAATCTTTTAACTTAGTTAAATAATCTTCTTCAAAAAGTCCTTGCTCTCTAAGATACTCTAAATCATCTTCGCTAAATCCAATATTTGTAGCGTAGTCTATTGCATCTTCTATACCATTTGCTATAAAAAATCCCCAGTCCTGAGGAAGCTTTCTTATAAACAAGTCAAATGTAGCGTTATCATTTTTATCTCTAGCAAAATAACCTGCGTTCATAGTTAATTGATAAAGGTCAGTTAACATCGTTCTGTTCTCAATTTCTTTGGTTTGTGTTTTCATTTTGTTTGTGTTTAACTTACTATAACTTATTGTATAATCTACACTATATAAAGATTATGGGATTGAAGTATATGTATTATTTACACTAAGATAAGCGGTAATTAAGGGTAAGAATTAAATCGGCTTTCTTTTATCTTATAATAGATTATTTTCTGCGGCAGAAGATACTTTTGTTATCCCGTTTTCTTTTTTGAATTTGATTACGTTTTCAACGAAGCCTTCAATTTTCTGCTCGTGACTCACGATTATCAGCTGTTTTATATTCAATTGCTGGAGAACATCGCGCATTTTGTCAAGCTGCTGGTCACTGAATCCATCAGTCGGCTCGTCGAGGATTACCAAATCGCGAGTTTTAATTTTGCTAAGCAGGGAATTTATAACCTGATTTAAAGCCAAACGATAAGCTAATGCAATTGCAGTTCTCTCTCCTCCAGAAAGATATGCATAATCTATTTCATAATCCTGCTGTTCAACTATTGGAGTGAAATCATCACTCAAGCGAACTCTGAAAGTGTCGGAAACTAAAGTATAAAACCACTCCGCAAAAAGTTTTGAAAATTCTGTTTTAAGTTTTATCATAACATTTTTTTCAATAAGAGAAATAAGGGAAGAAAATTGCTTTGACAGCCAATTTTCCAGTTCGTTTATGTAATTTAATTCAAGTTTTATTTTTTCTGATCTTTCTATTTCGGTTTTCAATTCTGATATCTGCCTTGAAAAAACTTCAATTTCTTTTTTCAGCTCAGCAACTTTTATATCTGCAATTCTCTCCTGTCTCAATGCATCATCAAGTTCTTTCTGTTTTATTTCCAGTGAGTTAACAAATTTAGCGAGGTTAAGAGCAGAATCTGCAAGCAAATCCACATGTTGTTTTAACATTTCAATATCCTTGTCAAGAAGAATATTTGATTTTTCAATTTCCATAATCTGATTTTGTTTTTCTCTTATATCCTGAAGTTTCATTCGAAGAATTTTCAAATCTGTGAGCTGTCTTTCTGAAGAAAATATCTCTGACCTAATTTTTTTCAGCTGTTCATCAACCTTATTTTTTTCAATTTCAAGAGATTGTATTTCTTTAGTTGCTTCAACATCATCAGTGTGAATTTTATTAAGAACATTTGCTTTGTAAACTGCGTCGACATTCTGCAAACAAGTCGGGCAGATTTCCAAACTTGAAATTTTCTTTTCTATTCTTTTGCTTTCTTCAGATTTTAATAAAAAAGAATTTATTTTGGAGTTAATATCCAAATTTGTTTTATTCAATTTGCTTTCTTCTATTTTATTTAAGGATATTTTTTCCTCAATTCCCTTTATCATTGATTCATCAAATTGCATATTCTGAAGTTCAGCAATCTGATTTTTTATCTGAAGAATTGTTCGGTTGTTTGAAAAAATGGTTTCATTTTTATTTGCAATCATTATTTTTGTTTTCTCAATTTCCTGCAGGAATTTATTCCTCTCCTCAATTTTTACTGCAACTTCGTCTTTTTCCTGCTTGATTTTTTTTCTTATTTCTGTTCTCTCAAACAATTCTTTCTCGATTGAAAATAAATTCAGCTGTTTTTCCTCCAGTTCATTTTCTTTGCTTATTAAATTAAATTTATTCTGCTCCAGATTCGCAGTCATTCCTTCTTTCATTCTTTTTTCTTCACGCATTTTTGTTGTGAGAATTGAAACATTTTCCAGAATTGTTTTATATTTGTCTATTCCGAAAACGTGTCTTAAAGTATTGATTCTTGTTTCTGCATCTTCAAGGATTATCTGCTTCATTTCTTCCTGAGGAGTATAAACTGTAAATGTATAAAGGACATTTTGCTTTTTCGCAAATTCCTGAGGATAACTAAGAATTTCTAAAATTTTTCCCTTCAATTCTGTAACTGCTAATTCTTTTTTCTCTCCGTTAATAACTATTGAGCAATAATCCTGCGAAATTGTTTTTCCTTTTTTCAAAGTTCTTTCAATAATTATTTCCTCTCCATCGACGTCAAAAACGATTTTTACTTTCCCCTCATTTTTTCCGTTTCGCAATAAAGCAGAACCTCTCTGACCTGGCTGCAATCCGAATAAAGCAAATTCTATCGCAAGCAAGACAGAAGTTTTTCCTGAACCAATATCTCCAGAAAGCAAAGTTGAACCTTCTGCAAAATTTATTTCCTGAAATTCATAACTTCTTATATTCTCTAAGGTTATTTGCTTTATTTTCATTTTAAAATAATTACCTTTTTTCCTTCAACTTTTAATTTTCCTAAAGCATACAATTTTATGGCACGGGGATAAATTTTCTGTTCTGCACTCTGAACTCTTGTTTTTAATGATTCGGCATCATCATCGCAATAAACTGGGACCGCTTTTTGCATTATTATTGGACCATTATCTTTTCTTTCATCAACAAAAAATAAAGTGCATCCAGAAACCTTGCATCCCGAATCCAGTACTTGCTTATGCACTTCCAAATCAATTCCTGGAAAAGAGGGCAGAAGAGACGGATGAATATTCATTATTCTATTTCTGTATTTCTCAACAAAATCTTTACTTAGTAATTTCATATAACCAACGAGGGTTATTAACTGAACTCCTTTGCTATCAAATATTTCTGCGATTTTCTTATCATAATCTACTCTTTCAATCCCGCTTGGATTAAGATAATAATTTTCAATTTCATATTTTTTTGCTCTGGATAAAATTCCTGAATCTTCTTTGTCAGAGATTACTGCTACTATTTTTGCTAATCCTTTCAATTCTCCTTTATTGATGCTTTCGACTATGTTCGGTAAATAACTTCCTTTTGTAGACCCCAGAACTCCGATAGATATCATGTTAAAATTTTAAAATTTTTTTAGTTTCGTCGAGAATGCGATTAGTGAAACTTTCTATTTTTTCCCCCTCTTGTTTTTCTATTGAAAGCGAATTTATCAGCTGAGGAATGAATCGGTTAAAATCAACTGGATTTTGCTGAGAATAAACATCTATTGCTTCTTCCTCGATATTATCTATATTTTTTATTTCAAAGTTCATTTCAACCTCTTTTGTTTTCAGCTCGTGAGTATTTTTCAAAAGGAAGTAAGCTTTTTTTCTTGCTACTGCTTCTTCAATCTGCGGAAATTTTATATCCGAATTATTTCCCGTTTCCAATTCCCCGCTTAATCTTAAAAGGATTATTTTGTCTTCGACATCTTTCTTTTCTATTTCAGAAATTATCTGCTCTGTTGCAACAAGAGAATTTTTTATTTCAATTTCAATAAGGATTGTTTCTTTTATTTTAAGTTCTATTTTCTCTAGTGAATTTGTTTTTTCACTATCAACAATATAAAAACTCCCATTTCTCAAATCTTCCAACTCCTGAAAATTATTTGGGAATATTGGGCCAGGATAGACAAAATTTTGGTATTGAAAATCCATATGCAAATGTCCAAGAGCGTAATAATCTGCATAAGGAAGCAAATCAGTTTCAATTGCATCTGTGGGCAAAGTTCCTTTCGCTTTATCTATTGTTGTGTGAAGCATAAATATTTTGAACATTCCTGGGCAGTCATTTAATTTTATTTTTCTGAGTTCTGGAATTTCAAGTCCTGATTTTTTTCCAGGATAACCATAAATTGCGATTCCATTATGAATCACGGGATTGAGAATTATTTTTTCTTTGTTCTCTTCAATGTTGACAACATTTTTGCAGAAGCCAGCTTTTTCCAAAACGTCTAAAAAAGTTTTTCCGGAGATTGAATAATCATGACTTCCTGCGATTATGAAACAGGGAAGTTTTGCTTCCTTTAGTCTTTTAAATTCTGAAAAAGTTTCTTTTAAAATTTCTATGGGGGGATAAGCGGAATCAAACAAATCTCCTGCAATCAAGACGAAGTCTAATTTTCTTTCTATGCAGACGTCAATTGCTTTTCTAAATGATTGGAAATTCAAATCCTGAAGCTGCTGCTGTTTCCATCCTCCTAAATGAACATCAGAGATATGCGCAAATCTAACCATTTTTTTATATAGTCCTCCTCAAAAAAGTTTATAATATTGAAAAAATAGGCTGATATATAAAATTGATTGTGATAAAATGAAAGTAAATATCTTATTCGGTGGAAAAGCTGGGCAGGGAACAAATATTCTCTCTAATCTTCTGGGGCAGGCCCTTACTAAAATTGGATACTACGTGTTCATGTCAAGGGAATATCAGTCGATGATAAGAGGGGGGCATAATTTTAACATTTTGACTTTTTCAGATTCGCCTGTGAACAGCAATGATTCGCAATTTGATTTGATAGTTGCTTTGGACCAGAATACAGTTAATATTCATCAGAAGGAATTAAAAAAAACAGGGGAGATTATCCAAAAAGACGGCGGGGAGAATATGTATTTTGCTGGAAGAATGTTCAAAATTTTATGCGTCGATTTTAGAATTCTTGAAGACGAGTTAAAGAATCTTGAAAAATTTGAAGAAAATTTAAAGGAAGCAAAAAAAGGATATGAAGAAGAGAAAAAAGAAATCTGCAAAGTTATTCTTAATAAAGAAAAATTAATTTTTATGAATGGGAATCGGGGAGTTTCTGAGGGTGCGATAAAATCAGGACTGGATTTGTATTATGCTTATCCGATGACGCCTGCAACAAATGTGATGACTGAACTTTCCAAGAAACAAATTGAAAAAAATATTGTAGTTGTTGAATTGGAAAATGAAACTGCGGTTATTAATGCTGCAATTGGAAGCGCGATGACAGGAGCGAAAACAATGATTGGAACAAGCGGAGGAGGATTTGATTTGATGACTGAATCTTTTAGTTTATTGGGAATCGCAGAAATTCCGTTAGTTATTTATCTAGCTTCCCGTCCAGGTCCGTCGACAGGAGCTGCAACTTATACTGCACAGGGAGATTTAGAAATGATGAGATTCGCGGGGCATGGAGAGTTTTTCAGAATGATATTGGCTCCTGGGGACCCTAAAGAAGCACAAGAACTTACAAATCAAGCATTTTATTTCTCACAAAAATTTAGAATTCCTGTTATTGTTTTAAGCGACAAACACCTTGCAGAAAGTTCTTACACTTTAAATAAAAATCCGGTTATAGTTTCTTCAGAAAAATCAACTTCATTAAGGAGATACCAAAGTCATGAAGCCGATGAATTTGGCAGCACAAATGATGATGCTGAATTGATTGTAAAAAATGTTGATAGAAGAATGAAAAAAGAACAGGAAATTGAAAAAGGGGCGGAGAAATTTACGCAGTTTAATATTTATGGAAATGAAACTTCCGAGAATGTTATTGTTTCGTGGGGGAGCACGAAAGGAGCGATTCTCGATGCAATCGGAGAATCTTCCTGCGACGATTTAAAAAAATCATCGGAAGGAGCAATTATCGACGGAATTAAAGATTTAGATGCAAAGTTTTTGCAGGTTTTATACTTGGAGCCTTTCGCAAAAATAAAAAAAGAAATTGAAGGAAAAAATATTATTTTAATTGAGAATAATGCAACAGGACAACTTGGAAAAGTTATTGCTGAGAAAACTGGAATTTTTATTGAAGATAAAAATAAGATTTTGAAATATGATGGCAGGCCATTTTTTTCAGATAAATTAAGATTAGAAATTAAGGAGAGATTGAAATGACTGACCCAATATTAAAAACTCCGATGATTCCGACATGGTGCCCGGGATGTTTTAATTTTCAAACTCTTGTCGCAGTAAAAAATGTAATCGCAGAAGAAATAAAATCAGGAAAAACAAAAGAAGATTTTGCAATTGTTTCTGGAATCGGATGCCATGCAAAAATTTTTGATTATTTATATCTTAACGGACTCAGTGGAGTTCACGGAAGAGTTCTCCCAACTTGCTTGGGATTAAAAATGGGGGACCCTAATTTAAATGTAATCGGATTTTCTGGAGATGGGGATGCATATGCTGAAGGGATGGAACATTTGATTCACGCTGCGAGGTATAATTCTGATTTCAAATTTTTTGTAAGCAACAATCAGGTTTTTGCGTTGACAGTAGGACAATCTACACCGACTACAGAAATCGGATACAAAGATAAAACAACTTCTCTGAATGTTAAACTTCCGCCATTAAATCCAATAAGGTTGATGCTCGCATCAGGGGCAAGTTTTGTTGCGAGAGTTAATGCAGACATAAAACAGATTGAATATGTTTTGAAAGAAGCAATGAATCATAAAGGATTTGCATTCATAGAAATTTTGCAGCCGTGTGTGATATTCCATGACGATAAAAATTACAAAGATAAATTTTATCTTTTAGAAGAACAGGGACATGATAAAACTAATTTTGATGAAGCCTGGAAAAAAGCCGGAGAATTTGATTATAATACTGCGGAAAAAATTCCGTTGGGAATTTTTTATCAAAAAGAAAATCTTATTTTTGAGGAGCAGTTCCCTCAGATTATTGAATTGAAAAAAAAGGGAATGAGTTGGAAAGATATTAAGCGATAATCCTATTTAATGAACCATTCAAAAAAGTTTATAATGTTAAGTGAATAAAATTATATATAAAATTGAGGGATAAATGAAGTTTACAATACTATTCGGAGGAAAAGCCGGACAAGGGGTTAATATTCTATCAAGCATTTTGGGAAAGGCGCTCGCAAAAGAGGGACATTATGTTTTTATCTCAAGGGATTATCAATCACTGATTCGCGGAGGACACAATTTCAATGTTCTTACTTTTTCTGATAAGCCTGTTTACAGCAATGATTCACAAATTAATTTAATTATTGCCCAAGATGAAAATACAATTAAAATCCATAAGAAAGAAATGAAAAAAGGCGGGGAGATTATTCAAAAAGAAGGTGAAGGAAATATGTATTTTGCAGGGAGATTATTCAAAAGTTTGTGCCTTGATTTTAAAATTCTTGAGAGAGAACTTAAAGAACTCGGGGAAAGATTTGAAGAAAATTTAGAGGAAGCAAAAAAAGGGTATAATGATGAGAAAAGAATTGTTTGCAAAGTTATTCTTAATAAAAAATTATTAACTTTTATTAATGGGAATCAGGGAATTTCTGAGGGCGCGATAAAATCCGGGATTGATGTTTACTATGCATATCCGATGACACCTGCAACAAATGTTATGAGTGAACTTGCTGAAAAACAAATCGAAAAAAATATTCTTGTTGTTGAAATGGAAAGTGAAATTTCTGTGATTAATGCTGCTATCGGAAGTGCGATAACCGGAGCAAAGGCAATGGTTGGGACTTCTGGGGGAGGATTTGATTTGATGACTGAAGCGCTTAGTTTAGCAGGGATTGCAGAAGTCCCTCTTGTGATTTATTTAGCTTCTCGTCCGGGGCCAAGCACGGGAGTTGCGACTTATACTGCTCAGGGAGATTTAGAACTTGCAAGACATGCAGGGCATGGGGAATTCCCAAGATTAATTATTGCTCCCGGAGACCCAAATGAAGCGCAGGAACTTACAAGCCAAGCGTTTTATTTTTCACAAAAATTTGGAATTCCTGTTATTGTTTTAAGCGACAAGCACCTTGCAGAAAGCACTTACACTCTTGAAAAAAATCCGATTATAACTCATTCGAGAAAAACAACAAAATTAACCAGATACAATAGTTATGAAAAAGATAAATTCGGCTGTGCAACAGAAGATGCTGAATTAATAAAAAAGAATGTTGATGAAAGAATGAAAAAAAGGAAAGAAATTGAAAAAGAGGCGGAGAAATTTGATCAGTTTAAAACTTACGGGAAGAATTCAAAGAATGTGGTTTTGTTTTGGGGGAGCACTAAAGGCGCAGTGATGGATGCGATGGAAAATATTAACGCGAAATTTTTGCAGATTTTATACCTTGAACCTTTTCCAAAAAAAATAAAAAAAGAAATTGAAGGAAAAAATATTATTTTAATTGAGAATAATGCAACAGGGCAATTAGGGAATTTAATTGCAGAAAAAACTGGAATTTTTATTGAAGATAAAAATAAAATTTTGAAATATGATGGCAGACCATTTTTGAATGATGAATTAAGGTTAGAAATTAAGGAGAGATTGAAAAAAGAATCAAATGACAAATGAAATAATA
This sequence comes from Candidatus Woesearchaeota archaeon, assembly GCA_964363345.1. Taxonomy (GTDB): domain Archaea; phylum Nanobdellota; class Nanobdellia; order Pacearchaeales; family GW2011-AR1; genus RBG-13-33-26. Next base: position 12,847 of record CAYIHY010000002.1, on the reverse strand, counting down.
ATTAGAAAAGCAAAATCTGGAGATGAAAAAGGAATTGCCGAGATGACTAAGGTAGGTGTTGAAACTAAAAATTGGGTATATACTGGAAGCAATCTTGCTCCCGATAAGGAGAAGATAGAAAAAATGAGAAAGGATTTTGCAGATAAAAATCCAGATACTTTTTCATTTATAGCAATAGATAAAAAAAATAAAAAGATAGTCGGTTCAATGATGTCTTCATTTAAAAAAAATGGGAGATTAAGGCACAGAATCGGGATGGGGTGGGGAATTCATCCAGATTACCAAGGAAAAGGAATTGGTACAAAATTGCTTAAAGAATCTTTAAGATATGCTAAGAAAAAAGGTTTCAAAAGAGCAGAGGCAGAAATGGCAATAGAAAACAAGGGTTCATGGAAATTGGCATTAAAGAATGGTTTTAAAATTGAAGGGGAAAAGAAAAAAGCACTTTTAACAGACGATGGAAGATATGTTGATACTTACCTTGTAGGGAGGATGTTATAAAATGACAGAAAATCTTAACACCCCAGTAATTCCGACATGGTGTCCTGGATGTTTTAATTTCCAAATACTTGCAAGTGTGAAAAAAGTAATTGCAGAAGAGATTAAGAGAGGAAAGAAAAAAGAAAATTTTGCGATTGTTGCGGGGATTGGATGCCACGGAAAAATTTTTGATTATATAAATTTAAACGGGATAAACACACTCCACGGGAGAGTTTTACCGACTTGCCTTGGGATGAAAGTTGGAAATCCAAATCTAAGTGTAATCGGATTTTCTGGAGATGGAGATGCATATGCAGAAGGAATGGAACATTTAATTCATGCTGCAAGATATAATTCTGACTTCAAATATTTTATTCATAATAATCAGGTTTTTGCGTTGACTGGAGGACAGCCTACACCAACTACAGAAATTGGATTCAAAGATAAAACAACTCCTCTTGGGGTGAAATTGTATCCGATAAATCCGATAAAAATAATGCTTGCGAGTGGAGCGAGTTTTGTTGCAAGAGTTTTTTCTGAGAAGGAACAGCTTGAATCCGTTTTCAAAGAAGCATTGAAACACAAAGGATTTGCGTTTATAGAGATTATTCAACCGTCAATAATTTTTCACAAAGATAAAAATTATATGGGTAAATTTTATTTACTTCAGAAAGAGGGGCATGATAAGACTAATTTTAATTCTGCATGGAAAAAAGCTGATGAGTTTGATTATAATATTGTTAAAAAAATTCCTTTAGGAATTTTTTATCAAAAAGAAAAGCCTGTTTTTGAAGATCAATTCCTGCAACTTGTAGGATTAAAGAAAAAGAAAATCGGCTGGAAAGATATTAAGAGATAATTAATTCCCAAATGCACAATCTTTCGAAGAATAATTTTTCGCATCCAATTTCTTTTGATTCGTAGCCTAATTTTTTAAAACTTATGTCTTCGGCAAGAGAAGAAGTTATGAGAAATATTTTTCCGCCAATTTTCAAATAATTTTTTGCGTCTTTCAAAAATCTTAATATTATTTCATTTCCCTTTTTTCCGCCAGTCGTTTCTAATTTTGAACTTTTCGGCTCGCGGGCATCTTCAGGAAGATAAGGGGGATTAAAAATAATTAAATCATATTTTCCAGAAATATTTTCAAACAAATCAGAATGAATGCAATTAAATTCCAAAAGATTGCAGTGAGAAACTGATTTTTTATCTATATCTGAAGAAAAAATGTTTTCTTTTTTAATCCCCAAACTTTTTGCGGTTTCCAAATGAATTCCACTTCCTGCGCCGATTTCAAGAAAAGATAAATCGGGATTCTCTTTCAGCAAATTTGGAATTTGCTCTTTCAAAATTCTTGACATCAAATAAGAATCTTCTGCAGGCTGATAAATCATTTTAACTAAACAAACCGCTTAAAAAATTTGTAATCTCCTGTTTGAATAAAAAAACCGAGGCCAAAATTCCTACTAAGAACACCAATACAACTACAAGAATAATTATTGCAACTCTGTCTTTTATATCTTCATTCCCATAATTTGAAACTTTCTGAATGGTCGCTGGTTGAACTGGAGAGATTTGTGTTTCTCCATAATTAGAAATTATTTGTGCAGGTTGTGAAACTTGTTTTGGAGCTTTTGAAATATCGGGAATTACTGCCTGAGGAATTGGAGAAGTAATTTTATTTGTTGGAACCTGAAGAGGAAGAGTTGGTTTTGTTTCCGGATTTTTTTGCTGAAAAATTTTTCCAAACATTTTTTGTTTTGGTTTTTCTGCTAAAACAGAAGATTGTAAAATCTGAATTGGCGACGCAGTTGGGTTTTGGTTCAAAAATTGCGCAGCTTCTTCAATTTGTTCTTTTTTATATCCTGCGTTGTAAAAAGTCATCATTGCTTTTTTCAGAGATTCGCCTCTCTCAATTGCAGACATTAATCCCCCAACAATTTCTTCGTTTGGCATTATAGAATAAAGAATGTATTATTTAAAAACGTAATCAAAAGAAAAATAAATTATAATTTTAATCTTTGTCCGTTTTTCATTGAATGACAATCTTTTCCTGCTTTGTATCCCATTTCCTGCGCGAGTTCCATCATCGGAAGAGTGTGCATCAATGAACCATGAGCGGGAATTATATTCTGAGGATGAATCATTGTAATCAAATCACGCAAATCTTCTCTGCCCGGATGTCCTGAAACATGAATGTTGTCAAAAATTCTTACTCCTGATTTTTTTAATCTCTTGTCAAGCTGGGCGCGATTTTCCACATTTATCGGCGACGGAATTGTCTTTGAAGAAAAAACAACATTGTCTCCTGCATGAAAATTAAAGGGAAGATTTCCTCGTGATAATTTATCCATAATGCTTCCCGGCTCGCCCTGGTGTCCTGTGCAAACAACCAAAGCATTTTCTCTGTCTCTCTCAATTTTTTTCAAAGTAGAATCTAACTGATTTTTGTAACTTACTAATTGAATATCTTTTTGGAACGGGCACATTTTAACATTGATTGAAGCAGAAACATATTTTTTCATGCTCCTCCCCATAAAATAGATTTTTCTATCTAATTTTTTTCCGAAATCAACAATGCTTTTTAATCTTGCAATGTGCGACGAGAAAGTCGTTACGAAGATTGCGGAATTTTCATTTTTAATCGTCAGCAAAACTTCTTCAACTAATGCTCTTGCGATTTTTTCACTTGGAGTTTTTCTTTCAACGCCAGAATATAATGAATCGACGATTATCGCTTTAATTCCTTCTTTTGCAATTTTTTTGAGCAAATCATAATTTGGGGGAAGTCCGAGAATCGGGGTATTGTCGAGTTTGAAATCGTTTGCATAAAGAATAACTCCTTCGGGAGTATGAAGAGCAATCATTGAAGTCTGCAAAGTTGAGTGAGTTATATTTATGAAATCAACCTGGTAGTTTGCACTTTTTCCTTTTACAAAAAAAGATGAATTTGGATTTACAGTTTTAAGCGGATTTGGGATTCTTATATTGTCATCTTCCATAATTTTTTTCAGGACTTCGATTGTGAACGGAGTTCCGATGACTGGTGCATTGTAGCGATAAGCAAGATATGGAACTGCACCGACGTGGTCGAGATGTGCGTGTCCTAAAAAAATCGCGCGGACTTTTTCTCTTAATCCTAATTTGTCAAGAATTAAATCATCTGGAACAGCGCCGATGCTTCTTAATTTTCTTTCAGAATATTCTTTTTTTTCTGTTTCCTGCTCCTGAAGTTCAACTATTGCAGGAAGGAAAACTCCCAAATCAAAAATAAAAACATCTTCCCCTGTTTTTACAACAGACATATTTCTTCCAACTTCATCAAATCCACCAACAGTAAAAATTTCAACCATCGCTAAGACACCTCCGGTTTCTTGTGCATCAATTTCCCACTAAATTTGTAGTCAAGCCTGATTATCATTCTTTTATGAATTATATAAAGAAGAATAGTTTAAAAATTCTTTTAAGAAAGAAAAGGAGGCTTAGTCCTTTTCATTTGAAACAAATAAAAAAAGATAAATTTGACCGATTATTGTGATTGCAAGTAAAATATATTGAACTATGTTTAGCAAAAAAATAGTTGTAGATTTTATAGTTATTTCTTGGACAATACTGTTGTTAAAATAAAAGTATCTTAACTCATTGGTAATATTTTGAGTTTTATCAATAATATCTACGGATTTTAAAGCTATACAAGTGCTATAATTTTGAAATTTGGGAAGGTCACAATCGCTATAATTGGAGAGATTTTCAATATTATAAAAAACATTGGCATTAGCAAAGAAGTGATTAATAGTTACTAAATTTGTATTATAATCTTGAGTTCTCTTTATTTCATTCATTAATAGTTCAGATTTATCATTCTGAAGATTTGAAGAAATAGTACTTAAGATTAATATCCCAGTCAATAATACGGATTGAAAAAGAAAAATTATTTTTTTGTTCATGATTATTATAGAACTTTAATCTCGTATATAAATTTTCTTCTCCGAATATTATAAATACTAAATCGGATTGATATTATTATGAAATCACTTAAACCTTCAATGCGGGAAAATAAAAGATATTTATTAGTTGAAGGTGGGGATTTGAGAAAAAATATTGAAAAAGCAATCTTGGATTTTATTGGGGTCTTGGGATTTTCTAGAGTTGGACTTGAATTTATAAAATCAGACAGAAATTCTGCAGTTATTTCTGTAAATAGGGAAATGGTTGATTCTGTAAGGGCTTCGCTTTGTGTTTTTCCTGAGAAAATGGAAGTTAAAATGGTGTCAGGAACTTTGAAAGGATTGAGGGTGTTAAGTAAACCTGTAACTTAACATGAATTTACATTTGGAAAACAGGTATAGGTTTCCAAATCTGAGTATTTTAAGGGCTAAAGGCAGTAATTGTCCAAAAATCGTCAAGGTAAAAAAAAGTGTTAAGATGTTAAGTTTGATTATGCACTTAACAGAGGGATAAAATTTAAAAACGCACACTTCTTGTAAAAATTACAGAGAAAATAATAAATTATTTTCTACATCATTTTCTCCGTGAAAATGCTGGGAGAAAACCAATTAGTTAAAATTATAAATTTCTCCAAACTTAAGATGGACATGCCTTTAGATATACAAAATCAAGCAATGGGTTATGACAGAACTGCTACTATGTTCTCGCCAGAGGGACTTTTGCTTCAGGTTGGTTATGCGGAAAAGGCGGTCAGACGCGGGAGCGCGAGCATCGGAATGGTTTGCAGCGACGGAGTTTTCATTCTTGCAGATTTAAGAATTGAGGATAAATTAGTTGTTCCAAAATCGGCAAACAAAATTTATGAAGTTGATTCTCACGTAATCGCGAGCGTTGCGGGAATTTTATCTGACGCAAGAGTTCTTATTGAAAGAGCGCAGGTTTTAGCTCAGCAAAGCAGAGTTACTTATGATTCTCCAATTGAACCAGAATTAATTGTAAAAGAATTGGCTAACTTAAAACAGCAGTTCTCACAATATGGCGGGGCAAGACCTTTCGGAGTTTCTTTAATGATTGGCGGAATTAACAACAAAAAGCCAGAACTTTATTCAAGCGATGTTACAGGGAATTATACAGAATATTATGCAACTGCAATCGGCGAAAACGACGACAAAATCAAGGAAAAGCTAAGAGAGAATTACAAAAAAGATTTTACAATAAAAAAAGGGGTCAAAGCTGCACTTGATATTTTCAAAGAACTTGAAGACAAGAAATTTAATGTCGGAAGATTTGAACTCGTTTATATTAAAAACGAAGGCAGCGAATTAAAAAGATTATATGGCGACGAATTATCTAAATTTATAAAATGAAAAACATATTTATTGATGCAAAAGGGAAAAAATTGGAAGCGCTTTCTGAAGGTGATGTTTTATTATTTCCCTGTTGTAGAGAAGAAAAAGTTCTAGAAGTTAGTCTTTTATTTAGAGAGTTATATGTTCAAAGAACAAGAGATAAAGATAATAAAAAATTTCCAAAAATTGTTTATGAATTAAATTCTTCGGGGGAGATAACCAGTAATTCTGTTGGTAGAATTTACGAATATGGAAAAGAATTAAATTAAAATGACACGCACAACTGCAAGAATAAAACAAAAAGGCGAACCGTTCGAGATATTTGTAGAAATGGAAGACGCTTTAAAGTTCAAGAAAGGGCAAATTGCTTCTATTGAATCGGAAGATGGGAGAGTTTACAAGGACATAAAAAAAGGCGACGTTGCTTCTGTAAGAGATTTGGAAGATGCTTTTGGAACTTCTGACCCTTGGGAAATTGCGAAAAAAATCGTCAAGGACGGCGAAGTTTTGGTTACGCAGGATTATAGAGATGAGGAAAGAGAAAACAAGATAAAACAAGTTGTTGATTTTTTGTCTAGAAATACAATTAACCCGCAGACAGGAAATCCCCACACTCCGCAGAGAATAGAATCTGCATTAAATGAAGCACGTGTAAATATTAAGAATACTCCGATAGACAGCCAGATAAAAGAGATTATGGAACAGCTTAGCAAGATACTTCCTATAAGAGTTGAAGTCAAGAAAATCAAGGTTACAATACCCGCAATTTACACTGGAAAAGTTTATAACCTGATAAATTTGTATAAAGAGACCGAGAACTGGATGAATGACGGGAGCTTGGAAGTCGTCGTGAGCGTTCCAGCAGGAATGATTATGGACTTTTATGACAAACTTAATTCAGCAACACACGGAGCTACAGTTACCGAGGAGATAAAAGAATGAAACAGGAAATTTCATTCATGGAATATAAAACGGGAGTTTTAAATTAAAGGAATAAAATGGAAATGGATACACAAGTAAGAGATAATGAAACATTAAGAGAACACGAATTAAGAAGAGTTTACAACGATGAAGTTCGCCCTTTAATAAATGAAAAAAAATATGATGAAGCATTTTCTTTTTTTGTAGAACATCCTGAAATAAAACTTTATTTATCTCATGCAGAATTAATGGGAATGTATAATTATGTAGAATCAAAATATTCTAATGTGCTATTGCTTTGTAAAAAAATTAATGAACTATTTGATAATTCAGAAAAATTAAAAGGGCTTGAGGGAAAAACAGAAGAGGATGGTATGTGTTAAAATGACAGAAAGACAAATTGTAATACCTGGAGAAGTTATATTCAAAGGCGAAGATTTTTTGCCTGGTGAAGGAACAGAAAAACACGGAGATGAAATCGTCGCGGTGAGATATGGATTAGCAGAAGAAACAAAAAAACTTGTTAAAGTAATTCCTTTGTCTGGAGTTTATCTTCCACGAAGAGGGAATGTTGTTATCGGGAAAGTTGATAATGTTCTTGGAAATGGATGGCTCATTGACATCAACACTGCTGAAAATGCTTTCTTATCAATTATGGAAGTTCCAAGATATGTCAACAAAGATGATTTAAGATCTGTGCTTGATATCGGCGACATGGTTGCTGCGAAAATTTATTCTATCGGCGGAAGAGGAATTGATTTGACAATTGCAATGAAAGAATTAGGAAGATTAGAAAAAGGAATAATTATAAATGTAAATCCAAACAAAGTTCCGAGAGTTATCGGCAAAGAAGGAAGCATGATTTCGCTGATAAAAGACGAATCAAAATGCAGAATCACTGTCGGACAAAACGGATTAATCTGGATTGGCGGAAGCAAAGTTGAAGATGAATTATTTGCAAAAAAAGCAATTTTCCACGTCGCTGAAAATTCGACAATGTCAGGATTAACAGACGAAATGAAAGTTTGGTTTGAAGAAAACAAGGAGAATAAAAAATGACAGAATTCAAAAGACCAGACGGAAGAAAAGTAAACGAACTTAGAAAAATCACTGCAAAAATCGGAGTTGTTCCAAATGCTGATGGAAGCGCGATGTTTGGATTCGGAGACACAATTGCAATCGCTGCAGTTTACGGACCTAAAAAAATGCATCCACAACATTCACAAAATCCAGAAAGAGGAACATTGAGATGCACTTACAATATGATGAGCTTTTCAGTTACAGAAAGAATTAGACCTGGGCCGTCGAGAAGAAGTCAGGAAATTTCTAAAATAACAGAATGGGCTTTGCAACCTGTCGTAATGATTGATGAATTTGCAGGACAAGTTGTTGATGTTCATATTAATGTTCTTCAGGCAAACGCGTCGACAAGATGCGCAGGAATCAACGCTGCTGCAATGGCTTTGGCTCAGGCAGGAATTCCAATGAAGAGTTTAGTATCGAGCGTTTCAATCGGAAAATTAGACAAGCAATTAGTGACTGATTTGATTAAAGCAGAAGAAGACTGGGAAGAAGGAGAAGGACCAACAGACATTCCAATAACATTAACTGGCGACGGAAAAATCAGCCATATTCAGTTAGATGGAAAAATTTCAACTAAACAACTAAGAGAAGCTATTGAACTTGCAAAAGGAGCTTACAAAGAAATTCATGATGCTCAAGAAAAAGCTTTAAAGGAAATAGGAGAAGAAAAATAAAATGGAAATGATAACTGGAACAAATAGCAAGAATGGATATGATTTATGTGTTAGTTGTGGAAAACAAACAAGATATCCAATAAATACTCCGATTGATGCAAGATATGACTATGTAGAAGGAGCTGGACAATTATGCGAAGATTGTTCTACTAAAACTTTTGGATTAGAAACAAAATTAGAACGGAGTAAAAAATGATAACCCCAAACTTAACCGCAGAAAGAATTGAGGAATATATGAATCAAGGAAAAAGATTCGACGGAAGAAAACTTGATGAGTTCAGAAATTTAACAATCGAAACAGGAGTTTCAAAAAATGCTGAGGGGAGCGCGAGAGTCAGATTGGGAAAAACAGAAGTTATCGTTGGAATTAAGATGGATGTTTCAGAACCTTATGCAGATTCAAGAGACCAAGGAAATTTAATGGTTACTGCAGAATTTTTGACAATGAGTTCTCCAAGATTAGATTTAGGGCCTCAGCCATTTGATTCTTTGGAATTGGCAAGAGTTATTGACAGAGGAATCAGAGAAAGTCATTATATTGATTTGAAAAAATTGTGCATTGAGGAAGGTAAAAAAGTCTGGACTGTAATGATTGACATTTACACTATAAACGACGACGGAAACCTAATGGACGCTGCTGGAATCGGCGCAGTTGCTGCTTTGAAAAATGCAAAAATTCCAGGGTTCAATAAAGAGACAGGAAAAACAAAATTCGGCGAATGGACTGATAAAAAGATTTCATTAGAAAAAGAAATTCCGGTTTCTCTTACTATTCACAAAATAGGAAATAATTTAATAGTCGACCCGACAAAAGAAGAAGAAGATATCAGCGAAACAAGAGTCACAATCTGCAGTTCAAATGGAACAGTTCATTCAATGCAGAAAGGAAATTCGAAAGAGCTGACAATAGAAGAGTTTAATAAAGTTCTCGACTTAGTTGAGAAGACAGAGAGTGAAATCGCTAAACAATTGGAGAAAATAAAATGAGATTAACAACATTCGACGGAGATGAAGAGGATTAAATGTTAGATAAATTTACAAAATACGAACGAGCAAGAATTCTTGGAGCAAGAGCTCTGCAGATTTCTATGAATGCTCCTTTGCTTATTAAAATAGAAAAAGAAGATTTGGAAAAAATAAATTATGACGCTCTTAAAATCGCTGAAGTTGAATTGAATTCTGAGATTCTTCCGATTTCAATAAAAAGACCTTTCCCTGAAAAGAGAGATGAAAGATTGAAAAGAGTTGTTGAAAGAAAAATTTCTGATCAGAATGTTCAGGAAAAAGAAGCAACAGAAGAATCAGAAATCGCCGAGGGCGGAGAGATAATGGAACTTGCAACTCCTGATGACGAAGCTAATGAAGAAGATGTTAGCGAAAGTGAAAGCGAGTGATTCTTAAAATGAGTAGTAAATTACTTGATGTGCCAAAAATTAAACGAGAAACAGATTATATCAAAAAAATAATTTCTATTTCAGATAATCATTTTGAGAAGAATGGGAAAAGAAAAATGAGTTTGCAAGAATTAAACAAGCTTTGTGAAACCTAACCCAATTTATTATTTTTCTTAATAGAAACGTTTTTAAAATACGCTGTAACTATTAAGTGATGTCACTAGAAGAAGAATTAGTTACCAAGATTCTGAAAGATGGAAAGACAGAAGCAGATGTTAGAGAAACTTGTAAATCCTTAGTTGCAAGTGGATATTTTGGTTTAGACCCAAAAAAAATCGAAGTTTCATTAAGAAGATATGAATTATTACAAAGAGCTAATTCTGTCTCAGAAAAAGATAGGAAGAAGAGAATACAAGAAAGATTTGAATTTGTTAAAAAAAATCTTATTGAAAAGTTTATGGAAGACCCTTCTATAACTGAAGTTTGGTTAACTACTCCCAAAAAAGGTAATGAGTGCATTTGTGATGTATGCCAGGGGAATAATGCTTATATTTATCATGTAAATTATACTCAAGTAAAAGAAAATAAGGGAATATTTATTAGGTTAGATATAAAACATCCTGACCCAATTGGATATTGTTTTAATTGTGGGGAATATAACAAGGGGAATAATTCCAATCTAATAATTTCCTTTTCTTAACATTTATTAATCTTAATTCATTTTCTTATATATGAAAATTACGAAAACGGGAGATTTTCATTAAAATGAAAATAAGAGAGGTTTCTGCAAAAGCAATTTTAGATTCCCGAAAGGAAAAAACAATTCTTGTTTCAATCAAAACAAATGCGGGGGAATTTTCTGCTTCTGCTCCGAACGGGAAATCAACAGGGAAATATGAAGCTAAATCTTACAATAAAAATCTTGAAGGAGATATCAAGACAATAAAACAGCTTGCGGACTATTTTTCCGACGAGATTATTGAAAAATTTGATGATTTGAGAAAGATTGAAGACATCGCTGACAAGCAAATCGGCGCTAATTCTGTCTTCGCATTGGAATCTGCAATTTTGAAAGCTCTGGCGAGCGAAAACAAAAAAGAAGTCTGGGAGCTAATCAATACAAGCGGGAAAAAATTTCCGCGACTTGTCGGCAACTGCATCGGCGGGGGAAAACATTCTGCAGGAGAAAGGAAACCAGATTTTCAGGAATTTGAATTAATCCCGAATGAAAAAACTGTAGAAAAATCTTTTGAACTTAGCAAAAAGATAAAAAAAGAAGTTGAAATAATTTTGGAAAAAGAAGACAGAAAATTTAACGGGCAGAGAAATGACGAGGACGCGTGGATGACTTCCTTGACTGACAAAGAAGTTTTAGATATTTTAAAAAATATGAAAGTTCCTGTTGGAATTGACGCTGCAAGTTCAGGTTTTTACAAAAGAAAAAGTTATGATTATCAAAATCCAAAATTCAAGAGAAGTGTTGAAGAGCAGTTTGAATATTTAAGCAATCTTATAAAAAATTTTAATCTTTACTACATTGAAGACCCGTTCGATGAAAATGATTTTGAGAGTTTTGCCAGATTGCTGAAAAAATTTCCCGACAGATTAATTGTTGGAGATGATTTGACCACGACAAATTTGAAAAGATTGGAGAAAGCAATCAAGATGAAAAGTATAAATGCAATAATTGTAAAACCCAATCAAATCGGTTCTCTTGTTGAAGTGAAAGCGGTCTGCGAACTTGCGAAAAAAAATAATATTAAAATTGTTTTCTCGCATAGAAGCGGAGAAACAGAAGAATCAATTCTTGCTGACTTGGCTTTTGGATTTCAGGCTGATTTTTTAAAATGTGGAATAACCGGAAAAGAAAGAATTTCGAAAATAAATAGATTAATAGAAATAGAAAAAAAGACAAAATGAAAAAAAGAAAATCAAATAGAGAAATAATTGAATCTGAATCTCCTGAAGTTGAACATAGTTATACTAAATTCACAAGAGAAGAACTAATACCCAATACCAAAAATTCTACTCTAACTGGGGCGAAGTCTAATTTAGAAAAAATAAATGAAACAATTAGTAGAGGAGGGGGAAATTATTTACATCTACATACTCATCCCGGAAAATTTTATGGATCTGCTATCCCTAGCTCAGTAGACTTATCTGGATTTAATAATCAGTTTAGTCAAAGAACTATGGCAATAGCAGTAAGAAACGATATTGGGAAGGTAATCGGTTCTACTATGGTTTTTAAATATAATAAAGATTCTGAATCGAGTAATAGGGATTATTTTTCTGGAACAGAAGAAAATGATCTGGCGATTAATATTTACAAGGAGACTCTTGATAATTCTAAAGAAACATCTGAAATATTATCTACCTTAGAAGACACATTAAAATTTGCAGGATGGGGAATTAGATTTCACCCTGCAAGAGGTTACAGGTTTGATAAAAAAACTTTAAGGTATGAAAAGAAAGAAAATAATCTCGAAAAAAATGTTAGTTTAATCTTAATTGGATTTGGATTTATTTTTTTGTTAACTAAAATTTCACTTAGCGGTTTTGTGATAGATAATTCAGTTTCAAATAATCCCGTTGTTGGTTTATTTTCTTTAGTAGGATTCTTTTTTTCTCTTATTATGTTTGTTGTATTAAAAGCAATTAAATTGAAAAAGAAGAAATAAAAGTAAGAATATACGCTCGGCTTCGCCTCGCTTACAATTCTTGTTAACCAAAATTTAACTGCTACGAAATCGCTTTCAGTAGATTTCTTCGCTAAGAAAAAAGTTAATGCGTAAAACCCAAAATAAATTGTTCAACTTAAAAAAATTTGCGGGAATAATTATCTCTTTAGCGAAAAATCTTGTCCGAAGGCAGATTTTGAGTCATCAATAAGTGAGCGACTTTGGAGCGAATACAAATTTAAAGAAATAGAAATATTTTTAAATAGAGTTGTAACTATTAAGTCATGACTAAAGTAAGTATAAATGATTTAGAATTA
>CAYIHY010000001.1:0-90174 GCA_964363345.1 Candidatus Woesearchaeota archaeon | reverse complement strand
AAGTGCAAAGATGATTTAGTATATAAACGTGACGCTTATTTTACAATATCGTTTTATGATTAAATTTATAAATCAAAAAAAGTTTTCATAGTTATGAATTTTATAAAAAAAGTGTTTGATAAAAAAATAGATGAAGAGGTGCATTTGCAATTTCAGAAATTTAGCAGAGGAGAATTCCCAAACAGAGCAATAGTAAAGGTCAAGAAAGTAAAAGATAAAATAACAATTTCAACAACTGCGGAATTTGCAAATGAATTAGTCAGATTGATTGCAGAGAAATTAGGGAGCAATAAAACAAAAGTTACTGGCGCAATAATTTCTACTTTGGATTTAGGGAAGCAAATTGATTTTAACACGAGAAAGCAATTTATGGGAATAAAGCAATACGGCATTGAAAGGGACATGAGCGGGAAGGAAATTTTGGAAATGCTTGAAAAATTCCCGAAAGTTTTTTTTGCTTTGAGTTTTAGTTCTGGAGAAGAGGTTTTGAAAATAAAGGCAAAGGCTCCGAAATCCGCTAAGCCGAAAAACAAGGACGAAGCGCCTGCTCCTGATTTTTGCAAGCTAATTACTACCGATGAAAAAATCGCAAAAGATTTCGTATGGGAAACTAATGATTTCAAATTGGCAGAAATTTATCATGATTTTATAATTGAATCAATTGTAATTCCCAATTCATTAAAAGAGGAAAAGGATTTTGCAGTAGTTAGAGAGAAATCTTTGAGAAAAGGAAAAATTCTTAGAAGAGCTATAATCGACGGGAAAGAGACGAAAGAAGAAATTCAATTAGAGGCTTAAGAATTTCTTGCATGCGACATTTAGGAAAAATGTCGGAGGGAAAGATAATCTGTCGAGCAATTATAGATGGGAAGGAAACAACAGAAGAGATTGGATTGGAAGCGTAAGAATGGATAAAAAAGAAAAGATAAATCTGCAGATAGAAATATCAATCTTTTATATAATTTTTATTTTTACTTTAATTTCCACTTTTCCGAATGTTAAACTAACCACTTATGGAGTTAATAATTGGTCATTCTGGGGGATAAATTTTTTGGTTTATACTATCTATTTTCTTTTTGCATTTATATTCTCTTCATCAATTTATATAATTTTAAAAAAAGAAAATAATCTCTTTTATTTTCTAAGTCAATTTTTCTTTATCTTAAGTAGTGGTTTGATATTTTTGGTATTGATTCTAATTGTTTCATTTATCCCCTTAGATATTATTAATCGGTTTTCTTTATTTAATAACATTAAATCAAATCATTTTATTTTTTCTAAGTACCAAAGAAGTTCTAAGAAAATTGTATATGAAAAGTTCAATAGAGAGTTAGAGTTGATTAATTTATTTTCGTTTACTGATTTTAAGCACAAAAAAGATTAATGAAGTGATAAATGTCATAATCAAAACAAAAATTCCTAACACCAAGGGGAAATTACCTGAAACCTGACAAGAACTTGTTATAACTCCTCGTACATTACTTCCTTGACATGCGGCAAAAAATCCAAAGAATAAATAAATTAGAAAAGCATTAATAAAAGCTACGATTATCGACTTTAATAATAATCTCTCTTTCATTAAAAAAATAATGAAATAATCTTTAAAAATATGTTGTTTTGAAATTGAGTTCAATTAAATTATCCGAATCTCTCCCTGTTAAGTAAACCTGTAACTTAACATGAATTTACATTTGGAAAACAGGTATAGGTTTCCAAATCTGAGTATTTTAAGGGCTAAAGGCAGTAATTGTCCAAAAATCGTCAAGGTAAAAAAAAGTGTTAAGATGTTAAGTTTGATTATGCACTTAACACTCCCGAAACATTTAAAAACCTCTTTTTTCTAAATATTTTATCCAGGGTTAGTAAAATGATATCCGCTATTGACAAATATAACAAACAAAAATGGCACCACCAAATGCACCTCGAAGAGGAAGCTTACAGTATTGGCCCAGAAAAAGGGCAAGAAAGATTTTGCCTAGTCCGAACTGGAAAGCAATAAAATCAGATTCTACAAAACTTCAGGGATTTATCTGCTACAAGGCAGGAATGGCTTCTGCATATGTTAAGGACGAGACTCCCGATTCAATGACTAAAGGAAAGAAAATTGTTGTTCCTGTAACAATTGTTGAATGTCCTTCAATGAAAATATTCTCTGTAAGATTTTACAAAAACGGGAAAGTTGCCAAAGATGTTCTTGCTGAAAATTTGGACAAGGAATTAAAGGGAAAAATAAGATTGCCCAAGACAAACAAAAAAGAAGATTTAAGCGGAGACTATGAAGATGTTAGATTATTGTGCTATTCTGTTGTCAAGAAAACAAACATAAAGAAAACTCCTGACTTAAGTGAAATTGCTCTTGGTGGAAGTTATGAAGACAAAATAAAATTTGTCAAGGAAAATTTAGGAAAAGAAATTTTAGTCTCAAATATTTTTGAAAAAGGAAATTTGGTTGATACAAGAGGGCTTACAATCGGAAAAGGATTGCAGGGACCAGTTAAAAGATTTGGAATCACACTTAAAGCACACAAGTCTGAAAAGGGACAGAGACGTCCTGGAGCTTTGGGTTCTTTCCATCCTAAGAGAACAACTTTCAGGGCACCAATGGCAGGACAGCTCGGAATGTTCACAAGAGTTACTTACAACAGCAAAATTATTGAGTTAGGAAAAGCAGAGAAAAAATTCGTCGGAATAAAAAATTTCGGAGACATAAAAACAGATTATGCAATTTTAACAGGAAGCATTCAGGGGCCCGCTAAAAGACAATTAATAATTACTAATGCTTTAAGAGCAACTAAAAAACAAAAGAAAAAAAATTATGAGGTTATAGAACTAAGATGAAAAATATGATTGTTAAATCAGACTTGGATGGAACTTATAAAATAGACACTCTGGAAGAATGCAAACCCGAAGAAGAAAGGGCTCGTAAGGAATATGAATGGGCAGTTAGAGAGTTATTTAGCTCAAATGGAATGAATTTCGATGCATATATGGCGGAGATGGAAGAAATAGTAAGAAGTCCGACTTTTATAAGAAACATGAAAAAATATAATGGGGGGAGAACATAATTAAGATGAAAACAAAAATTTTAGATATTAATGGAAAAGAAAAAGGAAGCATTGAATTGCCAGATTTTTTCTCCGAAAAAATAAGAGAAGATATTGTTGCAAAAGTTTTGGAAGCGACAAAGATGAAGCAACCTTACGGACCTTCTCCTGTTGCGGGAAAACAAAATTCTGCCAGCGGAAATATTCAACACACAAGAAATGTGTGGAAGACAATGCAGGGAAAGGGAATCTCAAGAGTTCCGAGAAAAATAATGTCAAGAAGAGGAAGTCAATTTAATTGGATTGGAGCGGAAATTCCAAATGCTCGAGGCGGAAGAAGAGCTCATCCCCCAAAAGTTGATTCTATGATTAATACTAGAAAAATAAACAAGAAAGAAATGGAAGCCGCATTGAGATCTGCATTAAGCGCAACAGCAAATGAAAAAATGGTTTCAGCAAAATACGAAACATTAAACGGAAAGAAAATTTCTGAATTGCCGATTGTTGTTGAATCAAAAATACTTTCATTGAAAACAAAAGAATTAATTTCAAGTCTTAAGAAAATTTTAGGAGAAAGCTTGTTTGAAGTTACATTGAAGAAAAAGAAAGTAAGAAGCGGGAAAGGAAAAGGAAGAGGAAGAAAATACAAGAGAACTGCAGGAATTCTTTTTGTTATTGGAAACAGCGAAAAAACAAAAAACGGAATTGTCGACGTTAAAAATGCAAAAGGATTGAATGTAACTGACTTGGCTGAAGGCGGAGTTGGAAGACTTACAATTTATACTGAAGAAGCAATTAAAAATTTGGGGGAGAGAATAAAATGAATTTAAATGATTATGTTACACCTTTAATTGTATGTGGAACAATCGGGGCGATAGCAAGTGCAGGAGCAATAGCATGGGCAAAAAATTATTGTGATAAATACAGAAAAGAAAGTGAAGAATTGGCATATGCAACTGGAGATATGTGCAGACATATCAGGATAGATAATAATCCTGAATTACTTTCAACAGTTGAAAAGTTATGTCAAATTAGTGGAGGCGAATATAGAAAATGATGAAACCTCTTGTAACTGAAAAAGCAGTTATGTCGATTGAAAGCCAGAATATGCTTACATTTGAAACTGAAAAAGAAAAAACAAAAACAGAAATAAAACATGAAATTGAAACTATGTTCAAAGTTAAAGTTGCGAGTTTGAGAACTCTTACTCATGGAAACAAAAAATATATTTATGTAAAATTAAAAAAAGAATTTCCTGCTATTGATGTAGCAACGAAATTAGGATTAATATAATGGAAGGATTAGCTAACATTGTTGATACGTTTGGGAGAATTGCAGAAAGTATTTGGGCACATGAGAGGGTTGGAGATGCAATAATTTGTGAACAATATTTTTTCAGAGACGGAATGTTTGATAAATGTGAAACTGACAAATTCCTTCCTGGAGAAATGGGTTATGAATCGTTAAATAAATACTTATCAGAGGTAGGATTATAATATGGGAAAAAGAATAATTGTTCAGGCACGAGGGCACGGAAGCTTTTCTTATAGAGCAAGAAGAAGCGCATTCCGAATTAAACTTCAATATCCAAGAGAATTAATCGGAGAAGGAATTGTATTAAGTTTATTCAACACTTCGGGACATTTTGCTCCTCTTGCAAAAATAAAATATGACAAGGGAGTTTTTTTCATCCCAGCATGCAAAGGAATGATTGAGGGACAAAAAATAAATTTTGGTGGAAAAGAAATAAAGGACGGAAATATTATGCAGTTAAAAGACATACCAATCAAAACCCAAATTTACGACATTGAATCACGGCCTGGCGACGGCGGAATTTTCATAAAGACAGGCGGAAGTTATGCTATTGTAACAAGAATAATGGGAGACAAAGTATTTGTATTAATGCCTTCGAAGAAAGAAAAAGAATTCAATGGAAAATGCAGAGCAATAATTGGAACAATTGCAGGAAGCGGAAGATTAGACAAGCCGATTGTAAAGGCAGGTAAGAGTTTTTATATCAAAAAAACAAGAAATAAATTGTGGCCGAGAACATCCGCAGTAAAGATGAACGTTATCGATCATCCTTTCGGTTCTGGTAGAGGAAAGAGAATCAAGAGCAAGATTGCGAAGAGAAACGCACCTGCTGGAGCAAGAGTCGGATTAATCAGGCCAAGAAGAACAGGTAAGAAGAAGAAATAAAATGGAATATAAATTTTTAATCGGTAAAAATAATGATAAAGATATCAGAATAATAGATATGGATGCTATAGAAAAACTAGCTTTAGAGCATACTCAAGATAGAGTAGAATTGGGATTAACAATGAGCGAACATTTAGGTAAATGGAGAAATGGGACTAATTGGATTACTCCTATGAGAGTTTTACTTACTACAAATTTAGAGAATTATCATCCATTTAAACAGCAATTATCTGAACATGGATATGAAGTTATAGATTTAATAAATAAACAAATGGCAATAGCTTAATAATAAAATGGCAATAGAATCAACAAAAAAACAATTTTCATTCAGAGGAAAAACGATTGAAGAGCTGAAAGCTTTAGATGTTCGTGAATTTGCGAAATATTTGAAATCTCGACAGAGAAGAGCTGCGCTTAGACAATTCCAAGACATTGAAAATTTTGTCAGCAGAGCAAAGAAAAAAGTTGAGAAGAACAAGGCGATTAAAACTCATTTGAGAGACATGATAATTGTTCCTCAGTTAACTGGAATGAAAATACAAATTTACAACGGGCATGAATTTACTCCTGTTGAAATTATGAAAGAAATGCTTGGACACAGATTAGGAGAATTTGCTCCAACAAGATCAAAAGTTAAACACGGAGGAGCCGGAGTTGGATCAACAAAAGGGTCTAAGTCTAAAAAATAAATAAAATGACAGAAAAAAATTACAATCAGCAACAGAGAACAAGCAAAGCAATGCAGAAGCAAGAAAATGCAGAACAGAAAATTGACCTCGCTGAAAATAAAAAGGAAGAAAAAAAAGTAGAACCTGCTGTTGAAGAAAAAAAGGAAGAAAAGAAAACCGAGAAAAAACAAATTCAAAAAGTGAAAAGAGATGAAGCAAGCGTCGAGGGAATTTCACTTCCGATTTCAACAAAAGATTCAGTTGCAATATGCAAATTTGTAAAAAATAAAACAATAGAGAGAGCACTTGTTGATTTGGATTTAGTTTCAAAATTCAAGAAAGCAATTCCAATGAAAGGCGAAGTTCCTCACAGAAAAGGAAAAGGAATGATGGCTGGAAGATACATGACAAAGCCCGTCGGATATTTCATAAAAATGCTGAAAAATCTTCAGGCAAATGCAAATGTCAACGGAATTGAAGAAGCAGTTATCGTCGAGGCAATTCCAAACCGAGCTTCACGCCCATACGGAAGATTTGGAAGAGTCAAAAGAAAAAGAACTCACATTCACATAAAAGTTGTGGAGAAAAATAAATTGAAAGTTAAAAATAAAAAATGAACAGAGAAAAAAATTTCATAATGGAAGAAAAATTTTCAATTTTTCAGCACTTTAATTTAGGAGGAAGAAATTAAAGTGGAAGAAAGAAAAAGCGTAAAGTTCAAGAAAGATGAATTTGCTATCAAGGAATATGTCAAGAGCACACTTGGAAAAGGAAAAATCAGCAGAATAAGAATAGAATATACTCCTATCGGAGAAAAAGTAATTATCTCGACAAACAAGCCAGGACTTATCATCGGTAAGAGGGGAGAAAAAATTGAAGAGCTTACAAATTTGCTTAGAACAAATTTCAAACTTGAAAATCCAAGAATAGAAATTGAAGAAATCACAAAGCCAGAATTTGACGCGCAGACAATTGCCGACGAGATTGCTTTAGGTTTGGAAAGGCTTGGACCTTTAAAATTCAAAGTTATTGCTTACAAAAATCTTCAGAGAATAATGAATGCCGGAGCTTTAGGGGCTGAAATTGTTTTGGGAGGAAAACTTCCAAGTTCAAGAGCAAAGAGCTGGAGATTTTCGCAAGGATATTTAAAGAAAATCGGAGACAGTGCTAAAGTAGTAGACAGGGCAAAAGCGGTTGCGCAAACACGTCCAGGAACAGTCGGAGTAAAAGTCAGCATACTTTCTCCTTATGCAATCTTAACAGACAAATTAGTGTTAGACAATGAGATTATTCAGAAATTAAAAATGAATTCAGTTGAAGTTGAAAATCAAGTTGAAGAAAAGAAAAGCAAGAAAAAGGTAAAAACAAAATGACTAGACTAAAAACAAAAGATATAACTAAGATGAACAGCGAAGAGAAAATGAAAAAAATAGAAGAATTAAGGTTTGAACTTGTAAAGTCAAAAGGAAATGCGCAGAAAGGAAGCGCAAAATCAAAGGAAATAAAAAAAACAATCGCAAGAATATTAACACTCAGCAAAGAAAATAAAAATTCGAAAGTTGAGAATCATAAATAAACATGGAAATATGTCCAAAATGCGGCTTGCCTAAGCAAGCATGTGTGTGTGAGAATATCGCAAAAGGTTCGGAAAACATAAAAGTGACGGCCGAGAAGAAAAGGTACGGAAAGTACGTCACGATTGTGAGCGGACTAAATGAAGTCAACGTGAAAGAAACCGCAAAGGCTCTGAAAAACGAGCTCGCTTGCGGAGGAACTTTCAGGGAAAACGAGATTGAACTTCAGGGCGATCACAGAAAGAAAATAAAAGAAGCCCTCGTCAAACTCGGCTTCAACCCAGAGACAATAGATTAATGGGTTTTTCTTTTCAAAAAAGAAAAGCTGCACTGTAAAAGAAAACAGAAAAATAAGAAGACAAAAAAAATGGAAAAAACAACAAAGAAAAAAATAGGACAAAAGGCAGAAGAGCCTTTAGCTAATTCGTCCGAAAGCCAAATTAAAGAAAAGAAACAGCCTCAAAAAGAAAAAGGCAACACTATCTGTGATGATGTAAGATGTCATATTCACGGAAGATTGAAAGCTAGAGGAAGAATCTTTGAAGGAAGAGTTACAAAAAAATTCCCAACAAGAATCACAATTGAATTTGAAAGAATGATTTACGTAAAAAAATATGAAAGATACTTAAGATCAAAAACAAAAATTCACGCACATCTTTCAAAGTGCATGATTAATGAAATCAACGTCGGAGATTTGATAAGAATTCAGGAATGCCGTCCGATAAGCAAGATTATACATTTCGTTGTAATTAAAAAATTGAAAAACGTAGGAGAAAGATAAAATGAGAACACATTCATTAAACTATTTTGAGAATAAATCAACAATGACCCCAAAAGAATTAGAAAAAGAAAGAAGAAAATATAACAAACCTAATAGAAATGAAGAATTTATCCCAATTGAAAATTTTACTGCGGAAGAAGATGATGGAAATTATTCATTTGTTGAAGGAAGAAGAATATCAATGAGAACTTATGGAGAAAAAATTATGGAGGAACTTGAACAATGAAAGCAATATCAGCAAGAGTATCACGAGGATTGAACATCGGCGCAATTATGGTTGCTGCTGACAATAGCGGAGCAAAAATTGTCAAATTAGTCGGAGTCAAGAGAGGAAAAAGCACAAAGGGAAGACAGCAATATGCAAAGATTGCAGATTGGGTAAAAGTCAGCGTAAGAAAAGGACTACCTGATATGAAAGGAAAAGTTTTCGACGCGATTATTGTCAGACAAAGAAAACCTTACAGAAGATTAAACGGAGAAAGAGTTGCATTCGAGGACAACGCTGTTGCTCTATTAAAAGATGAAAAAGGAAATCCAAAAGGAACTCAGATTAAAGGAGTAGTTGCAAGGGAGGTTTTGGAGCGATGGTCATCAGTAGCTAAAATCGCTGCAAGTGTATATTAAAAAAATGAAAAATAAATTCAGCAAACATTGGAAGGCGAGCACACAGCCGAGAAAACAAAGAAAATACGCAGCTAATGCTCCGATGCATTTGAAAAGAAAAATGCTAAGTGTAAACTTATCAAAAGAATTGAGAAAAAAATTCAGCAGAAGAAATATCGTCGTGAGAAAAGGCGACAGCGTAAAAGTCATGAGAGGAAAATTCAAAAACAAAACAGGAAAAATAACTGAAGTTTTCACAAAAATTTCAAAAGTTATAATTGAAGGAATCACAGTAAAGAAACAGGACGGAAGCAAAGCAAACATTAAAATGCGCCCTTCAAACTTACAGTTTATAGAATTAAATTTAGATGACAAAAAACGTATGAAACAAAATAAAACAGAATCAAAAACAGAAAAGAAAGTGGAGGAAAAGAAATGAAAATCGGAAAAAGAAAAGTAAGCATAATGGAATATGAAAAACATGAGGCAAGGGTAAGTGGGGGGTTGGAAACTTTAGCAGGAGCAGGAGCAGTATTGATTGGAATGTTTGCACTTATTCCCGAAATAAAAGATGCAGCAATTGTAGGATATATCGGCGGAGGATTTTTAGTTGCTGATGGCGGGGCAGATTTAATTTCAGGGAAAATGGGATATTTACCAAACTATTTATCTGATACAACAAGTTATATTTTTGGAAAAATTAGAAAGATGAAAAATAAATTAAACGGAGGCAAAGAATAATGGCAGGACATTTGAGAAGAGAGAGTTCGTCGAAGAAATGGGCTATTGAAAGAAAAGGAACAGCTTACATAGTCAGACCGAAATTCAGCATCAACGACGGAGTTCCGATACTTATTGTGTTAAGGGAAATGACTAAATTAGCTCAGACAAGAAGAGAAGCACAGAGAATAATTCATTCAAGGCAAGTTTTAGCAAATGAAAGAATTGTGAAAGATGATAAAAATAATATGCTCTTATTTGATACATTGAGCATTATTCCCCTAAAAAAATATTACAGATTAGAATTATCTGAATCAGGAAAATTCTATCTTGATGAAATAAAAGAAAATGAAGCGGGCAAAAAAATTGCTAAGATCATAAATAAAAAAACATTGAAAGGAAAGAAAACACAATTGAATCTCAGCGACGGAAGAAACTTCCTTTCAGATATAAAATGCAACACAAATGATTCAGTTTTAATCAACCTTAAAGAAGGAAAAATAGAAAAATGCCTCCCATTAAAAGAAAAAACTAAAGCAGTTGTTTTCTCGGGAAAGCACATTGGAAAGAAAGGGGAAATTGTGCAGTTAAATTTAGAAGAAAAAATGGCTAAGATTAAAGTCGGCGATAAGGAAATTAATATTTTAATAAATCAGTTAATGGTAATAGAATGAACAACGAAAACCCAACAAGAAAAATAAGAATTGAGAAAGTAGTTCTTAGCATTGGCGGAACTGCAGAACAACTTGAAAAGGGAGTAAAATTATTGGCAATGATTACAGGAAGAAAACCTGCTAAGATGAAATCGAACAAAAGAATTCCAACTTTCGGCGTAAGACCAAAATTAGAAGTCGGAACTGTCGTAACAATAAGAAAAGATGCAAACGGATTCCTTCAAAGAATGTTGTCTGCAATAGAAAACAAATTAAGAAAAAAACAAATCAGTGAAAATAATTTTTCATTCGGAATAAAAGAATACATTGAAATCCCGGGAATGGAATACCAAAGAGATTTGGGAGTTATCGGACTTGATGTAACAGTCGTATTCAAAAGAATGGGAAGAAAAGTCAGCCAGAGAAAAGCGAAGAAAGGAAAAATCCCTTCAAGACAAAGAGTCAGCAAAGATGAAATAATTAAATTTATGGAAGACAACTTCCAGACAGAATTCGTAGGAAAATAAAATGACTGCAAGTGATTGGAGAAAACAATTGAAACAATTGAACAGCAAACCCGCAAAACTTGAAAAGTTCCTTAAACACAACAAACCAAAAGATAGAAAAATAGGAATTGCGGCGAAGAAATGTGAGAGATGCGGTCGATTCGGAGCGCACATAAAATCATACGGATTAAATTTATGCCGACACTGTTTCAGAGATATCGCAACAGAAATCGGATTCAACAAATATTCATAAAATGGAAACAGAAAAACAATTAGAAATTGGAAAAGAATATATCATTAAGGGGAATACTTACAAGTATCTTAAAACAGAAAAAGGTATGGGACTACATACTTTTGCAGAGTATGATGGAAATGGAATAAGAAGAGCAGAAATATTTGATACAAATTTTATTGGTGTTGGGGGAAGTGGAGAAATAAGAGTGATTGACAGAGGGGATATTTGTTCAAGTGTTATATTTTCAGATGACCACAGAGATTGGACAAGAGCAGAATTTTCAAGATTAGATAGATTATTGAAAGAGGTAGCAAAATAAAATGTCACAAGATATAGTTGCAGATGCACTTAACATGATGAGAAATGCCAAGAGAGCAGGAGAAGAAACAATAGAAGTCAAAAAAATCTCAAACTTGCTAATTGAAGTTCTTAAAATAATGAAACAGAAAGATGCAATAAAAAAATACAAGATTGATTCAAAAAATAAAAGCGTTGAGATAACTATCGGGGACATTTCAGAATGCAAAGCGATAAAGCCAAGATTCACAGTCAAGAAAGACGGAATTGAAAAATACGAGAGAAGATATCTTCCTGCAAGAGGAATCGGGACAATGATAATCTCAACGAACAAGGGACTGATAACTCACGAGGAAGCAAAAGAAGAAGACATTGGAGGATGCTTGATTGCATATTTTTACTAATGAAAAAAGAAATTGTAAAAAAAGTTGAAATCCCAGAGGGAGTTGAAGCAAACATAGTCGGAGATAAGGTTATTGTCAAGAAAGGCGACAAGATGAATGAGAGAGAATTTGATTTTGGAAAAATGAAAATTGAAAAAAAAGGAAATGAAATAATACTTGGAAATAAAAAGGCATCAAAGAACGAAAAAAGAAACATCAACACAACGGCTTCTCATATCAGAAATATGATAAAAGGAGTTCAGGAAAAATTTGAATACAAATTGAAAGTCTGCTTCAGCCATTTCCCTATTACTGTTGAGGTAAAAGGAAATGAAGCTTTGATAAAAAACTTCCTTGGTGAAAGATTTCCGAGAAAAGTGAGAATACCTGCAGGGGCAGAAGTAAAAATTGACAAGGAAATAATCACAGTTACTGCTTCAGATAAAGAAATCGCGGGACAAGCTGCGGCAAATTTTGAAAATGTAACAAGAATAACAAACAGAGATAGAAGAATTTTCCAGGACGGAATTTTCATCACAAATAAATGCGGAGAAGAAATGTAAAATGGAAAATAGATTATCTGACAGATTAATGGAAGGTCGCGTTAAACATCCTATATATTCACTTTTAGGTTTAGGCTGGACAATCGCAGGAATAGCGACGGAATATAAAGTCATTACAGAAAAAAGCGAGGATATTGCATTAAATATCGGAATGATAGCTATAGGAACATGTCTCACAACAGACGGATTGCTGAGTATTATCTCGGGATATTCTCACGAAGGATTTGTAAGAGCAACAAGAGGAGTAGTAAGAGGAATTGAAAATATAATTTACAAAGTTAAAGGAGTTAAAAAATAAAATGCCACGATTAAAATTTTTACGAAGAAACTGGAGCAAAGCATCACGATTAGGAAGAAAAAGAAAAAACAAGCAAGTTTGGAGAAGTCCTAAAGGAAGACACAGCAAGACAAGAGGAGAAAGAAAAGGATATCCTGCAATAGTAAAAATCGGATATAAACAAGACGCTACAACAAGCGGGCTTATTCAGGAAAAAACTCCAGTGTTAGTAAATAACGTTAAAGACTTATTAAAATTAGGAAAAAGTGAAATCGCAATTTTGGGAAATGTCGGAATGAAGAAAAGATTAGAAATAGCAAAAATTGCAAAAGAAAAGAAAATTCAAATTTCAAATTTAAATGCTGAAAAACTTTTGAAAAAATCTGAGAAGAAACAAAAATATAAGGCAGAACAAAAGAAAACAACTTTAACAAAGAAAGAAACAAAGGTCGAAGAGAAAAAAGAAAAAGCAGAAGAAAAGAAAGAAGCAAAGGAAGCTAAAGAAGAAAAGAAATTGGAGGAAAAGAAAAAATGAACTTAAAAAAGAAAAAAGCATTAGCAGTAAGAGCATTGGGCGTCGGAGAAAAGAGAATCAAATTCCTTGAACCAAGATTAGAAGAAATAAAAGAAGCTCTTACAAAACAAGACATAAGAGATTTGTATAAAGACGGAGCAATCATAATCAAAAATATCAGCGGAAGAAAAACATCGACGAAGAAAAAGAAAAAAAGAAGCGTCGGAAATGTAAGAAAAAAAGTCAACAAAAGAAAACAGGAATATGTCGCACTTACAAGAAAATTAAGAAAACATCTTGCTAAGGTAAAAACAAAATTGACAAAGAAAGAAAACGAAGATTTGAGAAACAAAATAAAAAATAAATATTTCGCGAGCAACGCAACCTTTAAAGATTACATTGCTGGAGTTAAAAAATGAGAATGCAAAAATTATTCAAACGAAGAAGACAAGAAGGAAGAACTGATTATGCAAATAGATTGCATCTGCTTCAAAGCGGAGCTCCGAGAGTTACATTCAGAAAAACAGACAGATACATAATTGCACAATATGTTACAAGCAAAGAAGCACAGGATAAAGTTGAAATCGGAATAACTTCAAAAAATTTGAAAAGCTATGGCTGGCCAAAAGAATTTGAGGGAAGTTTGAAATCAATAACTGCATCATACTTAACAGGATTTTTGCTTGGAAAAGAAATCATTGCAAAGAAATTGAAAACTCCAATATTAGATTTAGGAATGATGAGAGTTATCGGAAAAAATAAAGCATTCGCATTTATTAAAGGGACTATCGACGCTGGAGTCAAGATACAATGCCCAGAAGAAAATTTCCCTGAAGAAGACAGAATTTCAGGAAAACATTTGAAATCCGATTTTTCAAAAACATTCAAAGAAATTAAATCAAAAATAGAGAATGACTTAGAAAGTCATTCAAACGAACACAAAAAGGTTCGGGAGAAAAAATGATAGAAGACAAATTAGTATTAGCAGGAATGAAACAAGGATTTAATGAGGGTAGAGAATACCAGATGAAACTTGAAAAGTTAAATGAAATTAGGAACAATTTTTTGGGTAAAGAGGAAATTCTTCCACATCAAATGGGAAATATAATCCAAATGTTAAAGGAATATGACCATAGGGTAAGGGAATTTGAAGAAACATATGGCAAGGGAAATTTTATTGAATATAAAATTCGGAGAGAATTATTTATTCAAATAATTAAAAATAAAAGAAGAAAACAATAAAATGGTAGAAAAAAAACGAACAGCAGAGGAAATCAGCCAGGAATTGCTTGAACAGGAAATCAATAAAGAAATTGTAGTCGATAAAAGAACTGACAGAGAAAAAGAAAATGACAGGGAAGCTGCACAAAAACTTGCTTCATGGGTTCCTAAAACAAAACTTGGAAAAGAAGTAAAGACAAAGCAAATCAGAAACATCAACGAGATACTTGACAGCAAGAAAAAAATTTTGGAAGAGCAGATTGTTGATTCATTGCTTAATGTTCATTCTGATTTGCTTTTTATTGGACAATCAAAGGGAAAATTCGGCGGAGGAAAAAGAAGAGCATGGAAACAAACTCAAAGAAAAACAAAAGAAGGAAATGTTGCAACCTTCGCAACTCTTGCAGTTGTCGGCGATGAAAACGGACATGTTGGAATTGGAAGAGGAAGAGCAAAAGAAACTCTGCCCGCAAGAGACAAATCAATCAGACAGGCAAAATTAGGAATTATAAAAGTAACCAGAGGATGCGCAAGTTTTGACTGTGCCTGCAATGAACTTCACAGCATTCCATTCAAAGTAGAAGGAAAATCAGGGAGTGTTAGAGTAACTTTAATTCCAGCACCGCAGGGAACCGGATTAGTCGTCGCTGCTGAAATGAAAAAAATATTGAAACTCGCAGGAATAAAAGATGTTTACAGCAGAACTTTCGGAACAAAAGGAACAACAACAAATCTTGCAAGAGCAACAATTGATGCTTTAAGAAAAACAAACAAGGAGAATAAAAAATGAAACAACTATATGTATATGAATGTAAAGGAATTAAAAAAAGATTGGATAATTGTTATGCCATAATCAAAGGGGAAACTGGAAGAGAAATTGTATTCGTAAAAAACTTATCTGAACTTGAAAAAAATGATATTCCTTTAATGGTATTCGGAAGTAGACTAGAAGATTACGAATTTTGGAAAGAAGTTAAAGATTATTTAGGAGAAAATCCCGAAAGAAGGACATTTATTAGCATGCCTCTTGCAAAAGAAAGTGAATTAAAAAAAATATTAGGTAATTCTCCAAATCTTACTTTCCATTTAACACAAGATAAACATAATGACAATATTTTGGAGGAATTAGCAAAATGATTTGTGTTATAAGAATTTCAGGAGACGTAAAAATCAGAGAAACTACAAGAGAAACATTCAGAAGACTCGGACTTACAAGAAAATATTCATGCATTGTTTTGGATAAACCTACAGAAGTTGAATTAGGAATGATAAAAGACATAAAAGATTTTATTGCATTTGGAGAATTAGATGCTGAAACTTATAAAAAATTAGTTGAAGTCAGAGGAAAGAAATTCAGGCAAAGTACAAAGACTTTGACTAATTCGTCTAAAAGCCAAATTAAGGAAACAAAAAATTCAAAATTTGAAAAAGGACAAAAGGCAGAGCCTTTAGCTAATTCGTCTAAAAGCCAAATTAAAGAAAGAAGGATGGTTTTCAGATTGCACCCAGCAAGAGGCGGAATGAATACAAAACAGCATTATAGTTTAGAAAATGGAAATATTAAGAGAGGAGTTTTAGGAAATCACGGAAAGAAAATAAATGAATTAGTGGAGAAGATGTTATAATGACAAAAAATATTGAAGCTTTAGCAGAATTTGGAGAATCAGAAATATTGGATAGGGTAGAAGGTTCTTTAAGAGAAGTTAATATAGCATTTGGTCTTTGGTTTTTAGTTGATAGAACTCCTATAAAACTTGCTAAATTAAAAATGGCGAATCAAAATTATTTGAAATATCTAAAGTTAGCAGACCAACATGGATTAGATACCTTAAATTATCAAAGAGAATATTCCCGCGTCGTTAAACAATATTCAAAAATGACTGGAGAAAAAGAAATATCTGCATTAAGAGTTGAAGATGTTTTTAAAAATGTAAAAGATTTTAGGGAGATAGAAATTAAAAATGATAACTAAAAAAACACACAAGAGAAGAAAATCAGGAAGAATGCTCGGAAGAGGCGCAGGTAGTTATGGCTGGGGAGCAAGAAAGAAACATAAGAAAGCTG
This sequence comes from Candidatus Woesearchaeota archaeon, assembly GCA_964363345.1. Taxonomy (GTDB): domain Archaea; phylum Nanobdellota; class Nanobdellia; order Pacearchaeales; family GW2011-AR1; genus RBG-13-33-26. Next base: position 73,872 of record CAYIHY010000001.1, on the reverse strand, counting down.
GACATAAAGGTGGAGTTGGAATGTCAGGAACAGGAAAAAGAGCAGACCAGAAAAAAACTCTTGTAATAAAATTATATGGGAATGATTATTTCGGAAAGCAAGGAGTTACAAGCAGAGGAACAAAAAGAGATACAAGAAAAAGAATAAGCCTTTGGACAATTGAACAGAATCTTGAAACTTACGGGAAAAAAGTTGGAGAGAAATGGGAAGTTAATTTGGAGAATTATAAAATACTTGGAAACGACGACGTGAAACATAAATTAGTTATCAAAGCTCTTCAAGCTTCAAAATCCGCAATTGAAAAAGTCAAGAAGGCTGGCGGAGAAATTGTTCTTGAAAAAAGTGATGATAGTGAAGAATAATGATTTCTTTAAAAGAACTTAATAGAATGGTGCATCAAGAAATGCACAAAACAAAAGAAGAATGGGAAAAAGAAATTTCTTGGAGAATGTTCAAAAGTGGTTATGGAAATCTTAATGATAAATTAATAGAATCTGATTATTATTTTTGGAAAAGGCGTAATGAAAAAGATTATGAAAATGGCGGTGAAGAAGAAATAGGAGATAATGATTCTGAATCTCCAAATTTATTATATGTTGACTATTTTAGTAAAAAAGAAATTGAGAAACATGACAATGACTTGCAGGAAGATTTTTATCAAAATGAATTAAGTTTAGAAGAGGAATTAAATTCTCAGTTAATGGAAATGCTTAGAATAAGGCATCATCTGCCGAGAAATAAAAGAATTTTATTTTAATATTATTCTAGATACAAATTCTTAAATATTAAAGTTTCCAAATAATTTTATGAAACAATATCAAAGAGCTTTAGAAAAAGAATTTGAAAGATTTCTTATTAATGAAGATTATCAAGAACAGGAAGAATATAAAAAAGACTTAGAAGAAATTAAAACAGAATATTTTAGCGGATTGGTTGAGATATTAAGAAAAGATAATGGTTGGGAAAGAATATTTTCTTCTCCTGATATAAAAAGAGATGATGAAAGAGTTGTAGATAAAGTTGAAGGAGTCACAAAAGAAATGAGGGAAGAATATTTTAGTTTAGACCCAGAAGGATATATTACTCTCGGAGATGATTGCTTGGACGCAGATGAAGATTGGTCAGGAGTATTTCCTTCTCCAGATAGATTAGAATATGAACATGATAATTGTTTTGGTGACGATTATTCAGAAATTGAACAAGAGGCGAATTATAAAGACGGCGAAGGAATAATCTAATTTCTTGCTTACGCAAATTAATTGAAATTTTTCCAATCTCCGAATAAGGAAAAATTTCTTTGGAGAACTAAGTTAATGACCTAAATCTAAAATGAATTGTTCGGTCAAAAAAGAGGGGAATAAATGAGTTTTCTTTTAGAAAAAGAAAACAAGAAAATAATAAGTCAAAAAATAGTTTACAAACATAATCCTAATCTTTAAAAACTATTTTTTGTTCACTATTTAATGGATTTCAGAAGTATATTTCAATTTATTCCGGAAGTAAAAAGTCCTGAAGAAAAGAAATTAAGTTTCAATGTAAAATTGAAATGGACACTGATAGTTTTAGTTTCGTTTTTTATTTTGGCGAATGTTCCGCTTTTCGGACTTTCAAACAACGCTCTTGAAAAATTCAAATATCTTGCTATAATTCTTGGAACAGATTTTGGAAGTATAATCTCTCTTGGTATTGGTCCGATTGTTATGGCGTCGGTGATTTTGCAATTGCTTACCGGAAGCGGGATTATAAATATTGATACAACAAATCCTGAAGGAAGAAAATTTTTCCAGGGACTTCAGAGAATACTTACATTCTTCTTTATAATTTTTGAAGCAATGATTTATGTTCTGATGCAGGGACTTCAGGCGGCGCCGGGATTTACGTCGCTGTTGATTTTCCAGTTGGTCCTCGGAGGATTAGCAATTTTCTATATGGATGACTTGATGAGCAAGTGGGGTTTTGGTTCTGGAATAAGTTTATTCATCGGGGCAGGAGTTTCATGGCAATTAATTACAAGTGCATTCCAATTCATGACCCAGCAAGGGCAGAATTGCCTTCTTGATTTTAACAACACTGCATGTCCGGGAAAAGTTTTTGTCATAATTCAATCAGTGATAAACAAATATCCGACAGAATTAATTTCTGCACTCGGCGCAATTATTGTCACAATTATTATTTTCATGGCTGTAACATGGACTCAGTCACTGAAAGTTGAAGTTCCATTATCATACGGAAAGTTAAGAGGATATGCAGTTAAATGGCCTCTTGCTTTTTTCTACTCTTCTAATATTCCTGTTATTTTAACCGCAGCATTAATTGTTAGTCTTCAGGTGTTCGGGGGAATTGTTGAAAATGCGGCAGCACCATGTTTAATTAGCAGCAGCGCCTGCGTCGGCGTCGCTAAATTTGCATCATACTTTGGATTTTTAGGACACTTCATAAACGGACAGCCAGTTTCAGGATTATCATTCTGGATGGGTTCAAGCAATCTTTTAGAATTAATAATCAGAGGCGGACTTTTGCCTAAATATCTTCTTCAGGGATTGACTCACACATTTATTTATGTTGTTTTGTCGACGGTATTCGCTGTCTTCTGGGTTAAAACTTCTGGAATGGATGCTAAAGCGCAGGCGCACAAAATTACAGCATCCGGATTGCAAATCGCAGGATTCAGACAGGATGAAAGAGTTTTAGAAAGCATACTTGAAAGATATGTAATGCCGTTAACAGTGATGGGTGGAATTGCAATTGGGCTTTTGGCGTCGGTGACAAACCTTATGGGCGCGTTAGTTTCCGGAACAGCGATTCTTTTGGTAATCATGATATTCTTCCAGTTCTATCAGAACATTGTTCAGCAGCATCAGACAGATATGAATCCCGCATTCAGAAAGTTCATGAAGACGTAAATTTAAAAATCAAAATACCATCTTCAAATATATAAAATGGAAAATTTAAATCAAAATAAGAAAGGAAGTTTTCTTCCGATAATTATTGTAATGATTGCTTCTTTAGTTATTGCAGGTTATTGGGACAAGATTCCAATTATAAAAGATTCTGTTCATGCGGTTCTTAATCCAAGCGCAGGAGCGTTGCTAAACTGGAATGTTACTTGGGGAATGATGCTTATTGTTTTGATTATTTCATTAATAACAACTTTGATTCAGAAATATGCGACAGACCAAAAAGCATTGAAAGAACTTAGAGCAGAACAGAAAATTCTTCAGGAAGAAATGAAAAAATTCAAAGACCACCCTGAAAAAGTTGCTGAATTGTCGAAGAAACAAATGGAATTTCTTCCAAGAACTTTTAGACTTACCAGCAGAGCAATTTTATTTACAGGTATTCCGTTTGTTTTATTCTTCAGATGGTTCACTGATGTTTTCACTGCAATGGGAGATCCAATATTCTTTGGATTTTTGAGCTGGTTCTGGTTTTATTTTATCTTCACGATTGTATTCAGTGGATTTCTTAGAAAGTATATGAAGGTTGTTTAAAAGAAGATAAATGATTTAAAGTTACCTTGAACAGGTTAATTATGACGGACATTATAGAATATGAAAAGCAGATTTGGACTATCTTTTCTACAGGAGTGTTAATATCTTTAGCAATAATTTATCTTTCATATGGAGAACCTTTTTTATATAACTTTACTTTTAAAATTTTAAGTTTGTATTTTGGATTTATTTGCCTTATTTATTCGGTTTTAGCAATCTTAGGTTGCGGAACTAAGAAAAGGATTCAAATAACATTAATGGAGAAGATAGATGAAGTAAAGATGAAAAAACAATTGGATAAAACATTTTTTTCTAGAACTGCTTGGATGGGAGAAATTATTTTGTTTTTAATAATTGCCTTTTATTCTTATTTTTTCTTTAATATTGGAATAGTATATTTTTTACTTTCTTTAATAATAATTATTTTCTTTGTTTTAGGGGTTTTATTTAACAATATGAAAATTCTTTTTAAGAATTCAAAATAGTAACTTTTAAAAGCCAAAACTAAATCTAATTCCCATGGAAAATGAACAAGAACAGCAGGAACTTTATTTTAAGTTTGCAATGTATGAAAAACAAATAAGAGAAATGCAGCAGCAGATTGAAGCGGTTGAAAATGGAATTGTTGATTTGACTTCTCTTAATTTTGCGATGGACGAACTTGTTGGAAATACGGGAAAGGAAATTTATGCTCCGTTAGGAAAAGGAATTTTTGTAAAGGCTAAATTAATTTCTGAAGAACTTAATGTTGATATCGGAAACGGAAATCTTGTAACGAAAAATATTCCTGATACAAAAAAATTAATTTTAGAACAGATTAAAAAATTAGAAGGAATAAAAACTGAATTAGAGAATAATCTTGATGAATTGGGAAAAGAAATCAACAGAACGATGGAACAAACTCAACCACACGAATGTCAACATTGCGGAGAAGGAGAATGTGAGTGCGAAAATGGGAAAGAAGAATGAAAATATTAATTACAGATTCTGAAGGAACTGTTGGACAAGTGGTTAAAAAAGCTTTGTTGGAGCATGAACTTATTTTAATTGACAAGAAGCTTGGGATTGATATCTTAAAAGATGATCTCTCCGGATATTTTAAGGGGGCAAATTTAGCAATACATTTAGCTGCAAATCCTCAGCCTTATATTGATTTTGAAAAAGCAGAAGAAAATGTTTTAATGATGTGGAATGTGCTTAATGCAAGTGTTTCAGGTGAGGTTAAAAGAATTATTTTCTCAAGTTCAATTCATGTTTATGATTTCGATAATTTATACCGAGAAGGAAAGAAAATCACTAAAGACACTCCGCTAAAACCAAATGTTAAAGAATGGAAAGACGGAACAGGAAGAGGGATGTATTCTATCTCAAAAATAATGTGTGAAAATTTATTAAAAAATTATAGTGAAGGATTTGGAATAAAATATTTAAACTTAAGACTGGGGGGAGTTAGTTCAGAAGATAAACCTTATACAAATTATCCTTTTGATTTTTCAACCTGGTTAAGCCACGAAGATTTAATTGAAATAGTAAAAAGAGCAATTAACTTCGAAGAAAATGCAGATATTGTTTGTGTTTCAGATAATTCTGAGAAATTTATTGATTTATCTCATTTAGAAAAAGTCTTGGGATATTTGCCAAAATCAAACTCGGAAGATTATATGTAGAAACATTTATAAGATATTTCTTAATTCTGTAGTAATGACATTATTAGAAGAATTAGCAAAAAATAAAGAAATTAGAATTGATTTTCATAATCACGGACAGACTGGAAGCGTATTCAGACAAAAACAAAAAGGATTGAAAAATAAGATCAAAGGATTATTTTTATCTGAAGGTTTTGAGAATTTGTCTCAGCTTTTGAATGGATTGTATAAATCAGACCTAGATGTTTTATATGTCACTAATTTTTCTGATTCAAGATATGAAAATTGGACTTCAAAAGAACAATTAGAAATTGCAAAACTTGCGGGTTATCAAATAGAACAAGGAGATTACTTTACATTTGTTAAAAAAGATGGGAAAGTTAAAGCAATTGGAAAATCTGAAGAGGTTCCAACAGAACAAGGGCATATGCTTTTTGCAGGAATAAAAAGAGGAAAAAAATTTTCTGATGGGAAATCATTAGATGAAACTCTTAAAGAATCAAATGACGGCGAATTAAAAATTGCAGACCATCCATTTTGCGGAATAAGAGGACAGAATGGAGTTATGGCCAAATCAAAAAATCCTAAAGAAATATCTGATAAAGTCGATGCTTTAGAAAGAAATGGAAATTTTTACCTCCCATTTTCATTTGCGGATTATAAAGTAATTAAATATTCTAAAAAATATAATATTCCATTAATCACAGATGCGGATGGACATCATCCAAAAGATATAGGAAAGTGCTACAATATATTCAAATCAGAATCATTAAAATATTCTTCTGAAAGAGTATTTAGAGATTCAATAAATAATCAAGTCAGAGAAAATAATTTTGAAACTCATTACCACCCAATTCCAATTTACAGAATTTTTCATCACGTCTTGATGATTGTGTTGAACAAATTGTTTAATAAAGATTGGGAAAAGCAAGAAAATCGTCATGTTCAGCAAAGACAATATGAGAGAGCTGCATAAAATTTTTATTAATGTTAATTATCTAATTGCTTTCCTTTCTCTGGTTAATACTCCTTGAATCATTCTGGGAAGATGCTGAAAAGCCATTTCTCTTATGCTACTTCCCTTAACAAGTTTGTCTGTATCTTGAGAATCCTCTATTGAAGTTTTTAACCAATAGTTAAAGTCATCTAAAGTTTCTCCTTCAAATTCTGGAAGAGGAGTATAACTTGAAGCTATTGAAATTGGAGAAATAATTTTTTGAAGTAAGCCTTCTTTAGGGGTTCTATGTCCTCCACTCACAACAATTGCTCCGATTTGGTGAATTGTTCCTTTTCTCCCATCAAAGATTTTCCCCCTAACAAATTGGTTATAAGATTCTTCAGCTTGTTTGTTTACTCCATTTAAAATCGCTGCACTGCTTGAATGAACAATGACTCCGGCAAAATATTCCATTAGAAAAGATGTCAGAGTATCTGTTTTTATTTGTTCTATGCAAGATGGAAGAGTTAAGACATTTATTGCTTCTGCATTATAAAGAGCTTCGTCATTCCATTCTTTGAAATTTTTTCCAAAAGGAACATTAAAAGCTAAATAAGTTAACTTTCTTTCATTAAATTTACTATTGATTTCTTGAGACTTAACAAACCAGATATTATATTCATTATCATGAAAAACTCTTCCGTCTCCTAAAGGAGTAATTGAATTTGATTTTTTTGCAAGATCATAAAGTTCTTCAAATCTGTATTCTGCACCTAGTAAATTATCTGGTCCTCGTGCATTTGGAATTCCTACAACTCCCCCATCTCCTAACCTATTACGGGCTTGTTGAACAAATCTTCCATAATCTATTTCATATGGTCCGTTTACTCCTCTTCGTCCTCCCCAATGTTTTAAGTCTGCTTTTATCATAATTTTTTATTTAAATTCTCTAATTTTATTTATATAATTATTAACTTCACTCTGTCCAGATTTTATCTCATTTGTATGAAGTACCTCTCCTCGGTTATAAGTTCGTGTTGTTTCGCCATTATTAATTTGTTTTTCAAAAAGAATTAATTCTCCTTTTGAACTTCTACAAAAATATTTAATTTGAGTTCCATCTTTTTTTGTTATGTCTATTTCATATTGGCTAAATCCATCATAAGTACAAAAATCTCCATCGTAAATCAAATGTTCAAAATATGCAACTTGTTCTCCCTCAATATTTCCAGAATATTCAAGTTTCGGAGGCATACAGCTTGCCAAACCTAAAACCGTCACTCCGATACCAATAATTTTTTGCAATTTATTCATAAATTTATCACAAATACTCTATTTTTAAACTTTCCTTATTTTAAATAAACTGAGAAATTTTGTGCTTTACTTCTAAATAAATCATCCATAAAATCAGCATAATAGCGTCGAGAGTAGGCAAAATTGTAGACTGCCAAGGATGGGGAAGAAGGTTTACTAAATTTAATCCGATTGTCAAAGTTGAAAATGGATAGAACGGCATTATCATTCCTGAAATTGTTGCGTCAAGAAGCAGATGGATAAAAATTCCAAATGCAATTACAAAAAATATTTTGCTTAATTTTAAATGATGCTCTCCCAATTCTTTATTCTTAAATTTTGAGAAAAATAATCCAAGAAGAACAAAAATCAAGGGAACAAATAAATTATGGGAAAAAGTTCTGTGAACTTCCTTAATTGTAAATCCAAAAAAACTCAGAAAATAATAAACTGCAATGTCCAAATCGGGAATTAATCCGGCTAATCCGCCGATGAAAATATAATGAACTGGGAAAGATTTTTTCTTCATAATAAAAAGTTCTCTGAATAATTCAAGCAAAATTACAGGAATTAAAAAATGAGTAACTGCTTGTGGCATTTTACTTTTTCTCCTTTCTCATCTTCTTTACAAAATCCCTATATTTCATAATTCCTAATTCAGTTACAATTCCTGAAATATATTTTTCTGGAACAAATTCAAAAGCAGGATTTTTTATTTTAACATTTTTTGGCGCACGATTCCAAACCTCATTCAAACTACGGTTTTCTATTGGAACTTTCTTTTTTGAAAATTTCCATGAATCTGCAATTACATAAAACGGAATTTTGTGATTATATGCGAGCTCTGCGAGCATTCCGCTTCCTATTTTATTTATTACGCCGTTTGTAAGCAAAGCATCAGCGCCGAGAAAAACTTTATCAACAAACACTTTATCTTTTGAATTTCCTTTTTCAATTGCAGTTGCCATCGCAGAATCAACAAACATTGTAACTTTTATTCCTGCCTTTCTCAATTCATTTGCAGTTTTTCTTCCCTGAAATAATGGGCGTGTTTCAGTATTGTAAACTTCAAACTTAGCCCAGGATTTTTTTGCGAAAATCAAAGCATTAGAAACATTTGTTGAATGACAATGAGTGAAAATTCTGTCATTTGGCTTTATTAATTTCAAAACATATTTGTTAATCTGATTTTGCGCGGAATCAAAATGCTCAATAATTTTTTTGTCGGACATTTTACCGACGAGAGATAAAACTTTCTCAACCATTGGCTCTGTCGGGCGGAGAGAGAGAAGCTTTTTAATAGAATTTTTTGTAGGAATTAAAGAATAAGCAAAAAAAGCGGCCTTTGCAATATTTCTTGCACCCTGAATTTTTACAGATTTTATATCACTAACTATTTTATCAAATCTTTTTTTGTTGCCCATTAAGAAAATAAGATATGAAAGTTTAAAAAATCTCTTTTCTATAAGATTGTATGTTAGAGTCTTTGATTAATCCAAAAAGAGCTGAGAAGGGACCATGGAAAATGTTTTTCATTGGTTTTTTGTATGCATCGCTTTCACTTTTGTTAGTTCATTTTCTTTTTAAGAGTGATACAATCCTTGCGAAATTTTCTGGACTGATGGTTGTTTTATTTTGTGTGATGTTTTCAATTCCATTTATGTATTTTATTTTCAGGCAGGAAGAAATGGAAGACGAAGAAACAGAGGGATTTTTAGGAGTTTGGAAAATGCACAAAGATGCAATTTATGCATTCCTCTGGCTTTTCCTTGGTTTTATAGTCGCATTTTCCGTCGGATATGCGGTTCTTCAGGATCCCAATTTATTAAATGCGCAGATAGAAACTTATTGCAATATAAATAATCCCGGAGCAGTTGAAAATTGCATTGCACAATATTCTTTCACTAGTCAAGTAGTATCAACAAACGCATTAAATAATGGGGCAAGATTTTTTTCTATAATAGAAAATAATTTCGGAGTGATGATATTTACTTTAATTTTTTCATTGATTTTCGGAGCAGGAGCAATTTTTGTTTTAGCGTGGAATGCAAGTGTTATCTCTGCGGCGATAGGAATATTCACAAGTTATAAAATCAGCGAGATTCCATTAGGATTAGTTAGATATATGATTCATGGATTCCCTGAAATTGCAGCTTATTTCATTACTGCGCTTGCAGGCGGAATTTTGGGGGTCGGAGTAATAAGACACGGAATTGGAAATAAAAAATTCGTCAAAGTTGTTCTTAATGTAATCGCATTAATCTTAATTGCGTCAATAATCTTAGTCGGTGCAGCAGTTATAGAAGTTTATTTTACTCCGCTTCTGTTCAAATAATACATAATGTTTAAATAGGTTTTTTACTCCAATTTTTGAGGATGGAAGTGATGAATAATTCAAAAGAAGATTCTATCGGCAAAGAGATAGAAAACAGAAAAAAAAATCTAATTCATTTTTTTAAAGAAAAAACAAATTTAGTAATTTATGCTATACTTGCGGTAATACTTTCTGTTAGTGTTTATATCAGAATCTTGCCAATGAAAATAAATCCCTCAACGGGAAAACCGGGGTTGTGGGATATTGCCACAAATAACTGGACTTTGGGGCCAGACTTGGATCCTTTTTTATTTTTACGATGGGCAAAATATATTGCAGAACACGGAAAATTATTCGTATTAGATTTGATGAGATATGTCCCAACAGCGCAGATTTGTTCAGGAGCATCCTGTTCTCCGGTTGACCCTTCGGGGGAAACAATTCTTCTTCCTTATATGATAAGCTGGTTTTATCATTTAATTTCTATTTTTAACAGCAACGCCAGCGTTACATATGCTGCAATTATTTTCCCAGTAGTTATGGCAGTTCTGACTGGAATTGCATTTTTTATTTTTGCAAGGAAATTATTCTATAAAGAAGATAAAAAAACAGCTAATGTAATCGCATTGATATCAACTGCTTTTTTCGTTTTAGTCCCTTCACTTTTGCCAAGAGCAATTGCAGGAATTCCTGAAAAAGAATCCGCGGCTTTCTTTTTTATATTCATTGCATTTTATTTTTTCCTTGAAGCCTTTACTTCAGATAAATTAAAAAGAGGGCTTATATTCGGGACCCTTGCCGGGATTTCAACAGGAATCTTAAGTTTAATTTCCGGATTTGGAGACTTGGTATTTGTGATTATTGCGGGAACTGTTTTTATAGAATTTATTCTTGGAAGAATCGATAGAAATAAATTTTATTATTTTTCGGTCTGGATTGTCGGGTTTATTGCATTCACAACTCCTTTCTCAGAAAGATATAATATTATAGACCTAATTAAATCCACTTCAACGGCATTATGTTTTATTGTCTTTTTTATCTTACTAATTGACTTAATCATATTCGGAAAAGACTCGAAGATTAAACAAAAATTCAACAAGATAAAATTACCTCACCAAATAAGTTCGGTTATCTTAGGAGGATTATTATTAGTGATATTGGCTTCTGTTACAGTTGGAATCTCATTTGTTCCAAGAATGGTTGAAGATGTTATTTCCAGTACAATCAATCCGATAAGTCAAGGGAGATTCAGTATAACCGTTGCAGAAAACAAACAATCTTATTTTATGAATGATTGGGCGGATTCTTTTGGTCCTTCTGCATTTAATATCCCTCTTTATTTTTGGTTATTTTTTGCGGGGGCAGTATTTCTTTTTAGCTATGCAGTAAAATATTTGGAGAAAAAAGAGAAAAGAATTTTAATAATAAGTTACCTGATTTTTTTAAGTAGTTTAATATTCAGCAAATATTCTTCGAGCAGTATCCTTAATGGGGATAATCTGCTAAGTTTGCTAGTTTATTTTGGGGGGGCTTTATTTTTTATCGGGACTTTGGTTAGGCTGTATTACAAAAAAAATAAAGAAGGAAAAGTTGCTGAATTTTCAGAATTAAATTTTGCTTATATATTTTATTTAATCATCTTAACAATAACAATCATGGCGGCGAGAGGCGCAGTAAGACTTATCATGGTTCTCGGGGCGGTAAGTCCGATAGTTATTGGATTTTTAATAGTTAAAACAATAAAAAATTATCTTTCTGAAAAAGAAGATTTTAAAAAATTGATTGGGGGAATTTTAGTTCTTCTGATTTTAATGTCTGCGATTTTTACTATTTGGACATATTATCAAACAGATAAAAATACTGCGGAAAATTATGTTCCCGGATTGTATCAATGGCAATGGCAAAAAACAATGGCCTGGGTACGAGATAATACTCCGACGACCGCGGTATTCGCACACTGGTGGGATTATGGATACTGGGTGCAATCAATAGGCGAAAGAGCGACTATATTAGATGGCGGAAATGCAATTGGATACTGGGATTATTTTATGGGGAGAAACGTTTTAACCGGAACTAACGAAAGAGAAGCCTTGGATTTCCTTTATACCCACAAGGGAACTCATCTTTTAATTGATTCAACGGATATTGGAAAATATGGTGCATTTTCAAGTATTGGTTCAAATGGAAGCTATGATAGATATTCATGGATCCCAACAATATTCTTAGATGAAACACAGATTAGTGAAACAAATAATGGAACAAATTATGTATATCCTGTTGGAACCCCAATTGATCAGGATTTTATTTTTCTGGATAATGGAAAAGAAATTCTTCTTCCTCAAAGGAAAGCGATAATCATGGGGGTTATTTTTTCAGAAAACAAAAATAATGAAATCTCTCAACCAAAAGTTTTCATAAGTTACAATGGGAATCAGCATCAACTTCCATTGAAACATATTTACATAAATGGAAAATTGTATAATTTTGATTCGGGATTTGAGGGGGGGATTTATATATTCCCATCGATTAGTCCATCTTCAGACGGAAAAACGAAGATTAATCCAATCGGAGCGGCATTTTATTTGAGTGAGAGAACAGTTAATTCAGAATTAGTAAAACTATATTTATTTAATGAACCCTCAAATTATTTTAAATTAGTTCATACCGAAGGAAATTTATTGATGGATAGTTTAAAACAACAGGGGATGAATGTTGAAGATTTTGTTTATTACCAGGGAGTACAAGGTCCAATTAAAATCTGGGAGATATCTTATCCAACAGAGATTAAACTTAATCAAACTTATCTTGATACAGAATATCCTGCTGAATTAGAAACCGTAAACCCTGGAGTGTATTAGATGAATCTGATTTTAATTCTTCCATTGCTGCTCAGTTTTTTTGTGTGTTTGTTTTTAATTCCTTTTTGGATTAGAAAAGCAAAAGAGATCGGATTGATTTGGGAAGATATGAACAAGCCAGAGCATCCCAAAGAAGTTGCGGGTTCTGGAGGAGTCGCAGTATTTTTAGCTTTTATCGTCGGAACATTTACTTATATTGCGATAAAAACATTTTATTTCAGATCTCAGGATAATATCATAGCAATTTTTGCATTATTAAGTGTCGTATTGGTAATTGCATTTATTGGGATTCTTGATGACTTACTGGGGTGGAAAAAAGGGGGGTTATCTATTCGATCAAGATTGATTTTGCTTTTTTTTGCGTCAATTCCTTTGATTGTAATAAATGCGGGAGAATCAAATGTTTTGGGAATAAATTTCGGATTGCTGTACCCAATTCTTTTAATTCCAATTGGAATCGTTGGAGCATCTGCAACTTTTAATTTTCTCGCTGGATATAATGGGTTAGAATCAAGTCAGGGAATAATACTTCTTTCTTCTCTTGCGGGAATAACTTTTTTTATGGGAAATAAATGGCTCAGTATTATCTGCTTATGCATGGTTGCTTCGCTGGTTCCTTTTTATATATTTAATAAATATCCTGCAAAAGTTTTTCCAGGAAATATTTTGACGTATTCTGTTGGAGCACTAATTGCAACAATTGCAATAATAGGGAATCTAGAGAAAATAGCAATTTTCTTTTTTATTCCGTATATAATTGAAACAATTTTGAAATCAAGAGGGAAATTAAAAAAACAAAGTTTTGCTAAAGTAAATCAAGATGGAAGCCTGGAAATTCCCTATGACAAAATTTACGGGCTTGAACATTTATCTATTTTAATTCTTAAAAAAATAAGACCAACTAAAAAAGTTCATGAAACAGATGTGGTTTACTTGATTAACGCGTTCCAGATTTTAATAATAATATTGGGGCTAGTTATTTTCTGGAAAGAATTAATTGGGCTTCAAACTATCCCCAATTTCTAAAAATATGTATATATTCTGAAATAATTAATCTTTTAAGCAGAATAAGTGGAGTTAAATTGTGATTTCGATAGTAATTCCTGCGTATAATGAAGAAAAAAGGATAGGCAAAATTTTGGAAAATTATGGGGCCTTTTTTGAAAAGAAAAAGAAGGGTCGGGAAATTAGCGATTTTGAAATTTTAATTGTTATAAATAATACCAAAGATAACACTGAAGAAGTGGTTAAAAAATTTGCAAAGAAGTATTCTGAAATTAGGTTTATCCGATTTGAAAAAGGAGGGAAGGGTTTTGCAATAACCGAGGGATTTAAAGATGCTTTAAAAAATGAGAAGAATAAACTTATTGGTTTTGTCGACGGAGACATGTCAACTCCGCCAGAAGCTTATTATGATTTAATCAGGAAAATAAATGCGTATGATGGAACAATTGCAGACAGATGGAATAAAAGAAGCGTTATAACTCCGAAACAAAGCGGGTTTAGGAGATTCGTCAGCAGAGGATATAATTGGATTGTGAGAAGCCTTTTTTTATTTCCTTACAGAGATACTCAATGCGGAGCAAAAGTTTTCAAAAGAGAAGTTCTTGAAAAAAATATATCTAAACTCGCTACAAGCAATTGGGGATTTGACATTGCGTTGTTGTATTGTCTTAAAAAAGAAAGTCATGCAAAAATAAAATCTATCCCGACAGTCTGGCACGACGAGGTTGGCTCAAAAGTCAATCTTAAAAAAACCCCAATAATGATGTTTCTGTCTGCGATAAGACTTAGACTAATTCACTCTCCTTTCAATTTTTTTGTAAGATTTTATAGAAAACTTCCACAACAACTTAAAATTAAGTAGAGCTTAATAAAATTTAAATAACCTGAAAATCCACTAACTTTATGAAGATATTTATTGGTTATCCTCCGACAAACTCTGAAAAGGGAATTGCGTTGCTGAGCCAAAACAGGCAATTTCAGTGGTTTTCAAATCCAAGTTATTTATTTCCTGTTATTCTTGGAAGTGCAGCGACTTTATTGAAAAAAGAGGGGCATGAAGTTTTCTGGGTCGATTCAATTGCAGAAAAAATTCAGTGGAATGAATTTATCAAAAAGATAGAAAATGAAAAACCTAATTTATTTGCATTTGAAACAAAAACTCCGGTAATAAAACAGCATTGGAAAATTATCAACGAACTAAAGAAAAAATTTCCTGAAATGAAAATTGCTCTTTTGGGGGATCATGTTACTTCATTTCCAGAAGAAAGCTTGAAAAATTCTGAAGCTGATTTTGTTATAAGGGGTGGAGATTTTGATTTTAGTTTGATGGAATTATGTGATTGGATTTCTGGAAAAATAAAAAAATGTCCTGCAGGAGTTTATTACAAAAAAAATAGAAAAATAATCAATTCGGGGGAATTTGCTTTGAGGCACGGACTTGATGAAGCTCCATTTATTGACAGAGAATTAACTAAATGGAAGCTTTATGAAAAAGAGTATAACCTTCAGGGAAATCCATTTTTTTATATAATGTCTGGCCGAGACTGCTGGTGGGGAAAATGCAAATTCTGCGCGTGGCCAACGCTGTTTCCGAGATTTAGAGTAAGAAGTGTTGAAAATGTTTTAAATGAAATAGGAATGCTAATTGAAAAATATAAGGTTAAGGAAATTTTTGATGACTCCGGAACTTTGATGACGGGAAAATGGCTGAAAGATTTATGCGAAGGATTAATTAAACGAGGATACAACAAAAAAATAAAATATTCATGCAACATGCGTTTCGGGGCTCTGAATCAAGAAGAATTTATTTTGATGAAAAAGGCAGGGTTTAGATTATTAAAATTCGGATTAGAAAGTGCGAATCAAAAAACACTTGACAGATTAAACAAGGGGATAAAGGTTGAAGATATTTTAAACGGATGCAGAATGGCAAAAAAGGCAGGACTTACAGTTCATCTTACTATGATTGTTGGCTACCCCTGGGAAACAAAAGAAGATGCTATGTACACTTTTAAACTTGCAAGAAAATTAATGCAAAGCGGAAAAGCGGATTTACTTCAGGCAACAGTTCTTGTTCCATATCCTGGAACTCCGTTATGGAAAGAAGCAAAAGAAAATAATTGGTTTTTGTTTAATCCTCTTGAATATGAAAGATATGACATGAGAGAACCGGTTTTGAAAATTGAAAACGGAAATGCCCAGGAAATTGCAGGAATCTGCGGAAAAATTTATACAATTTTTTTAACTCCAAATTATATTTTTCAAAGAATGAAAAATATCAGAACCTGGAATGATTTCAAATTTAATTTGAGAGGAGTCAAAGCCGTTTTCGGCCATTTGAAAGATTTTGTGAAGAAGTAAGAATAATACAAAAGGTTTTTATTGACAAAAAATCATTGATTTTTATGAAATGGGGAACAATTAAAAAATATCTTCCAATCGTCGGAGTTGCTATATTTATTTACCTTCTTGTAAAATTAGATGTTACAAAAATATTTTCAGAGTTTAATAATCTAAATTGGAGTTATATTGCTCTTTCTTTTGTTTTTGTTTTAATTTTTTTAATTTTCCAGACATTAAAATGGTTTATCCTTGCGAAAAGGCAAAAAATAAACATCTCATTCAACGAAGCTTTTAAGATAAATTTTATTTCAAATTTTTATGGGTTTGTGACTCCTGGAAAAATAGGAACAATTATCCGGACAGATTATCTAAAAAAGAAAGGAGCAGAAACAGGAAAGGGGGTAAGCAATTTTGTTATAGATAAAGTTCTTGATTTTTGTTCATTATTCATCCTGTTGATTGTATTTGGATTTACAATATATAAAAAAATAATTCCCAACGGAGAATGGTATATTTTAATTGGAACATTTATTTTGTTAATGTTATTATTTATTGTTTTTTACAATAAAGACAGCAGCAGATTTTTGCTGGGATTTGTATATAAAAAATTTATTCCTCAAAGATTAAAAGAAAAAAGCAGAATTTTATTTAATTCATTTTATGAAGACCTTCCTTCTGTGCCGTTTTTATTCATGGCTCTCATCGTTAATTTGATGACTTGGGTTGTTAATTATGTTAATATCTATCTTATTGGTTTAGCTTTAGGAATAAATATAAGTTTCAAATATTTCCTTATAATATTGCCGATAGCAACATTAATTGCCCAAATTCCAATAACCATAAACGGCTTTGGAACAAGGGAATTAACTTTGATTGGACTATTTGGAGTACTGGGAATTGGGGCAACAAAGGTATTTTCAATGTCAATTTTGAGCATAATTATTGCAAGTGTAATTCCTTCGATAATCGCGATAATTGTTATTTTATTGGATAAAAAAAATGAAATACACCACATCAAAAGAAGCTGATAAAAAAATTGAAAGAGATTTAGAAATTATAAAGAAAATAGTTTTGAAAGAGATTAATCCGATTGCAATAGTTTTTTTTGGAGGATTTGGGCACGGAAATGGGAGCTTTAAAAAAATTAAAGGGAAAATAACTCCATTAAATGATTATGATCTTTATTTGATAACAAAAAAAAAAGCAAGCGGACGATTGTTAGAAAAACTTGGAGAGAAATGCTCTGCTGCAATTGGGAGAGGCGGACTTGAAATTGTTGAAAATTTCGAAAAAACTTATGATGAAAATAAATTTTTTCATGTTGACCTGCACTGCATTCTTAGCAATGAGTTGGGTAAATTATATCCCACCCAGAGAACTTTTGATTTAAGAACAAGTTTAGTAATTTATGGAGATGAAAATATTCTAGAAAAAATCCCCCCTACAAAGATTTCAAAATCTGATGCAATACGATTATTATTTAACAAATTTGACCATTTTGCAATTGCCGAGGGAAATTCAGAAAAAATTAAATCAATTTATGCAATCAAGGGTTTTGTTGATTTATGCTCTGCATTGCTTATTCTTGGGGGGAAGTATTTATCAAAAGCAGAAGAAAGAGAAAAAGTTTTCTACTCTCTTGATTTTCCCGAAGAATTAAAAAAATTTCTAAGTGAAGCTACAAAAGCAAAATTGTATGATGGATACATAATAAAAAATGTTGACTCTTTTTTTAATGAATCAAAAAAATGGGTTGAATGGGGATTGAAAAAAATCCTTAAAGAACAGCTCGAGATAAAATCAGATGACTGGAAGATTATATGCAGAGAAACTTACAAAAAATTGCCTTATGTTTATTTTAATGATTATCTTGGGGGCAAATTTTTCTTTCCTGCGCAATATTATTTGAATATTCGATTTTTTTTAGAAGGATTGAGAAAAAAAGAATTTTTGCTGAAGAGTCTGATGAGATGGAGAGATGCTGGAATAACTATTGCACTATCCCTGATTCTTTATTCCTTGGGGGAAGAAGAGGAATCCTTAAAATATCTAAAAAAATTAACCAACAAAATAAAGCCTCTAAAAGACAGAATACTCAAATTGTATTCTATATATTACCTGCAAAAGCTGGTTTGAACAAGGATAATATTTATTAATGTCATTATTTAGAGATTTCTAAGGTAAAATGAAAGTATTATTGATACAGCCGAATTATCGGAGAATTTATGCTTATGCCAAGAAAAAGGAAATAACTCCAATTTTTCCCCCCCTCGGGCTAGCATATATTGCAGCAGTTTTGAAAAAAAATAATGTCGAAGTTAAAATATTAGAAGCGAATGCACTTGATTTAACTCATTCTCAGATAGAAAAAGAAATTGAAAATTATTCTCCGAATATTGTTGGTATTACTTCAACTACTTCTCTGATCGAAGAAGCGCATGAACTGGCAAGGCTGTGCAAAAAAGAAATTAAAGTTATTATCGGGGGGATTCATGCAAGTTCTATGCCCCAGGAAACTTTAGAAAAATTTGAAAGATTTGATTATCTTGTAAGAGGAGAGGGGGAATTTGCGATGTTAGAATTTGTTCTTGGAGAAAATATTTCAAAGATTAAAGGTTTATCTTACAGAAAAAATGGAAAAATAGTTCACAATACAGAAAGAGAACTAAATGAAAAATTGGATGAACTTCCTTTTCCTGCAAGAGAATTATTGCCAATGGATAAATATTTTAGTGCGGGTTCAAAACAAAAACCGAGTGATTATATTTTAAGCTCAAGGGGATGTCCGTATCAATGTCTTTTCTGCGCAGACCATTTAGTTCACGGCAGAAAATTCCGATTCAGAAGCCCGGAAAGTATTATTGCAGAAGTTGAAGAAATTTACAAAAGAGGTGCAAGAGACTGGGATTTTGTCGACGACAATTTTACTCTTTTTATAGACCGTGTTGAAAAATTCTGCAATTTGATGATAGAAAAAGGATTAAACAAAAAAATGAGCTGGAGGTGCTCTAACGGAATAAGAGTAGACCGAATAAATCCTGAATTACTTAGAAAAATGAAAAATGCGGGATGCTACATGGTCTCCTTGGGAATAGAATCCGGAAATGAAGAGATTTTGAAAAAAATGAAGAAGAGTATTGATTTAGAAAAAGTCAGAACTGCGGTAAAATGGTGCAAAGAAGCGGGAATTGAAACGCGAGGATTATTTATGTTTGGAAATTTTGGGGAAGATGAAAAAACTATGAAAGACACAATAAATTTTGCAAAATCCCTTGATTTGGATACTGCAACATTTCATATAACAATTCCTTTTCCGAATACAGATTATTGGAAAATAATAAAAGAAGAGGGAGAAATATACCCAAAAAGTTACCGAGATTATATCGCTTATGGGCATGTGATATTCAAGCATGGAAATCTTGACGGAAAAATGCTTTTGGAAATGCAAAAAAAAGCTTATCGGGAATTTTATTTCAGACCAAAAATAATTCTTAAGGCATTGAAAAATATTAAAGACCTTGAAAAATTTAAAATATATCTAAATGCGGGGATTGCTTTTTTGGGATTAGACAAAAAATGAAAGTATTATTAGTAGAACCAAACATAGAAGGGTATGCTTTAATGCCCAGCATGGCTTTAGCTACTTTGAAATCTTTTGTAAATAATAAAACCGAACATAAAGCAGAGATAGCTGATTTTATTTTCCATAAAAAAGATTGGGAAATGTATCTCAAGAGGAAGATAGAAAAATTTAAACCAGATTTGATTGGATTTTCTGTGATGAGTTTTGATTACAGTCAGGCATTAAAAATGGCGCAATTTATAAAAAAACATTATAATATAAAAATAATTTTCGGCGGAGTACATGCAATATTAATGCCCGAAGAAACAATAAAAAATAAAGAGGTTGATATTGTCTGCACCTGCGAAGGAGAATATGTATTGAAAGATTTGCTTGATAAAAAATTAGATTGCAAAAAAGTAAGGGGGATTTGGTATAAAAAAGGAAATGGAGAAATTATCAAAAATCCAAATTTAAGATTGATTGAAGAACTAGATGAGCTTCCTTTTCCTGATTTTGAAGATTACGATTTAAAAAAATATTTTTTAATAAACAATGATCATCTTCCAATTATGGGCTCGAGAGGATGCCCCTACAACTGCACTTATTGCAGCAATCATGCAATAAGGAAAAAACTTGAGGGAAAATATGTTCGAATCAGAAGTGTTGAAAGCATTATAAAAGAAATAGAATTAAGAATAAAACAATATTATCCTATTGGAATGAGATATTTATTTTTTTATGATGATACTTTTATTCTTGACAAAAAATTTGCCCTTGATTTCTGCAAAAGATTTAAAGAAAAGGGATTTGACAAAAAATTAAGATGGAATGTTAATGTAAGAGCAAATTTAGTTACAGATGAAATAATAAAGGCTATGAAAGATGCAGGATGTTATGAAGTCCGTATGGGGGTTGAAGCGGGAAATGATGAAATCAGAAATAAGCTGTACAAAAGAGAAATGAGCGAAGAACAAATTTACAATGCGGTTAAAATAATAAAAAAATACGGCTTGCATTTAAGAGTGCAATTTATCGTCGGAGCCCCTTATGAAACTACGAAAACAATGAATGAAAGTTACAAAATGGCTATGAAGATAAATGCAAACTATACACTTTTCCCAATATTAATGCCTCTCCCCGCAACAGAAATAAAAGAAATCTGTGAAAAAGAAAATTTAATTGAGGGGAAAGGTTTCAAAGATTCTCATCTTATGTTCACTTCCCCTGTTTCCAGAACAAAATATGTAAAGATGAAAGATATAAAGAAAGTGGTAAATAAAGTCAGAATTTATCAGATAAAAAAAGTTCTATTTGAGGGATTAAAAATGAATCCGTTTAGGTTCTTGTTTGATCTGGGGTTATTTTTTGCTTATTACAAAAGAAAATATGACTTAGAGATAGACAATGCATTCAGATTTACGGTAAATAAATATAATCTTGAAAAATTTAAGTAAAAAATGAAGGTAGTCATGATAGATGCATTCAAGCCAGAATATCTTGAGTATGCACCTTATCTTTCTTCGTTGACAAAAAAATTCCAATGGGGGGAACTGGAAATGCCAACGGGGCATGAAGGGGGAATGGAAATTTTTTTTAAAGGAAGTTCAGACAAACTTGCTTTGATTTACAAGAAGGAAAATTCTTCTTTAAAATTTATTAAACATTTTTTATTTCTGGAAAAATTTGGAAAGGTTGG
This sequence comes from Candidatus Woesearchaeota archaeon, assembly GCA_964363345.1. GTDB lineage: Archaea > Nanobdellota > Nanobdellia > Pacearchaeales > GW2011-AR1 > RBG-13-33-26. The sequence continues at coordinate 52,724 of CAYIHY010000001.1, read as the reverse complement.
AAGATTTATTGTTGATTCCATGATTAATTTCCCTCGATTTGTCAGAAGATATGAATTATTCAGAACCGAGAATATCCCTCTGAAAGAATTGTGGAAATTTGATTTTTCAGTTAATGAGCCATTTTACAAAATTAAAGGAGTTGAATATTTTTATATTCAGGACTTAGATATTGTCGGGCACAAATATGGGACGAAAAGCAAAGAAATAATATCCGCAATAAAAAAAGTTGATGAAAAGATTTTAAGGATGAAGTTTGATATAATCCTTTCTGACCATGGGATGATAGACATTAAAAAAAATATTTCTGTCCCAAAAACAGATAATTGTTTTATTGATTCGGATATGGCAAGGTATTGGGGACAAAAACCACAATTTGATTCCAGAGACGGAAAATGGATTGAATGGAAAGATAAAAAGTATGGGGAGCATATTTTTCTCGCAAATTCTGGGGTCTTAATACTCCCCAATTATTGGCAGGGGAAAAATCCTGTCAAAGCCATGCATGGATATGACGGGAAAGACAAAGAAATGAAAGCGATTTATTTATTAAACAGAGAAGGAATTAAAAAGAATCTTAAAGTTGAAGAGTTGCATAAAATATTTTTAGAAATAAAAAATAAGAAAAACGAAAATGGAAAATAATCTTTTAGAAAATACATATGAAAACAAGAATTTTTTGACACGAACTTATTTTAAAAGAAAGATTGATGCTTCCATAAAAATCGCTAATTTAAAAAAAGAAGATATAATTCTTGATTTTGGCTGCGGAGCAGGATGGCTTGAAAAAAAACTTAAGGGATTTAACATAATCGGATATGATATAAATCCAGATAAAACTTTTATTAAAGATTACAGAACATTAAAACCCACTAAAATTTTCTGTCTTGATGTATTTGAACATATTCTCCCTTCAGAGATAAGGAGGACTATAAACAATTTTAAGGAAATGAATGATAACTTCCAGTTAGTTGTTTCAATTCCTACCGGAAATTTTATTTCAAGAAAAGTGAGAAAACTCGTCGGGAAAACAGAAGTTCCTAAAGAGCACATAACTTCTTATGAAGACATTCTAAAAATCTTAAAAGAAAATTTTGAGGTAAAAAAGAAAGTTAATTTTTTTACAGTCACAAAAATATTTTTACTTGGACCAAAAAAGATTAAGAATATTCCACTTTGTAAATAAATATTCCATTAATCTGCCCGGAAGTCTTAGGATAGAATAAGGTTAGAGTCATACCATCTTTTTTTACTTCTTGATTTAAGTCTAACGAAGTTATCTGTCCTTGGGAGTTATAAGACATTGATGAATTAAAAAAGGGTAAGATAATATAGTTATCCTCGTTATAAGTACCTTTTTTTAAAATCCAGTCTGGATCAGTTTCAAAAACAGAAGCCATCAAATACTTAGGTTGTTTATTCTTCAAGAATTCTTCAAATCCTTTCTGTCCATCGCTATAGTTTAATAGGGACTTATCCCCTTTAGCGACACCATCATGTTGGATATCATAGGGATACGTTGAACGTTCAGAATAATAAGTTATTTGGGGAAGAGAGGTCGACATAATTATATCCCGAGTATTAGAATCTGATTTCATAAGCTCCCCAACTTTTTTAACCTGCGAATATGAGTCTGCCTGCTGATTCAAAAGAGAATTTGATAATATCAAATTCGGAATCATCAAAGCAATCAAAACAATAAAAAGAATTCCGGGAATTATTTTTTTTAGTTTATTCTGTTTCATTAAAAAGTCACTAACAAAAATAATTGGGAAAACTGCAATCATGAATAAAAATGGCAATCCTGCAGTGATATACCTCTGTTCTACATAAGAAACTGAACCGATATAACCCATAATTAAAAATAAGGAAAGAACCCACATTAAGACAAATAATTTTTTTTGGAGGATTTCATTTTTGAAAATTTTATCAATGCCGATGAATAAATCTGTAAAGAAATATATCGCCCCGATTATTAATAGGCCAAAAATGATTGTGGAAAGCATGTAAGGGAGATTTGCAAAATAATTAAAAGTTGCTAAGGAAAATGCTCTTTGGTCTCCAGCATAAGTTGAATTAGATGAGGCGCCGATTCCTAGATAATGGGCAGCTAAATCGTTAAAAGCATTACCATAATGCATAGAATATAAAACAAATTGGGGAACAAGTAATAATAAAAATATTCCTAACGTAATCCACAGATGTTTATTTTTGAATATTTTTGATTTTTCTCGAATTAAAATAAAAATTAAAAATGGGGGAATGAACATAAAAGACTGCATTCTTGTTAATACTGCGAGTGCCAGAAATAAACCGAATAGGTAAAGAAATTTATTTCCTTCTTTTAATACATAGCCTTTCCAGAAAAACAAAAGAGACAATAAGGCAAAAAATGCGGCAGGAATATCAGTCAGAACTCTTCCTGTAAAAAATAATAATATCCAAGATAAACTTAGAACTAGGCTTGTAATCAAAGCGAGTTTTTTATTGAACATCTTTGAAATTATAAAATATGAAACTGCAACTATCCCTGTTGAGAAAAGAACAACTAAAAATCTCATTCCAATCTCTCCCAGCCCCAATCGGAATATCAATGCTCCAATTAAAGGGAATAAAAAGCCTCTTCGGTAATACCAAACATCGCGAATGTCCAATCCTAATCCCCAATTTTTAGCGGCAGAAAGATAATCTGCTTCATCCCACCAGAATGGCTGATTCATTGTTTTGAAAAAAATCCAAAGACGAATTATAAAAGCAAGAATTAGAATCCCAATGAAAATTTTATCATAATTATCTTTTACCCAACCCAAAAAGAAATTTTTTATTTTTGATTTTCCTTTTTCAATCTCTTTTTCATTAGCAGAAGGCTTAATTTCCCCGCTTATTTCTTCCATAAATAATTGATTAATCGAGGGTTTTTATTTGTTTTTATGATATAAAATAACTTGCATGAAGCAGGTCATATGCTAAGAAATTTGCATCGGGGGATTCATTTTTTATTTTTTATAGATTGGTAAAGGGATAAAATGAAATTTCTATTATCCACTTGAATATAATGCAGTTCTCTTGCACCCATACGATTAAAAGTTTTGCAAAAACGTAGATAATAAGCAGGGTTATCTTTTGGAGGTTCCCCTTTACTCCAGTCCCATTTCCCTTCCTGAATATCATTCACAACAATCATAAAATCTTCAATGGTTTTTCCTTTTTGAATCGCAATATTTCTCGCCATAGATAAAGATTTTTCAAAAATCATCGGAGACATTATTGCAGAACCCACAGAAAGATAAACCCCCCCGTTTTCTAGTTTACTTACACTATCAACAAATTTTAAAAAATCTATTTCTGCGCATTTTCCAATTGATGCACCATCACTTAATTGGTGTGTGTAAATTATGTCCTGACCGAAACAGGGATGAATTGTTAAGGGAATTTTTCCGAATGAAGCCTCTTGGACAGAATAATGTTTGTAAGGATGCAACAAAGAAACATCTTCTCTTTTTATTGATAGCCTTTCTAATTTATCATTTTTTATACCGGAGAGAATTAATTTTTCATTATGAATCATTTCACAAATTGATTCTCCATATCCAATTCCTCTTTCTGCTCCAGAAATAAGAGCTAAGTTGATATATTTTCCAGTTTCTTCCCCTAAACCAAATTGCCCTACGGAAATTGCTTTTTTAACATCTTCTTCAGTCTTACCCTGAAAGGCAAATTCCCAGTCGTGGATAGAGCCTGCACCATTTGTTGCCAGATGAGTAACTATATTTTCTTCAATCATTTTCCTTAAAACTAACCCTAGTCCATTTTTTATTAAATGTGCTCCATAAGTTAATATTACAGGTTTATTTTTTTTTCTTGCAGAAATTATTTGTTCAGCAATATGTTCTATCCTGTCATCTGAGGCAGGATATAATTTTGAATTTGGATTAACAACTATATTTTCTATTGAAGATTTGCTTTCTCTTAAACTAAGGGGAATAGTTTTTAATTCTGTTTTATCAAATAAATTTTTTTTATTTTCCATTTTTTATTTGTTTTTATGATGAATTGTTTTCATAAGCCTTAATTATTTTATCTATAAGATTGGTTGTAGAATATCCTTCAACTAAGGGGAGAGTTATATGTCTTCCACCCCAGGATTCGATTAAATCTCTTTCTGTTTTTATCCTGTCCTGTTCAAAAATTCCTCCTTTTATGTGGATATCAGGTTTTAATTCTCGTATGTAATCTAAAGGGTTATCTCCATCAAATATTGTAACATAATCTACACATTCTAATGAAGAAAGCATCTCTGCTCTTTCTTTTTCTGGGACTATTGGTCTTTTTGAACCCTTTAATTTCTTTGTAGAATCATCGCTATTTATTAAAACAATTAATATGTCGGTTAAAGATTTAGCACTCTCAAGCATATAAATGTGGCCTATATGAAGCAAATCAAAATAACCATTTGTTGTTCCTATTTTTTTGGATTCTTGTTTATACTTAGAAGTTATTTCTTTTAATTCATCTAATGTTCTTATTTTATCTCTCATTTTCTTTTTTAAAGTGTAAATTTTTTTAATTCTTCCAATGAAACAACGCTAACTCCTGGCTTGGATACAGAGATCGCTGCGGCATAACTTGCTAATTGTGCAGATTGTTCATAACCAAATCCTGAAGTTAATGCAAGTGTAAATGCACTTGTTACACTATCTCCTGCTCCCGTAACATCTACTACTTCCTTAGCATAAGCAGGAAAATCTTTTTTTATTCCAGAATTTGTTAGGAGATACATTCCTTCTTTATCTTTAGTAATCAAAACTGCCTTTAATTTTAAATCCTTGGTAATTTTAAGGGCAAGATTATCTAAAGACATACCTTTTGTTTTTTCTAATTGTCTTGCTTCGTTAAGATTTGGTTTTATGCAAGTAAAATCATGAAAAGATTTAAAATTTTTTCTTGAATCTCCGATAGAAAATATTCTTTTATCGCTAGAAATTTCTATTAGTTTATTGAGCAAATAATTTGTAATTATCCCTTCTCCAAATTCGTTATAGTCCCCCACAATTATTGCATCAAATCCCCCAATTTCATTTATTTGATTATAAATAAAAGATTCTAGTTTTTTTATTGTTGACTTAGTTATTGGAGCAGTATTTTCTACGTCGTGTCTGATTATCTGTTGAGAAGGGTATTTTATACCTCCTGAAACTATGCGAATAAATTCTGGAGTAGTCCTATCTTTTTGTAAAATCATTCCTCCTGTATTTACTCCCATTTTGTTAAAAATATTTATCATTTCTCTACTCGCACTGTCTCCATCACCTCCAATAACCCCCACCACATAACATTTTGCTCCAAGAGCATTAACTCCAGCAGCGATATTTCCCGCCATTCCTGGATTTATTTTTATATCATTCCTGCTCCCCACATTTCTTAAGATTGGTGCTTCAGGAGAAATTCCTCTTGGTTCTCCAAAATAAAATTTGTCAATACAATAATCTCCCACTACTAAAATTTTTCTTTCTTTAAATCTGTCTAACAAGTTTAGATTCATTTTTTAAGTTGGTAAATTTAATAAGATTCTCGACTAAGTCAAGAATATTTATCAGCCCTTTATTTGAACTGTTTGGAACAACAAATCCATTATGTTCAAAAACATACTTCTTTAACTCTAAATCTGCGTTATCAGGACAAGCAACCAGCCCGGCAGATTTAAGTAAATCCAAATCGCTATGACTTGAATCTCCTATCGCTAAAACTTCTTCTTTAGATATCCCATAGAGATTAATCAAATAAGTAACTGCATCCCCTTTTGTAATATTGGGAAGTATGTCTATTGCATTTTTAGACAAAGAAACTCTTAAAAGAGACATATCTATCGCTTCTTTAAATTGAGATGGTATAATCTCTAAAATATGTTGGTATAACTCTTCCCCTATTTTTTCTTCAAATTCGTAAGTCAGCATACATGTTCTATCTTTCATCTGTCTTAATCCTGAGTTTGGAAACTTCCTTTTTAGTTGTTCTTCACTTCCTTTCATTTTATTTTTCCATTGAATAAAGGCATTTAGCAATTCGATATTTGCTTTAAATCGGTCATATTTTTCAAACAAGTTATAAACTCCTTCTTTTGGATCAAAAATAACATTTCCCATTTCAAAAATAGATGGTCCTTGACATCCTGTTTTCTTCATGATATGGTCTGCTTGATAAAATGACCTACCTGTACAAACCCCAAATAAAATTTCTGGTTCTACAAGAGAAATCTGATAAGCTTTTTTTTGTATTTCTTCTAATTGTTCTCTATTTTCATACAAATCCTGTTTTAGAGGATACTCTGGCTTTACAAAATCTCCCATACATCCATCTATATCACAAAAAACTATTTTTATCATCTGTACTTAAATTATTTAAAAATGAATATAAAAAGATTATGAAGGTTAAATTTGTATTACAAATAAAATGCATCGAATATTTCTTTTTCTAATCCTTCAATGTGGTCTAAATTTTCAAATTCTTCAACTGTAACCCATTTGCTATCTGAAACTTCATTTTTATCTATAATGACATATCCTTCCGCTTCAACTAAATAAGAAATCCCTAAAGTGAATTTTCCGTCAGGTCGCGTGTAGGTATATTCTGAAATTTTTTTAATAATTTTATTTATTTTTAATCCAACTTCTTCTTGAATTTCTCTTTTTAATGCGATTTCATTTGATTCTCCCTCTTTAACAATTCCTCCGGGAAAAGCCCATTTTCCTTCATGGATACTCTCATTTTTTCTTTTTATAACAAGAACAGTCTCATTCAAAGGATTTTTTATTATTGCATTAACCACTCTAACTTCAGGTTCATTCATTTTTTTTATAATTTCTGAAGTCGTAATTTCGATAGGATGTTTAACAATAATTATTTTTCCTCCATAACTTTCAATTATTTCTCTTTCGGTTTGTTCTATTGTTTCCAAAGTATAATCTCTTCCTTTTGCATATAATTTTGGTTTTAATTCTCTAAGCGTTCCTTCAAATTTTGTTTCATCAAATATATAGACATAATCTACATCTTTAATTTTTGAAAGCAGATATGCTCTGAAATCTTCGTTATTTATTGGACGATTTTGTCCTTTGTATGCTCGCACAGATTTATCTGAGTTAATAGCAACAATCAAAACATCACATTGTTTCTTTGCATATTCGAGAAAGGTTATATGCCCTGCATGAAGCAAATCAAAACACCCATTTGTTATCATTACTTTTTTTCCTTTCTTTTCAAGATTAGTTATCAAGTCCTTAATTTCATTTATATTTCTAAAAATTTTTTTTAGTTCTAATTCATTTATTATTTCTTCTACACTTATACTATTCACTAATTCTTCTTCATACTGATCTGTAAAAAAATACTTATCTAGTAATGGGCTTGTAATTTTGGTCATCCTCCCATAATCTTCTATTTCCCATGGGGGGGTGCATAAGAATAATCCGATTACTTTCTTTTTTAATGCAAGAGCGATATGCATAGATAAACTGTCTCCACAAATAACTGTATCACAAGATTCAACTTCTGCTATATGATCCGCAGTTGTATTTCCTTCCCAAGAAATTATATCATTTATTCCCTTTTCCTTTAATTTGTTTAGAATATTTTCTTTAAGTTCTTTTTCCTGAATTCCACTTATAATCATTATTTTTCCTAAATTCAGTTTGTGTAGTTTTTCTATCAATTCAATTTTTTTTTCATTTGAAATATGCTTTGAAGGCCATTTACTTCCTACTGCAATACTCACTCCGATGATCGGAGAGTTTTCTTTTTTTAATTGTTCTGATAATTTTTTTTCATAATTATCAAGATAAAAAGAATAATCTTCTTTATGATATTCTAATTCGCATATTTCAAACAGAAATTCTTGGTAAGTTCTTCTATTTCCTTTATTTAATCTATTAGACCATATTTTTTCTAAGTAACCTTCTGCCCCTTTGTTAAAACATGCAGGGTTATCTCCTTCGTCTAAAAAAAATCCATATTTTTTTTCAGCATTTATTGAATTAGCAACTGCTAAAATTTCTTTATCCGCCTCTAAACTAAATAATGCATGAAAATTTATTAAATTTAATCTCCTGATATTTTGATGATTAAAAACAAGTTTGTAATCTATCTCGGGATTATCTTTAATTAACATTATATCTCTTTCATTAGTAATCCAATAAATTTGAGTATTCTCTCCGAATTTCTTTTTTATTGCAGAAAGTATCGGTGTTGTCCGAAGAATGTCTCCTGCAGCACCATATTTAATAATTAATATTTTTTTAATTGGTTCACAAAAAGAACATCCCTCACAATTATCAACTTGATTTTCAAGAACCATATCGCAAGGAGTTGTCCCTTTAAAATACCTGCAATTTCTTTTCCAATTATACATCATTTTGATTAAACTAGGGCAGGTCAGTTTATTTATAAAGATTAAGATGTTTAGATATATAATTTAAGTCCATAAATTCTTTAAATTAAAGAAAAGAAGAATTTTTAAACTTGTGAAAAAAGTTTAACTTATGAAAGTATATATTGCGGGAAAATTGTGTGCAGAAAGTGAAAGGGAATTTTTAGAGAAATTAGCAAAACTAGCAGAAGATATTGGTTTTGAGACTTATTTACCTCATCGAGATGCGGGCTTAGTGGAGTGCATGGATGATGTAGAAAGGATATTCAAAGAAGATATAATTCAAGGATTTGAAAATGTTTCTTTAGTAATTGCTAATCTGAACGGATTGCATGTTGGGGCTGGAACTGCATGGGAATTGGGATATGCTTATGCAAAAGGAATTCCAATACTCGGGATTAAAGAAGATGAACCGATTGAAGATGCTCTTGAAAATTTAAGTGCGATAGTAATACATTCTGTAGATATCGTTAAAACATTTGAAGACCTAAAAAAGAAATTAAAGAAATTTAAAGATACTGATAAAACTCCGGGTAATAATTTGATTAAATAAAATGGAGTTATTACTAATTATTCTATGGATTGTGTTAACGACCGCATTTTCATTATTTGGTTCGTGGTATGTTCGGAGATATAATAAGCCTGATGCGCTTATTGGTTTATACATTGCTTTTATTTTAATCAGCAATATAATCGCTTATAAGATAGTTAGCTTCGACTTTGGATCTGTTACCTTTTTTGCAACATCTGCAACTTTAATTTTTTCTGTAACTTTTCTCTTAACAGATATTGTGAATGAGAAATTTGGCAGAAGAGAAACACAAAAGATGATTTTTATTGCATTTCTTACTCAGATTTCTACTGCCCTCTTTATTTTTATAGCAATCTCATTAGAGCCTGCCCCTTTTTGGACCGATCAAGAAATCTTTACTAAAATACTGGGGTTTGCTCCAAGGATAATGCTTGCTTCATGGATTGCATTTTTAATCAGCGAAAATATAGATGCCTATCTCTTCTCTTGGTTTAAGAAAAGAACCAATGGGAGACATTTATGGATGAGGAATATTTTTTCTTCAATTCCTTCAATGGCAGTAGACACGATTATTTTTATAACAATCGCGTTTTATGGGATTCAGCCACTTTTGCCTTTGATTATAGGAACTTTAATGATAAAGTGGCTTGTCGGAATAGTTGATATTCCTTTTATTTATCTTAATCGACTGGTAATGTATAGAAATAAAAATTAGTCTAAGGGCTTTGTTGATTCTATCTCTGTTTCTCTCCACCCATCAGAATAATTTGTTTTCTGTTTTATATCATTAAAAGCTTTTTTGTAAATAGAATATCTTGCACCAAATAACTCTGCTGTCCAATTCAATTCTTTTAAGTTTCTTGGATAGAACAAAGAGTGAAAAAGCCCAAATTTTATTTCATTAAGGAAAGATTTTGTTCTTGGCATTTCGGGGAATAACTTATTTAAATTTTCATGTCCTTTTATGTTCCTGATTTTTTGATTCTTCCAGTCTTTAATATTATCTGGATTTTTTACATAAACTTCAACATTTGAAAGATATTTTATCTTGTATCCTTTTTTCCAAAATAAATATGGGATAACAGAATCTTCCGAAGCATCTAAAGGAAAATCCATAATGACTCCCTTACGAATTGCAAATAGATAACCCGAACATTCAAAAAATTTCTCTTTTTGGGATAATTTTTTTCTGACCTTATTAGCTCCAGAAAAAAGCAGATGAGACCAGTAGCCAAATTTGGTCTCCTTCGAGTCTACTGAAACTGGCTTTGCGGTTATGCAACCAATCTTTGGATTTTGAAAAGTACCCAATATTTCGTGGAGTGTATTCTCAGAAACATAAACATCTCCGTCAGTTAAAATAAAGATATCTTTATCTGTTCCTGGAAACTCCTGGAATAATAAATTCAGCGCGTATGATTTTCCTTCTCCCGGATCCAGATAAAAAATAAATCTTTTATCATTTATATTTTTCTTCAGAAATTCGCCTACTTCTTCGAAGGGATCAACGACGATTAATCTCAAATCTTCCCCCGAATATTGCTTTAAAAATATCTGTGCCGCTTTTAGTGTGGAGTTTGGTTCATTGTAAGAGGTTATTATTACATCTATCATTTTGATTCAAAAGGATAATCTTCAGGACGGATTAGAATAATTTTTTCTTGTTTTGGAGATACTGCAACAATTCTTACTTTTCTCATTCCATGTTTCCCTATATCTGATATTTCCAGCTCTTCAATAGAATACTCTTGAGAGGCTAAAATTATTTTATCCCCTTTTTTTAATTGGTTTGCTAATTTTTTCATAAACTATCCTTATAAAACAAATTTATAAAGATTATCTAAATCAAATAGTTATGAAAAATGCGATAGTATTGTGCTCTGGAGGATTGGATAGTGTTGTAACTGCGCATTATGTCAAAAAAAAGTTAAATTATGAGTATATCAAAATTGTTTTCTTTAATTATAATCAAAAAAGTCTTGCTTCGGAAAGGGCTTGTTCTAAAAAGTGTGCGAATGACATTTCTGCGGAATTTATTGAAGTGGACTTAAAATGGCTCGGGAATATTACAAATTCTTTAGACAACAAACCGAAAAAAGTTACAAGAAAAGAGTTAAAGGATAGCTCTAAGGAATCTGAAAGATTATATGTCCCCTGCAGAAATATTGTTTTTCTTGTTTATTCTCTTGCTCTTGCAGAATCTCTTTATATTAAAAAGAAAGAGAAATACGATTTATTTACTGGTTTCAAAAACGAAGGAAAAGAATATTACCCTGACACGACTCCGGCATTTATTGAACAAATGAACAAATTAAGCCGAATAGGATGTTACAAGAACTTTAAAATAATTGCCCCATTGATAAAAAAAGACAAAGAAGAGATTGTAAAAATTGGAGAAAAATTAAAAATTAATTTTAAGGAAACTTTCAGTTGTCACAGAAGCATTCGTGGAAAACACTGCGGTTATTGCCTTGCATGCAGATTGAGACAAGAAGGATTTTATTGGGCAGATGTAAAAGATCCTACCGATTATAAAGAAAATATGAAGGATTTTAGATTAGCTAACTAAACTCTATATCTTATTTTGTCATACCAAACCTTGAAATCAACAGGCAGAGAGCGATAAAACGGCTTTGCTACTTTCTCTCTCATTAAATCAACTATACTTACTAAGTTTAAAATTAAATAAGTTGGAAATGGATTTCTTAAATTTTTCTTAACTCTTTTTGGAACAAGAAGCCCGTTCAATAAGAATGATGGCATAAATCCGAATCTTGTTTCTGTAACGCTTCCCCTCATTAAATTTAAAATTAAAACCAGATAGGCATTTTTTTTCTTTAGGCGAATATGCTTTGCTCTATCCCAATAATTTAATTTGTAAGAGGCATTTCTTTCTTTTTCCAGGATTTTATCCTCTGTTGCTCTACGGAATAATTGTGAGCCCGGGAAAAAAACTAAATTGTTTACTGAAAGATAATACGGCTTTGGAAGTTTTTGCAGAAGATTGATTAAACTCAAAATATGTTCTGGTTTTTCATAAGGATTGCAGGTTATTACATCGTACATTACCGCAAGTTTATTTTTATACTTATTTAGAATTTTAGCAGTTCTAATAACATCTTCATCTTTTTGATGGCGATGATAGATTTCCTGGTTTGTTTTTTCACTTCCCTGAATTCCGATTATAATATCAGTGCACCCTGCATCAATAAGCAATTTTATTTTTTCATCAGTAACCGTATGCGGATCAGCCAGGCATTTGAAACGCATTTTTACATTTTCTTTATACAATTTGCAGAATTTTTTTATATCCTCCAAAGGTCTCAGAGAAAAAGTATCGTCCCTTATATCAAAAAATCCTAACGAGGTTGGAAATTTCTTTTTTAATTCTAAAATTCCTTTAATTATATACTCGGGGGAATGCCATCTCAAAATTGCTTTTCTTTTTCCCTCATAGAGCTTGTTAAAAAAAGAGTTGCTGCAATAGTCACATCCATAAGGACAGCCTCTCCCTGTTAAAAAGAATACCTGTCCTGCCAAATCTTCATCTCGGAATTTTCTTATTTTTCCTTTGTTAAGCACATAATGAGTTCCTATGTTGTAATCTGGGAGAGGAATTGAATCCAAATTGTCAACTAAAGATCTTACTGGATTTTTTATTATTTTATCGTCTTTTTTTATCCAGAGATTTTTTATTTTATCAAAACTTTTTCTTTTTTCAGCTGCATTCACTAAATCAATAATTGCTTCCTCTGCTTCTCCGATACAGACGAGGTCAGAAACTTTTATGCAATCTTCGGGAGAGATTGTTGCATGGACTCCCCCGTAAACAATAGGAACATTAAGCTTTTTTTTAAGGAAAGAAATTATTCTTGATGCTCTTTGAGAAGTTGAAGCGAATGAATTTATTCCTATTAATCCACTTCCCTTGCATAAATTAAGCAATTGATAAAGTTCGGACAAAGAATAATTTTCGGAATAATCTTCGCTGAGAGACATGAAAACTATTTTTACATCATGCCCTTCTTTTTTTAAAATGCTTGAGATTGTTCTTATTCCTTGATCAGAGGGGTAAGTTGAAGTTGAGATTAGTGTTACTTTCACCTGAACGACACCTCCGGTTTCTTTACACTCATTTTCCCGCTGATATACTGCTCACGGCTGATTAAAAGTTTTTTATATTCATTCATGTATTTTTTGTATATGTCATCCCAGTTATAATTTTTTGATTTTTTAAAGTTATTTTCTGAGATTTTTTTTGCAAGTTTTGGGTTATCAATTAATTTAATTATATTTTTTTCCAGAGAATCAATGTCTCCGTAATTTGAAAAAAAGCCGTTTTCATTTTCTTTCATTTCAAAGGGCACTCCGTTGACAGGCGAAGCAACGATAGGAAGTCTCGAGGCCATTGCTTCAAATAAAGTTAAGGGCAATCCTTCGCGATAACTTGGAAGAACATAAACATCAGCAGATTGATACATATCTGCAATTTTTTCTTTTCCTTTTATCGGACCGAGATATTTCATATTTTTAAAATTCTTAATTAATTCCTTAACTTCCTCGGCTTTTCCTTCATCGGGACCAACCCAGACAAATGCGATGTCTTTTCTTTTTTTTATTATATTTATTGCTGCTTTAGCAAGCATCTCCGGACCTTTTGTCGGATTCAATCTTCCGAAAAATAAAACCAAAAATTTTTCTTTGATATTATTATTTTTTTTGAACTGCTTATTTCTAACTTCTTTAAATAAAATTTTATCGACTCCATTTGGGATAATTTCAATTTTTTCTTTTTCTGAATATTTTTCCAAAGTTTCCAATTCCCAGGGGGTGATTGCAATTATTTTATCAATAAATTTGTACGAAAATTTGTTCATGAAAATATCATTCAAAAATAAAAATGGGCGAATAATTTTCGGCCTGAATGAAGCATCTGTCCACGGGCAATGTGTTGTGTGGATATATTTTGCTCCTTTCAGTTTAGATAACCATCCGGCAAATAAAATGTAATCATGCCCTGAAACGTGGCTGTGAACAATATCAAATTTCCCCTTAAATTTCCATAAGAATGACAGCCATACAAAAGTATTCAAAGAAAGTCTGAACCAATAAGGTATTCGGTGAACGTGGATTCCTTCAATTATTTCTTCTTTAATTTCTATTCTGTTATTTTTGTCAGAATCGCAGCAAAAAACATGAACTTCGTGTCCATCTTTAACCTGCCTTGTGGCTAATTCATATATCACCTGTTCAACTCCGCCGAATGTTGGAAGAAAAAACATATTTACGTGGGCAATTTTCATAATAATGTTGAAAAGTGAATATTTATAAGAATTATGTAGATGAAATATTATTTTCTATATATTACAAATATGTATTTTTTATTATAAGGATATTTAAATAAATAAGATTAAAGAGATTAAAATGAAAATACTAGTAACTGGAGGATGCGGATTTATTGGAAGTAATTTTATAAGATATTTGCTTACCAATCCAGAAGTTAAAGAAGAGGTTAACGTTGTAAATGTAGACAAAAAGACATATGCCGGAAAAGGAAAAAATATTTCTCACATGGGGATTTCAGAAAATAAAAATTACAAATTTATATTAGCGGATATTAGTGATAAAGATATTATAGATAAAGTCTTTGATGAAGAAAAACCAGAAATTGTTTTTAATTTTGCAGCAGAAAGTCATGTAGATAGAAGCATTTTTAATTCTGATGATTTTGAAAAATCAAATTTTCTTGGAGCGTGCAACCTTTTTAAAATCTCAATGGAGAGAGGAGTAAAAAAATTTATACAAATTTCAACAGATGAAGTTTATGGGAGTCTCAATGAAGGATTTTTTTCTGAAAATGCTCAACTAAATCCTTCTAGTCCTTATTCTGCAACAAAAGCTTCTGCCGAGATAACTGCATTGTCCTATTTCAAGACACACAATTTCCCAGTTATTATAACTAGAAGTGCAAATAATTATGGGGAATACCAATTTCCAGAAAAATTATTGCCTTTATTTATTACTAATCTTATTGAAGGAAAAAAAGTCCCTTTAATGTGGTCCGAAGAAAATCCGGGATTAAATGTGAGGGATTGGCTTCATGTAGAAGATAATTGTAGAGCTATTTGGTTTATCTCGCAAAATGGAAAGATTGGGGAAGCCTATAATATTCCCGGAGAAAATGAAAGAACAAATATTCAAATGACAAAATTACTTCTTCAAAATTTTGGACTTGGAGAAGAAATGATAGAAAAAGTTCTGCATAGAAAGGGGCATGATTTTAGATATGCAATTTCGGGAGAAAAATTAAAAAATTTAGGTTTTAAATATCTACATAAAGATTTAGAAAAAGAAATTAAAGAACTTGTTTCTTGGTATAAGAATAATACAAATTGGTGGAGGATTTTAAAATGAAGGGGATTATTTTAGCAGGAGGAACAGGTTCAAGATTAATGCCCTGCACAAAAGTTACAAATAAACATTTGCTCCCGGTCTATAACAAGCCAATGATTTACTATCCTTTATTTACTTTGATTAATGCTGGAATTAAAGACATCTTAATTATCTCTGGAAGAGAATATGCAGGAGATTTTGCAAATCTGCTTGGTTCTGGAATTGATTTTGGAATAAAATTAACTTACAAGGTTCAAGAGGGAGCTGGAGGAATTGCTGAAGCATTGGCACTTGCAGGAGATTTTGCAAATAAAGATTCGATAACTGTTATTCTTGGAGATAATATATTTGAAGATAATATGTCTGCTTATGTTCAAAACTTTGAAAAAAAACTTGCTGAAACTGGAAGAGGCGCGGGAATTTTCTTGAAGGAAGTGGGACTAAAGGCAGCAAGAAGATTTGGTGTTGCAATTATTGAAAATGAAAAAGTGGTGCAGGTAGAAGAAAAACCAGAAAATCCAAAATCAAATTTGGCTATGACTGGATTGTATATGTTTGATTCCAAAATATTTGACATAATCAAAACACAAAAACGCTCTGCAAGAGGGGAATTAGAAATAACTGACTCTATTGCGATTTATGTTCAAAGAGGAGAATGTTTTTATAATCCGGTTAAAGGATATTGGTCAGATGCAGGAACAATAGAATCATTAAGTCGAGCTAGTAATTTAGTTAGAGACAAAGAACTTAAAGAAGATAATTTCTGGCTGGATACAGATGATTTTGCAGAAACATTTAAGTTCCCGTCAAAGGGAGACGATCAGGAAACAATTATTGAAAAACTTTCTCAGATAACTAAGAAACAAGCAGAAGTATTAGATTATTTGAGGAAGAAATAAATTATATCTTCTATTTTAGATACATCAAATTTAAAAAGTAATTTTGTCCTCAAAGAAGATGAAAAATAAATTCCCGAGAAAAGAGATTTATCTTTATCAATCAAAAACTCCACTTGCGGAGGGGAAAGTTTGTGCTTTAAATGATAGTGTGCTTATTCTTAGTCAGAAATTTAAAGACTATTCTAATCCCAAATGGGAATTAGAAAATAAAGGGTGGACTAGTTCAGTTATCCCAAATGTTATACAAGTCGATTGCAAAAAAGAGGCAATGGTTTTACATTGCGGGAAAACAGAATATAAGCATTTGCTTGGGATGGTAAAAATAGCAAAAGAAACCCACAAGATACCGCTTGAATTAATTAATGGGTTAGCCACTGAAATAATGCCTATCACTTCGGACAGATGTTTTTTTATAGAGAAAAGGACTCCGGAGAAAACTCAGCATGGAGCTGGTTTTTATGACATTCCTACTGCAGGACAGAACGCAGAGATATACTTTAAAGAAGCAAGAAAAAAACAGCCATTATTAATTAAAGATATTTTTGATATGAATGGATTTCCTAAATGGAATTTAATCAGGCATTTAAATTTAAAAAGAGAAGAGATTGGAAAAATCTTTTACACGGGTTTCTGCAAAGGATTTGAAGTCAGCTTAGCCTCTTTATTTAATGGATATGCTAAGATTAGCTTAAAAGCAGAAGAGGTTATGAAAAGAACAAAAGGCAAAGAATTCTTATGCTATCAATTGAAAGACTTGCCTGAAATATTAAAATCTATTGGCAATGACGGAAAAATAAGAAAAATAAAACCAGACATTTATGGCAATGTTCCTGAAGTAAATCCAGAAACAGGAGGTTTTATGATTGTTGAGGATGCTTTTGGAACAATACTTGGGGCATTAAGACACATTGAAGGAGAAAAAGCATACAAGCAAGCATTAAAGATTATAAAAAAGAAAGGGTACAAGATAATTAGATTAAAACAAGGAAAGATAAATCTTGCTGAATTAAGATAAAATTAATTATAAAAAATTAAAAGGAAGTTTGAAACTGATAACTATTCATTTACAAAAAAAGAGTATTCTACATCTTTTAGATTTTCTCCGTCTCTGGGGAATAAATCTATTTCAATTCCCTGTTTAGCAAGGCTGTCGAGAGATAAAGATTGTGGAAGGGGACGTCCTGTTAATTTTTTATATGCTGCCCAAAATCCTCCAAAATATTCATCCACCATTGGAGCATCTGTGCCGTCAGGATTAACAACATAATCTCTTAGTTCTTCCCTTGGAATTTTTTGCAATTCTGCTTGTGTCTCCAATAATTTTGCCAAGTTGCTTATATCCACTGCAACAAAAGCCCTTTCATGCTCTATGACTTCACCTTTTCTATCGTATCCCTGAATTGCATCAATAATATCATCTGCTTTTACAGTAGCTTTTCCAATATAACTAATGCCTAAGTTTAATCCATCGTTTAATCCCCTACAAATAAAACTAGGTTTATTATCTAACTCAAATGAAACTGGCTTCAAATGGGATTCTTCTTCATACTCACTTTCTGCCTGCCAAAGGGGTTCATAAAGAGCTTCTGCCATCCCTAATGTCATATCAGTGCAAAGTTTATTCAAACCAACAATATTTGCAGAGGTCATCCAACCCCCACCTATGCTGTCGTAAAAACTTGGGGCATGTGGATTATTTCTTGGTCTCCTCTTAAGAATAATTTTATCATCACTTGAAACAACATAACAAGTTACTCCTAAACCATTTACCCCTCTTTTTGGAGCAAAGTCTTTCCCTTCTCTTATTGATTCTATAGCTCCAAGATGTTGACTATAATTAGAAACATCTGCTGAAATTGTGACTCCACCATCGCGAGTATAAACAATTGATTTCCCAGCAGGAACAATAGCGTCATTCCATTTTGCTCTTTTCTCTAGCCAATTTGTTCTAGCAAATCCTTCTACTTCTCCATTAAATCTAAATGGTCTTTTAGTAGGATTAATTGTTAATTCTCTGCCTAACAAATCATAAATTTCAACTTTCATTTTAGTTATTAAGGTAATAGTTCCTTATAATGTATTTTAAACTTTATGTATCTGAAATATACTAATTAATTCATTTCCAATTTCAGATTAGCAACACGAATTAATGGAGCTAAAGGACGCCCATACCCACTCCATTTTTTATTTCCAATTTCTTCCCATTTTCCATTAACTTTTCCGTAAGCACTTCCATCAATTTCTCTTAACAAAACATATTCAGCAGGAGGTTCAAAAACTCCTTTAGCAATTACTCCGCAAACAGCATCAACATTTCCAATAATTAAATCAAAGCACATTGCAGAACTTGAATTTAATGCATATAAATTTGTAAAATTTCTTCTTTGGAGAGGTTTTGTAAATGTGTCATTAACGCATTTTCCAATTTCATCTAATCCAGAAGTTATTCCTTTTGCATATTCATAAAGAGAAGGGTCATCTAAATGGATTGGACTTTTATTTCTAAAAGATTCTCTTTTTTTAATTTCAACTTCTTCGGTTGATTCATTTTTAGTATCAATTAAAAATGCTCCTTGATTTTTTATTGCATATAAAATTTTATCTTGGCAAAATTCAGTTAATCCTCCTAATATAAAGTCGGAATAATTTGGATTGAGATTTGTTGCTATAGACAACATTGTTCCTCCTCTTGCTCTTAGATTCATTTTCAAACCACTGCTTCCGTCAAACCCGTCTAAAACTGCAAGATACAATGGGTTTCTTACTATGTCAATTTGTCCGTGTTCTTCTGAGATTATTCTTACTGGAAATTTTGTTTGCTTGAAAGTTTCAATCACAACCTCTTCTGATTCCCAATCTCCTTTCAAGGCCTTATCTGTTCCATTTCCTTTGTAAGAAAACTCATTTATTATTCCTTCCTCGGAAAGTTTTTTCTGTATAGAATAAGCATTTCTTAATGCTTCAATTCCGATACTTGTAATTTGGGTAAGATTCATTTTATTAAAAATTAAACAATCCTTTTTAAAAATTACGTAGCTGTTAAGTGCATAATCAAACTTAACATCTTAACACTTTTTTTTACCTTGACGATTTTTGGACAATTACTGCCTTTAGCCCTTAAAATACTCAGATTTGGAAACCTATACCTGTTTTCCAAATGTAAATTCATGTTAAGTTACAGGTTTACTTAACAGTAGCTAAAATAGACAAATTTTTTTTAATAGATAATTCATGATGGAAAGAGGACTAGTAAAATTTCTGATAACAGATTGTAATTTTCGAGTAGTAAAAAAGAAACATTTATAAATCTCTATACTCATCCAATTAGATGGAATCAGTATGTCGTGGAATTAAAGGAACAAAGTTAAAGAAAAGAGAAGTAGTTCACCTTTTAGAAGAACACCCAGATTTAAGAGGGGAAGATTTATGGGGAATAAATTTATCTGAATTAAGAGATTTTTTTGAAAAAAATGCATTAACCCTATTAAGACCTGGATTTTTCATACGTTGTCCAAGCGAGGCAGAATATAAGAGAGGAGGAATAATCTCTTTACTAAAAGGGTATGGAATTAGAGTTAATAATGTTATATTTAGCGGAATTCAAGGAGATTTTGGAAATGCAAAGGCAAGAGAAATTACTCCTTTTTATACTGCTTATTTACAGGGACCAGAGAATGATGAAGATGTAATAACAGGCAAACTTGAAAAGATTGGGATAAACCCTCATCGAAGATTTACAAAACTTAATGTTCAATATGTCGATTAGTTCTCTCGCCAATAAAATAAAAATTCTTCGATAAATTTAATTAGGTAATTATTTCAAATCCGCACTAAACTGACTTCTCCCGAATTAGCAAAGGAAATGATTGGTTATTTAAATAGCATAAAGTAAATTTTGATATGACTAAAATAGTAGTAGATGTTGCTTTGTTATTTCCTGCAAATTTGGAAAAGAAATTAATTAAAATTAATCATTCATTAAAAAGAGATTATTCTCCCGCAAAAATTTATTTAAATGAAGAAAATTGCTTTCCACATATTTCATTGTTAATGGGAGTGATTGACGAAAGTCAATTAGAAGGGATAGCTAAAAAGTTAGATTATCTTGCTTCTAAATTTAATCCCCCAAAATTAAACATTAATAATATCGAGCTAGAAACTCTTCCAACTAAAGATAAAGAAGTTTACATAAGTGGAATTTCTCTTAAAAAAAATTCTCTATTATTTAAAATTCATAAGTCTGTAGTAGAAAATTTAAAAGAATTTTTATTAGAGGGAGAAATTAATGAGAGGATGATGTACGCTTCCATTGAAATAGATGCTAAGGATACCCCTTGGATGTTTCAATATATTCAAAATTTTTTAAAAAAGTCAAGTTATGAAAAATTTAATCCACATATAACAATTGGAGATGGGGTTCTTAAAAAACAATGGGGTACTCCGAAGAGATTAACTGCTTCAAGAATTGCTATTTGTCAGCTTGGAAATTATTGTACATGCAGAAAAATCCTTTATGAGAAAACTTTTAGAGAAGAATAATCTTAATATTACAAATATGTAGGAAAGATTATTCAATAATAGAAGTTCCTCAAGGAATAATTCATCTTGATGACTTGAATTAATACCTAGAGAATTAATTATATAATCGGTATATTTTTCTTTCCAAATTTTTTCCTTAAAAAATCAACATATAATCCATAAGGCCTTCCATAAGCTGTTTGTAATAATGCTGCTGAAGCACATGAGACCGCAATTGTTTCTTTATCCACTCCAATTGAATAAAGTATTCCTGCATAAATCGGCATCATTGCGCTTACAAATGCACCGATATCAACTGCAGTTTTTTTTATGAAGGGACTTTTTTCAGTTATCTTAAATTTGGATTGCAGATAATCTAGATATTTTCCATAAGGTCTTCCAATAACCAAATCAATTGGGACTCCTGCAAGTCGAGAATATAATGTTTGTTCTGGAGACATCCCCACTATTAATTCTCTTGTCCCTTCCACCACAAAAGAAAAACTTACCATTGCAAAAGTATCAGTACCAAATTTTCTCAATGAAAATTTTTTTAATTTTTTCTCTGATATCTTTTCTTCCAGATTTTTTGGCATGTTAATAAAGAATTTTAATCGCTTTTAAATATGCTGATTTCCCTTCATAAAGATTGCTCGATCTCTCAAGATTTATTCTTTTTTTATAAGAAGAAAAGATATAGATGAATAATCAATAAGAGTTAAAAAGAAAAAATAGCCATAATTCAATATATTATAAAAGACATTAATATTTTTAAATAATAAAATTAAAATTAAAATATGATAAAAGAGATTGACGAAGATAAAACTCTGAAAGAAATTTTTCAGGATACAAAAAAATCAAAGATTCCTCTTTTCTGGCCGTTTATTCCAAAACAGGAGATATTAAAGGAAATAGAAGAAACATTAGAGGGAAGATGGTTGGGGCAGGGTCCGAAAGTAGAAAAATTTGAAAAAGAATTCGCTAAAAAATTTGGATATGAATATGTTTTATTTATGAATTCTGGAACTGCTGCACTTGAAATTGCTTATCATTTATTAGACATTAAAAAAGATGACGAAGTTATAGTGCCTATTTTGGACTGTACTGCAGGACAAATGGGGCTTGTGAGACGCGGAGCACAAATTGTTTTTGCAGACATTGAAAAAGATACGTTAAATATAGACCCAATTGATGCAAGGAAAAAAATAACTGAAAAGACAAAGGCGATTGTTGCAGTTCATCTCGGAGGAATAGAAGTAAATCCTAAAATATTTGAATTAGCTAAAGAAAAAAATCTCCCTGTGATAGTAGATGCATCACAACACCATGTACCTAAAAATTTAGAGGGGAATTACATTTGTTATTCTCTTCAAGCAATTAAGCATATTACTACTGCCGATGGGGGAATACTTGTTTTAAAAAATAAAAAAGATTATGATAGGGCTAAATTATTGCGATGGTTTGGTATTGATAGAGAATTAAAAGCTAAAAAAAATTATCAGGCATGGGAACGGAGAGAAATGACTTTTGATATTGAAGAGGCGGGGTATAAATATCAGCCGACAGACATTGATGCTTGTTTTGGATTAGCATCACTTCCTTATTTAGATTTAATTATGGAGTATAGGAAATCTTTAGCATTAGATTATCTAAAAGAATTACCGAGAGAAGTAATTCCTATCGCTGGAGGTTCTTATTGGTTATTTGGAATTTTGTCTGAATATAGAGATGAATTGGCAGAATTTCTTCTGAATAATGGTGTTGATGTTAATATGATTCACTTACGTAATGATTTATTTGAGATATTTAAAAAATTTAAGAGCCCTTGTCCAAATATGGATTATCTCCACGAGAGATATCTTTATTTGCCAATTAATCCTGCAGTAAGCAAAAAAGATGTTAAGTACGTCTGCGCTAAAATAAAAGAATTTTATGAACAAAAAACTTTGTCTAAAGTAAGCAGTAAAATGAAGCACGCATTGGTATGTTTTGGTAATGAAGAGTCATATGGTTTATATTATGTTGGGGGAGAGTTACAAAAATTTAATCAGGAAATAAAATTCTTTGATGCAGAAGGAGATGAAAAAGTTGCTGAAAAAATTTTAAATTGGAATCCGGATTATGTTTTATTTTCTCCTATGACTACTTTTTTCCCGCAGGCGTACGGAATTTTAAATCAAATTAAAGAGAAAAATCCTAGAATAATTTCTATTTTCGGGGGACACCATGCAACTGCTTCTCCAGATATCTCAAAGTTAAATAATGTTGATGTTGTTGTTCGCGGACCTGTTAATGGCTCAGTTGAAAGATTTCTTAACGGAGAAAGGGGGATAATCACAACAATCCCTGGAAATCCAAATGATTTACCAATGCCCGCAAGAGAAAAATGTTATGAAGATATTCCTAGAATGGGACAGCGTTACAGGAAAGTTATACTCTCTATGCTTGGATGTCCTTATGCTTGTACTTACTGCAGTTCTTCAAGTTTGCATCGAAGAGAATTGTTTGGAAATGATGCCCAGGCAAATTATTTTTTGGGAAGAAGGGATATTAAAACAGTTATAGAAGAAGCAAAGATAATAAAAAAATATCCCACTGATGATATTGAATGGGTAGACGATGATTTGTTTGCCGGTAAAAATGCAGAAGAATGGCTCTCTGAATTTGTTGATGTTTGGAAAAAAGAAATAAATATCCCCATGTATGTTTCAACAACTTCGGTTAGCGTTTTGAAAGCTTCAGATGAAATATTAAAAAAATTAAGAAATATAGTTAATTGCGTCGGGCTTGGAGTTCAGGCAATACGTTCAGAATCATTAAAATTATTTAATCGGCAATGGGATAATGAAGAACAAATAAAAAAGGCTTATGATAGACTCGTTTCATTTGGCTATCTGGTTAATTTACAGGCAATTGTCGGACTTCCGATATCTGATCCTGTTGAAGATGCTCTAGAAACCTTAGAAGGAATGAAAAGAATTGGAAAAGGAAGTATTATTTCTCTTTACCCTTTGCAAATTTATCCCCACACCCACGTGGAACAAACAGCAAAGGAAAGAGGATTTCAAATTAATGATAGTTGTTCTGGAGATACAAATACAGGAATTGGGGGGATTAGTTTTCCTAAAGAGATAGAAAATAGATTAAGGAATATCTGCAAGTTCGGAACATTATATGTAAAAGGAGAACTTGATGAAAGGTGGATGGACGCTTTGTCAAATGAAGGGAAAAATTATTTAACAGAAAATCCTATCGATGAAAAATGGTTAAGAGCGGCTTTAGAAACTGATTTTAATTCCGAGACGAGTAAAATGTTGTCAATGGCTAGATATCATGATTGTGTAATAGATAGACTTGGAAAAGAAAAAGGAGAAGAAGTATTTAACAAAATAACTAAAACAACAAACATTAGATATTAAAAACCCAGATTCTATTATTAAAAATGAATAAGATACCAAAAATAGTGAGAATTCCTGCAAGAATTGTGAGGGAGATAATAAAAAAAGGAATTTCTGTAGAAAATGGGGTAATGACTTTTTATAATGGTTCTGAAGATCGGATAAATGCATTCAAATTAATTAATCAAATAAAAAAGGAGATAGGAACAACTCTTGACGACGACGAGATGTATCAAATTTATTCTATCACAAAAAGAACAGAGAAAATAAAGGGGGATATTGCAGAAGTTGGAGTCTATAAAGGAGCTTCTGGTAGGGTAATTTGTGAAATGAAGGGGAATAGAAGTCTGTACTTATTTGATACTTTTGAGGGATTGCCTGGAGCAAGTGAGGAAAAACATTTTGAAAAAGGAGATTTTTCTGCTCCATTGGATAAAGTAAAAAGATATTTAGGAAAATTTCCAAATGTTTATTTTTATAGGGGCATATTTCCTGCAACTTCAGAACCCATTGTTAATAAAAAATTTTCTTTTGTTCATCTTGACGCAGATTTATATGAATCTACATTAGAGTGTCTTAAATTTTTTTATCCGCGAATGAGTAAAGGAGGGATAATAATATCTCATGACTATGTAAATTCAATTGGAGTTACAAAAGCATTTGCAGAATTTTTTGGGGATAAGCCCGAAGTTTTTATTGAATTATGTGCAAGCCAAGTGTTGGTTGTCAAGTTGTAAATATTATTCATACCGAAAATCTTTAAACCTTTTTTTATAATAGATTATTATGTGTGGAATATGTGGTTTTAACTGGGGGGATGAAGAACTTATAAAAAAGATGGCTCGTTCAATTTCTCATAGGGGCCCTGACCAAGATGGATATTATGTGGATAAATCAGTCTCTTTCGGGCATAAAAGATTAAGCATAATTGATTTGAGTGAGAGGGGAAAACAGCCTATGTCTAATGAAGACGGAAGCATTATTATAGCTTTTAATGGAGAGATATATAATTTTCAGGAGATTAAGCCTGAACTTGAAAAAAGGGGGCATAGGTTTAACTCAGGTTCAGATACGGAAGTAATCATCCACGCTTATGAAGAATATGGATTTGATTGCTTGAACTTGTTTAATGGAATGTTTGCATTTGCAATTTGGGATTCAAATAAAAAAATATTATTTTTAGCTAGAGATCGGATGGGGATAAAACCTCTTTATTATTATTACAAAGATTCTAAATTTATATTTGCATCAGAAATAAAATCTATTTTAGCCTCCGATGAAGTAAAAAGAGATTTGAATGAAAATTGCCTTAAACAAATTGTTTACTATGAGTACCCAATTAGAGGAGAAACATTAATAGAAAAAATCTTTCAGTTGGAACCTGCACATTATATGGTGCTAAAAGACGATAAAATAGATTCTTTTAGATATTGGAATTTGGAATCAAATGAAACTTGCAATAATGAACAATTTTATATAAAAAAATTGAGTGAGCTCCTTTCTTCTTCTGTAAAAAGAATGTTAATAAGTGACGTTCCAGTTGGAATTTCTTTGTCTGGAGGAATTGATTCCAGTGTTATAGTTGCTTTAGCAAGTAAATTTAAAGAATCGATAAAAACTTTTACTGCGGGATTTGATATTCCGGAAGATGAATATTCTGCTGCAAGGTTGGTTGCAGAACACTGTCAGACAGATCACACCGAGTTGCATTTAAGTTCAAAAGATTATGTTACGGATTTAATTAAAACATTATGGCATATGGAATTTCCATTTTCCAGACCTGCAATGGTTTCGGTATATGATTTATACAAAGGCATAAGCAAAAGTGTAAAAGTAAGTCTTTGTGGGGAGGGTTCTGATGAATTATTTGGGGGGTATAACCGATATGATGTGTATACTGAACTTCCCCCAATGAAGAATGAACTGAATAGAGAAAATTATGAAAATTTAAAAAATAAAATAAATATGCCTTTCAAAGAAAAAGTAGAATATATTTCCTCCAGCGTGTTTGACAAAGACAAGGAAGAATTTTTTAAAAAAAGTATTTTGAATATACCTGAAGATCTTGATGTTATGAATACCTTTGGTAAAACAATAAAAAATTGTAAAAATGACGACGGAAGCCAATTAAATAAAGCTCTACTCTACGAATTAAAAACAGAAATTCCTTATTTTCATTGCAATAAGCTAGATAAGAACAGCATGGCTCATTCACACGAAGTAAGAGTTCCTTATTTAGACCATAATGTTGTTGAATTTGCCATGACAATTCCTGCAAAATATAAATTTTATGGAGCAGACAAAAAAATAATTCTCCAAAAATTAGCATTACCATTACTCCCAAAAGAGATTGTTTACAGAAAAAAATTGCCAATGGTTACGCCATTATCAGAATATTTTAAAAAAGAGCTTCTTTATTTTTCTGAAACAATTTTCTCCAACTCTGAATTAGAAAAAGAATATTATAATATCCCTCGGATAAAAAAACTCATAAGACAGATTAGAGAAGGAAATTTTATGGAAGAGCAAAGAAAAACTAAAGATAATTCATTTAGACAACTTTTGTTTTTGATGAATATAGAATTATGGAAAAAATTATTTCTCGAGAATGATTCAAGAAAAAAACCTTCTTTTTTAATTAATGATTACATTTAATGAGATAATAAATAATCAGCTAAATCTAAAACTCTGCTCCCATAGCCTTGTTCATTATCATACCAAAGAACCAACCGAGCATAACCAAATTTATTTATCGCGGTCCATCTATGGTCAACAGAAACAGAATGTTCATTTCCTTTAAAATCTATTGACACTAAAGGTTCGAAATTATTTGAAAATATCTTCCATTTTTGATTTTTTTCTGCTTCAAGGAATAATGAGATAATTTCTTCTTTTGAAGGATTTTTATTTAGCTTAAGATTGATATTTGCGGTTGAAACAATTGCCGTCGGAGCTCGGTAAGAAAAAGAGTCAAATTTTCCTTCAAGAGATTTAATCACTTTGCAAGTGGCACTAACACAGGAAGTTGGTTTGGGCAATAATGAAACAGTGCTCGCTCTTCCTTCCTCGTATCCGGGATAGATTTGTCCGGGTTTTGACCAAGAAGTTGATGGACCGTCTAAAAGATGTTGATGCTGAAGCCAAGGATGAATTGTCGTCAAGAATCCGTGTTCAACCCCATATGCAGAGTCAAGAAGTTGCACTACTGGAGCAAATGCCGTTGCATCACAGATACTGCTAGAGATAATTCTATCTTTATTAAAATCAATTTCATTTTCATTAACTCCCATTATTACACTTCTATCCAATAATTTTTCCTCAGGGGAATGGGTTACAATCACATACTTAACATTTTGTTCTACTAATTTTCTTGCAAGGACAACATTTTCTTTTACCCCCGACGAATCAACAACACATTCAAGATTTTTCCAATTAACTTTATTTATCTCTCTCTCATGAGAAATCTCATACTGTTTTCCCTCAATTGTTATACCTTTTTCATTTCCCCTTATTTCAAAAGGAAGAGTTCCGTAAATAGAATCATATTTTAATTGATAAGCTAAATTATTATTATCTGGATTAAGATCGTTTATTAGGGGGATATCAAAAGTTCCATTTTCTAAAGCTTTTCTGAAGATTGCTCTGCCAATTCTTCCAAAACCATTTATACCGAATTGTTTTTTCACCATCTAAAAAATTGCAAAAAATTATTTAAAAAGATTATGTAACAGTGCTACTCTATTCTTTCTTCAGAGATAAATTCCAGTTTATTTGAATCAGGGTCTTCAGAATATACTACCATTTTTCCTTTATTTGGTCCGTCGGGAATTATCTGGGGGGAATTTATAAAAAAAACATTTTTATTTTTTAAATTTTCAATAAATTCTGAAAAATTTTTAACATTAAAACAAATATGCGCACTTCCGACATTACATGTCTTCGTATCTATTTTTTCTCCTTGAGGAGAAAGATATTGGATCAATTCAATGGAACAGTTATTGCCGCTTAAGTAGGCTATTTTTAGGTGGGCATTTTTTATACCTGTAACTTTTTCTGAAAAAACTTGGTCTCGTTCTGAGATATTTACTAATTTTAAACCTAATATTTTTTCATAAAATATTGCTGATTTTTCAGCATCACTTACAGTAAAGCTTAGATGATTTATGGAAGTTATGATATTATAATTTATTTCATCGGAGGTTATGACTTTTGAACATTCAGAGAGGGTATACGGATATGATACAAGAAACTCTTTGATGAATTCTTTCACAAATTCGGGATTTGTTTTGTAGAAATAATATCCCTTCTCTTCGTAGGGTTTAGCAATTCCTTTTATTAAAACAAGATTGAGATTCTTACTTGAAGATTTTTTATCATGCATCATTAATTCAACCATTAAATTGGGTTCTATCTCTTTGTCTAAAAGAATATTCAAATTTAGTTCTTTCATCCTTAAAACTATCTCATTTAATTCTTCTTCTTCAATTATTCCTATTTTTTTAGAAAAATATAATGAGATGATTGTTCCGACGGCTATAGCATCTCCATGGAGAATTTTAAAGTTTGATATTTTTTCTATGGCATGTCCAAAGGTATGCCCTAAATTGCTTGCTAAAGGATTTTTATTTCTTATTTTAATTCTTACGCTAATCGCGGATTCAATTATATCCATTAATTTTTTATCAGTCTTATTTTTAAAATAATCCGAAATCATATCCAATAATTCTTTAGAATCCAAAAGCCCGTATTTAAAAATCTCGGACCAGCCCTGGCGTGCGTGATAATCTGAACATGTTTTTAAAAAATTAATATTATTATATACTTTTAATGGATAATAAAATGTTCCCAAAACATTTTTTGCATTTTGGGTATTTAAACAAGTCTTGCCTGCGCTTGAAGCATCAATCTGTCCGATTAAAGTAGTTGCAATTAGATAAACTGGGAGTCCTCTCATATATGTTGAACAGGTAAAGGTTACTAAATCGATTATTATTCCCCCCCCTATACCAATTACCAGATCAGATAATCCACATCGATTAGATTCAAAAAAATCTATTAATTTTGGGTAAAAATTTATCGACTTACTCTCTTCGATTGCTTCTACATCAAATAAAAATATCTCTTTATTATGTTTTTTTAACTGAGAAAAAATCTTATCCCCCCATAATTTATTTACATTTTTATCTACAACTACAAAAAGACGATCAAATTTAGAATCATCAAATTTTGAAACCCAATCAAATTCAGCATCATCTTCAATTATAAAATCAATGGTATCTTCTTTACTATAAGAGGTAGAAATAGTTTTTATCATAAGATGATGTCTTTCTGGTTTTGCACAAGAAATTTTCCTCCACTTATTTCTATTATTTCTCCTGTGATGTACTCCGAAGAGTCGGAGCAAAGGAATAGAATAACCTTTGCAACTTCTTCGGGGGAACCATATCGATGCAAGGCTATATTTGAAATTAATTCATCATTTTTTTTCTCAGTTAAATCTTTAGTCATATCTGTTAAGATAACTCCGGGGCAATAACTATTTACCCTGATTTTATATTGGGCCCATTCGGCGGCCATAGATCTTGTTAAGCTCACCACTGCAGATTTAGAAGCCGCATATATCCCTCGATTAATTGAAGGAATTTTTGCAGCAAAAGAAGAAGCATTTAGAATTATTCCCCCCCCATTTTCTTTCATGTGTTGTGCAACAAATTTAGAAAGGAAAAAAAGAGATTTTAAATTTACAGAAAAAATTTCATCCCAATGTTCTTCAGAGACATTAATCAGCGGTGAACCAAAATAAATTCCTGCATTGTTTATCCAAAAATCTATTTTCTTGCCCCTGTTGTAGAATTCATTTATCCATTTTTCAATTGAGGGGAGATTAGAGATATCTTCCTGCAAGAAAATATAATTAGGTTTTTCTAAATTTACTTCTGAGTTAGATTTTGAGATATTTATCACTGATGCGCCACTTTCTAAAAATGCGTTTGCTATTGCCAACCCGATTCCTCTGGATGCTCCAGTTATTACAACTGTTTTTCCTTCAAAATTAAATTTAACATTTTCCATTTTTATTTTTAATAATCTTTTTGAAGATAAACATGCAAATCTCCCACATTGGTATTTGTTGAATTCATTAGGATTAAATTCCCCAAATATTTATGTAAATTATAGGTATCATTTTCTTTTAAAAATTTAGGTAGTTCTAATCCTTTTTCAGCACATTGACTAAGAGTAGTATCATCAATTATTGCTCCTCCAATTCCTGGAATAAAATCTATTCCATCGGAACCAATTGCAGCAAAAACTGAATTTTTTTTCCCGGATATTTCCGGAATTAATGAAGCGGTAAATTCCTGAGCTCTTCCCCCCTTTCCATTTCCTTTAACTTTAACAATTGTTTCCGCAGAATATAAAATAGCTAAAGGAGTTTTTGTTAAAGAATATTTTTCGCTAAATAGTTTTCCCATATTTCTTGCAGATATTTTTGTTTCTCCCTTAAGGGTTTCTGCTAAAATAAAGGAATTAAAGCCTAATGAATCTGCTTTTTTTCTCATTGACTCTAAAGCAGTTTTATTGTCAGCTAAAATATAATTATAAACATTCTCAAAAAAAGATTCCCCTTTTTTTGGATTTTCGGGAATTTCGTTTCTCAATCCCTTTTCCAAGAAAATTCTTATATTTTTTGGAATTTTTTCTAGAATATGATATTTTCTCACCAAATCATATGCCTCTTGAAATGTAGAATCTTCATAAGTTGTCGGCCTTGAAGCGATATCTTCTCTCCCGTCTAAATCATCGGAAATCATTAATGAGATGATTCTGGAAGGTTGTAAAATTTTCGCAAGATTTCCTCCTTTTAATGTAGAGACATGTTTCCGAACAATGTTCATTTCATAAGTTTCTGCTCCTGATTTAATAAATAATTCAGTTAATCTTTGTATATCCCCCAATTCAATTCCGGGGGGAAGATCAGGAAGCAAAGCAGAACCCCCTCCAGAAAATAAACCGATTACTGTATCTTCGGGTTTTATCTGTTTAATTAGTTCTAACATTTTTTCAACCCCATAAAGCCCCCTCTCGTCGGGAATTGGATGATTTGCTACATTGATTATAATCTTTTTTGTTGGAAAATTTTTTATTGAATTAACTATTCCTGCTTTTATTTTTTCTAAGGGAATAATTTTTTCTAGAGCATAGGCCATTAATCCCACAGCTTTGCCGCAACCAAGAACATAGACATCACCAATTTCAAATTCATCATTTTTAATTTTTAATTTTCCGTCAATATAATTAACATATTGGGATAATACTCTTTCGGGCATAACACTTTCAACCCCTGCAGCCAATATTTCTAAGGCACTTCTTCTTAGGGGGGTGGTTCCTATTTCTTCAAGATTTAAAATTTCCATAATTTATTATATAATCAATTTTTTTTCTCGCGGAGTCTAAATCATTCATATCATCGATTTCAGCATAAGGTAATCCATTTATATCAATTATCTGGAAAAAAAAATTTCCCAGTAAAGGTCTTAATCCAGTTTCAAAACCATCTTTAAATTTATAGATATTTAATTCTATAGATTTACAATATTCCTGTGCATTCTCTTTAGAAAATTTATAAATTCCAAATGCTCTCCCTGCAGATTCTTCTTTAGAAATTGTTTTGTTTAACAAAATAACCCTGCCCTTTTCAAGTCTTATTCGATTTGCGTCTTCTACAAAATTATTTGGGCTGCTGTCAATTACAACTGCATCTTCTAAATGAGAATTGAAAACTTTTTTAATTATTTCCCTGTTTACAATTAAATCCCCATTAAATTGGACAAATGCGTCATCAATTAAGTGTCGAGCGCACCATAAAGAATATAGATTATTTGTCTGGTCAAAAAAGTTATTTGTTGCATAGTTTATAATCATCCCCTGATAAGAATCTCCAATTTTTTTGTATATTAATTCTTTCTTAAATCCAACAACTAATATTACCTCTTTAATTTTCGAAGAAGAGATGCTGTCCAACAAATGTTCTAATATGCTTTTTTCACCAACTTTTAATAGGCATTTTGGGATGTCTTCTGTAAAAGGATGCAATCTTTTTCCAACTCCTGCTGCAAGAATTAATGCTTTCATTTTATA
The DNA here is from genome assembly GCA_964363345.1 of Candidatus Woesearchaeota archaeon. Taxonomy (GTDB): domain Archaea; phylum Nanobdellota; class Nanobdellia; order Pacearchaeales; family GW2011-AR1; genus RBG-13-33-26. The sequence continues at coordinate 20,425 of CAYIHY010000001.1, read as the reverse complement.
ACCTCCAGAAATTGATTTATAAAATTTTCTTAGTAAAGATAGCTATTTTTTATTTTTCTCTTCCTTGAAAAAGCAGAGGTAATCAAATGCAAGTTCTGCAAATAAAAGGAAATATTCCATAAAGGCCACAAAATAAATTATCCATACGGGGTTAATTAAAATTATCAATGGAGAAAGGATTGTAACTTCTCCGAGATTATATTTCCTTACAATTGAAACAAGGAATGGCATTTTTTTTGCTTCAGAGGTTTCAGTTATTTTGACTCCATATTTTTCTGTGAATTTTCTTCTTGTAAATTCTCTGCTCATATATCCAGTTACACATAAAAATCCAATGATAATATTATTAGTCAAATAGCCAATTATTACAAAAAATGCAGCATGGAAAAAAACCCAATCACTGACTATATCGCTAAATCCCCCCATTGAACTTGTTTTTCCTGTACCTCTTGCAATTTTACCGTCAAGAGTATCAGTTAAATTTCTTATAAAAATGAGAATTGCTGCGAGAATTAACCCCGTATAACTTCTTACAAAAAATAAAACTGATAGACTCGCGATACCTATTAAGAAAGTTATCAAAGTCATCATATTAGCAGAGATTCCGAAAGTATTGTAGACAAATTGTGCTATTTTTGCAGTGTAAGGATCAGCTATTTTAGCTAAATATACCGTGTTCTCCTTATAACAACATTTTTTTATATCAAATTTTGCTCTTTTTTTCATGGTCGCCAATATTTATTAATAAAGTTAGAATATTTAAAAATGTTCTTGCTTTCCAAAATCTAACTATTACTTAATTACAATTAATTTTAAAAACAGATATCTCTCTGAGTGATAAGATGAAAAATAAAGGTTCTGCCAAAAAAAAAGTAAGTGTGGTAATTCCGATTTACAGGCCAGAAAAAGAAGTTTTTGAAAGGGTAAAAGAAATGTTAAAAAAACAGACAATAAAAGCAGAGATTGTTGAAAAATGGAATAATCCCGAAGCGGTCTCAATGAATTTGGGAATAAAGGAAGCAAAGGGAGAGATAATCATTATCTTAGCTCAGGACTGTATCCCAGAAAACGAATTTTGGCTTGAAAAATTAATCAAACCGCTAGAAGATAAAAAAATTGTTGCAACAGTTTCAGATTTATTCTTGCCTGAAAAATATTGGAAAAAATATCCATTTATGCTTCGATTAGCTACGATAAATGAGAGAAATATACAATATCCCACCATGGACATGAGAGCGTGTGCATATAGAAAAAAAGATTTGATGGAGGTAGGATTGATTAGTGAAGATCCAAAGATAATTGGACTTGAAGCTGACCTAAGCATGAAACTAAAAAAAAGGGGTAAATTTGCACGCGCTAATGTGAAAGTGCTTCATCTGCACAAACAAAAAAGTTTTCGTGGAGTGATAGATAAGTTAAAAATTTATTCTGAAGGAAATGGGAAATTAGTCAGAAGACATGCGAATGCCCTCATCTCTTACGGAGAAAATGAGGGGGGATTTTGGCATAGGATATTAAGATCTATTCCTATATTCGGATTTATTTCAATTATCTGCAGGTTCCCATTTAGAAAATATCCCCATTTATTCCCAATTTATTTAATATTAATTGCCCCTTTAATTCATATTGCTAATATAACTGGTTTTTGGGAAGGTTTTTTATTTGATCGTGAAAGTGAAAGAAATAAAGAAGTTTTGAGAAGTAATTTAAAAAATAAAAATTCGTAATACCAATTATTTTAAATACGTAAGTTATAAAAAAGATAAATCAAAAGAAATATAATGGAAGAATCAGTCCAAAAAAATTTACATATCTCTGTGGATATGGGCAGCGGAGGGATTAAAGAAAATTATAATGTCCCAGAGAGTTTAGTTCAGTATGATACAAAAATAGAATCAGACACTGAAATAATTTTAATCACCCCCGATATGGGAAAAAGAACCGACAATGACCCCTATTTTATTCCAAATCTTCATAACGGTCTTTTTAGAATACATGCATTTTTGCAGGAAATGGGAATTAAATCAGTCATGTTCAATTGCGATGTGGATAATCTCAAAAAATTATGGGAAGGAATCGACAAATATCATCCCCCCTTTATAGCGTTTAGTCCATATTATGATAGTATGCGTCGAGATTTAGAAAATATAAATCATGTTCTTGAGATTTCTCCAGAATCAATTATAATTGCGGGGGGATTTGAAGCCTCACTTAATCCTCAATGGGGGAAACTTGGGGGTTTAATTGATATAATTATTCGGGGGGAGGGGGAATTACCCTTGCAAAAATTAATTCAGATTTATGATAAATTTTCTAATAACAAAAAAATAGAAAAGAAAAAATTTTTAGATTATTTGAAAGAAGAAACTAAAATAAATGAAATTTCAGGGATGTCTATTTTAGAAGAGAATCAAACTAAACCTTTGGCAATTGTCAAAGAAAGAATAAGTCCAGAATTTTATCAAGAGATAAGCCTTAATGCCTTTGCAAAACATTTGGATCTTTCTCCAATCGGGAAATATTGGGAACTCAGCAGATTGATATTTGGCGGAAAAAAAGATAGTTATTTTCGTTTTGTTTCGAGCGACCATTGCCCATACAAATGCATTTTCTGCCAGAGTTCTATACTTTTTTCTGGAACAATGGGAACTAAGACTTCTCCTGTGCGTTATATCAATGCAGAAAATATATTGACGATAATTGAAGCTGTTTCGACTACATATCCTGCAATGGACATTTATATCGATGATGAAAATTTTCTTGTTCATCCCCAAAGGGCGATAGAAACTCTAGGAATGATTATAGAAAGAAAAAAATCTGGTAAGATAAGAAAAAATTTAAAATTTCAATGCAGAGCAAGGACAGACAATATTGTATCAAATCCAGATATATGCAGACTCTTAAAAGAAGCGGGATTTGAAGTGGTATCTGTAGGTTCTGAGAGTTATTCTCTTAAAGAATTAGAATATATGAGGAAAAAAACTTCTCCTGAAAAAAATTCAGAAGCAATTAAGATTATTGTAGATAACGGACTTAAGGCTGCAGAAAATTATATTTTATATACTCCTGCTACAACCGCAGAAACTTTTTATGAAAGTGCCTTAGGCATCTGTTATAATATCGGGGAAATGAATGTCGACGGAGCTGCAACTTTATTTTTAACTCCTCTCCCGGGAACAGATATTTGGGGGGATGGAATTTATGAAGTAAAAAGAACATTCCCCTATCAGCAGGAATTATTCAAGGATAAAGTAATGTTTCACAATAAACAATCAGGTTACGATTATATCGGCGAAGAGATAGTTGTTCCAAAATTAAATATAATCTTTCCTCATCCAGAGATAACTTTAGTAAATGATTCTTTAATGCGCACCGCTTCAATTGAGGCCCTTTTACATTTACCAAAAGCAGTTGAAAAACTTAGAGAGATTACTAAGAAATCAGAATTATCAAGAAATTTTGTTACATTAGCTAATTTATTTGCGACTTCAGAAGCATTGTATAACTTAACTGATGATCCTAAATGGAAAGACTTGGAAGAAAAAATTATAAGGGCAGCAATTAAATCAAAAGAATAAATATTATCTAAAATGAATAAAAAAATAGGATTAGTTGTGATGTTTGATATCTCTTCTGCGGGGGGGGCCCCAAAAGTATTAGTTGATTTTATTAGTGCATTAAACAAATTAGATAGGGAAGTATATCTTCTCACTCCTTTTAAGTTAGATTATAAAAAAATAGAAAGTCTTTTTGGGAAAATTAAAGTAAAAAAAATTTATTATCCCGGAAAAATTAAATCTTTTGTCTGCAAGGGAAATTTTTTACCAAGGAGATTTATGAAAAAAGAGTTTCTTGAGATGGCAAAAGAAGTAGATTTAATTATTGATATCGATGGGGGAATTGTTCATAAATATCTTCCTAAAAATTTTGATAAAAAATATATAATTTGGAGATTTTCCTGCATCGGATTAAAGAGACCATGGGTTAAGAATAGTTTTTCCAGGAATACAAAAGAATTTATTAAAATTTTACTTGGCTCAAAAAATTGCATCCCCAGCAAAAATCACAAAGTTTATGTCGTTGATAATTGGACTAAAGAGGAATTAAAATTATGGGGAATAAATTGTCAGGATATATTTTTATATCCCGAGATAAAAATTGATACTTTTCTGGATGAAAAAAGAAAAAAGAAAAAACAAGTTTCAGTATTTGGAAGAATTACCCCCAATAAGTCCATTGAAGATTCAATCCGCATCTTTGCTATTGGAACAAAAAATTTCCCCGAATACAATTTAGTTATTTTTGGGGGAGGAACTGCGGATACGAAAACTTATACAGAATATTTGAATAAGGTTATCCATAAATTGGGGATATCAGATAGAGTGAAAATAATTGAAAGCCCGTTATTTGAAGAAGTAAAAAGACTCCTTTTAGAATCGAGCGTATTAATTGATTCTCAAAAAAAAGTTAGCATGACTTTAACTTCTGTTGAAGCTTTAGCTACGGGGAGCATTATCTTGGTGCAAAAAGAAAGCGGTGCTTATCTTGAAGTACTTGACAAAGGGAAATATGGTTATGGTTTTAATGATGTTCAAGAAGGAGCAGAAAAATTAAAAGAGATAATTTCAAAGATAGAGGAAGGGAAATTAAACCCGAATAAATTCTCAAAAAGAGCAGAATTTTTTTCAGAAAAAAATTTTATCAAAAGATTAAAAAAAATTCTGGAAGAAAATTAAAATGAGTTTCAATAAAAATTATGCAGAGTATTATGATTTATTTAATCGGGGAAAGGATTATAGTAAAGAATGTGATTTTTTAGATGGGGTTTTTAAAAAATCTGTTTTACCGATTAAAAAAATTTTGGATCTGGGCTGTGGAACCGGAATCCATGATGCAGAATTAGCAAAGAGAGGATATAACATTACTGGGTTGGATCTTTCTCCAAAGATGATTCAAATAGCAAAAGAGAAGAATCCAGGCATGAATTTTCTTGTGGGGGACATGTCTAATTTTGATATAAATGAAAAATTTGATTGTATAATTTGCATGTTTTCGGCGATAGGATATTTAACTGAAAATAAACAAATAGAAAATTTCTTTAAGACTGCCAGAAAACATTTGAATGAAAATGGATTGCTCCTAATTGACTGCTGGAATGGTCTGGGGGTGATTCATGAACCCCCTTCTTCTCGGGAAAAAATTATGGAAGTTGAAAGATTAAAAATTGTTAGAAAAAGTTTTCCTATTATAGATTACGCGCATCATTCTGTAGATATCAGATTTGACATCAGTGTTTTTGAGGATGGAAATTTAATTGATAGTTATGAAGAAAAACATAAAGTAAGATTTTTCTTTCCTCAAGAATTAAGGAAGTATGCCGAAGATGAAGGAATAGAATTAATTCAACAATGTCCTTCTTTCGAAATAAATAAAGAACTAAGTGAAAAAGATTGGAATATGATTTTAATCGGACAAAAAAAGGAAGATAAAATTATTATGGTTAGTGGGGGATTTGACCCTCTCCATTTAGGGCATTTAACCCATTTTAAAGAAGCAAAAAAACTTGGGGGTAAATTAATTGTAGTTATAGATGGGGATAGTTATATCCGGAATAAGAAGGGCAAAGTATTTATGCCTGCAGAAGATAGAAAGGCAATAATTGAAGAATTAAACTGTGTAGATGAAGTCGTAACCTTAGAAAGTGATAAAACCGAGATTAGTGAGGTTATATTAAAAATAAAACCAAATATTATCGCTAAAGGGGGGGATGTGATCAGTTTAAGTCAATTTTCCGAAAAGGAAATTGAAGCTTGTAAAAAAATAGGATGTCAGGTGATTTTTAACGTGGGCGGAGGAAAAATACGCTCAAGTTCTGAACTTTTAAAAGAATGGGAAAACTCTAAACAGAAAAGTTTATAGAGTTCTTTTTTTTGGGGAGGAAATGAACTCCAAATATGAGATAGAAAAAAGTGTAGAAGGAATTGAAATATCTAGGGAAAATTGCAGTAGTTTAAAGGAGATTTCTATCCTTCCCGGTTTATGTAGGGCAGATTATAAAAGCCCGTTAAATAGGAGAGATATCTCTTGGTATGATGAAAATATTCTCAATCCGATGATAAAAGAAGGAAAAATAAGCGACGGCTCAAATAGCCCTTATGATGATAGAAAGATGAGATATGATTCATCATCATTTTCTAATTCTAAACTTACTATTAAACTTGGTCACATTACTTTTTTAGATGTTATAGAAAAGAAAAAAAGAACTCGAGATGAGACACAGAAATTAACAAGATTGGGAAAAAGGTACTTTAATGACCCCTATGCATTTTTTGGAAGAAATCTCGGAGTAACGGGAATTATTCTAACTTCGGATAGAAGGATTATAGTCGGAGAAAGGCAAGTTCAAAAAGATATATATGACGGATTACTTCAAGGAATTGCAGGTAATGTTGACTATCAAGAAAATCCTTCTATGATTAGTTTAAAAAAAGAAATGATAAGAGAAATTAATGAAGAAGTTGGAATTTCTCTGGAAGAAATAGCTGATTTAAAAATTTTAGGTCTTTTTTCAGACCCAAAAATGAATGGAGATGACTTAGACTTTTGTTATTTGGTAAAAATCAATATCCCTCAGTTTTATTTTCTCTCAGAAGCGTGGAAAAAGAATGTTAAAGAAAGAGAACATAAAAAATTTATTTCTATTAAAAATTATCCCTCTTTGCAAAGGATGATAAAAGAAGAAAAGATGCGAGAAAAATCAGAGATTATTTTTTCCACATTAGGTGCATTAGAAAGTATAATCCAAGAAGATTTTTATTAATCTCTAAATTAATAAAAAAAACTCTTCAAAAAATAAATTATCTGAGTTATATTGCTTTTTTTGATATATATTTGTCTTCAATAAAGTATTTAAGGTATCCCAATGAAAATTGAATATGGAATTAAAAAAGAAGGCTCTGATTACTGGAATCACCGGGCAAGATGGGAGTTATCTTGCAGAATTTTTATTAAAAAAAGGGTATGAAGTCCATGGCATTGTCAGAAGATCGAGTAGTTTTAATACGGAAAGAATTGAACATCTTAGCAAAGGAAAAAGATTCTTTGAAGATTCAGAAGGAATTGTGCTTCATTATGGGGACTTGACAGATTCTTCTTCTCTAAAAAAAATAATAAAAGAAGTTATGCCCGACGAGATTTATAATTTGGGAGCCCAGAGCCACGTGAGGATTAGTTTTGATATTCCAGAAAACACATCCGAAATTACGGGGTTAGGTTCACTCAGATTATTAGAAGCTATAAAGGACCTCTGTCCAAAAGCAAAATTTTATCAGGCCTCTTCTTCAGAAATGTTTGGAAAAGTTGCAGAAGTTCCTCAATCAGAAAAAACCCCATTTTATCCGAGAAGCCCATATGGATGTTCAAAAGTTTATTCTTATTGGATAACCGTAAATTATCGAGAATCTTATGGGATACATGCATCTAATGGAATCTTATTTAATCACGAATCAGAAAGAAGGGGGGAAAATTTTGTTACAAGAAAGATAACTAAGTCCTTGGCTCAAATAAAACTAGGATTGATAGAAAATTTTTCTCTGGGAAATTTGGAGGCTAAAAGAGATTGGGGACATTCTGAGGATTTTGTCGAAGCAATGTGGTTGATGCTGCAACAGGATGAACCGGGGGATTATGTGATCGGAACTGGCGAAACTCATTCGGTAAGAGAATTTTTAGAAGAGGTTGCAAAAGTTTTAGGGATTAAGATTCATTCAAATGGAAAAAAAGGAATTGAAGAAGAATACTTAGATGAAAATGGAAAAATAATAGTAAAAATTGATCCAAAATATTTCAGACCTGCAGAAGTAGAACTTTTATGCGCAAATCCTTCTAAAGCAAAAACAAAATTAGGTTGGGAACCAAAAACAAAATTTAAGGAACTCGTAAGAAAGATGTCTGAGCATGATTTAGATTTAGTTAGAAAAGAGGCTTATATTTTAGGCAGAGAAAAAGAAATCGGGGAAAAAATAAGTTCTGCAATAAAACCTCTTTTAGAATTTGCAGAAAAATATGGGATTAAATTACACGAAGAGGATAACTAATGGAATTTGGAAGAAAAATAACAAATTGCAGAATGTGCGGTTCTGAAAATTTGTATAATTTTTTGGATTTGGGATTCATGCCCCCCGCAGATGGAATTCTTTCCTCTGAAGAAATTAATGAACCAGAAATATTTTTTCCGCTGAAAGTTTGTCAATGCTCAAATTGTGGATTAACCCAATTAACCTATGCTCCAAATCCCGAGATATTATATGGAAAAAAATATCTGTATGAATCTTCAATTACCAAAACGGGAAGGGAACATTTTTGGGAGATGGCAGATTTAGTCTGCAAAAAACTTAATCTTGAAAAAAATTCCCTCGCAGTTGATATAGGAAGCAATGTCGGAGTTTTACTTGAAGGATTCAAAAAAAATGGAATGAGAATTCTTGGAATTGACCCTGCACCTAAAATTGCAAAAATTGCAAATGAAAACGGAATTGAAACCTGGCAAGAATTCATCAATCAAAAAGTGGCAGAAAGAATAGTTTCACTTAAGGGAAAAGCAAAAGTTATAACGGGAACAAATGTTTTTGCACATATAGATAACAAGGGATCATTAATGGAAAGCTTGAAGATTATGCTTGATGATGAAGGAGTTTTTATAATTGAAGCACCATATCTAGTTGATTTAATTGATAATTTAGAATATGACACAATTTACATTGACCATTTGGAATATACCTCGGTAAAACCTTTAGTTAACTTTTTTAACAAATGGGGGATGGATGTATTTGATGTTGAAAAATACAGTATACATGGAACTTCAATAAGAGTATTTGTCTGTTGGAATGGAAAAAGAAAGATTGAAGAAAATGTAAAAAAGTTTTTGGATTTAGAAAATGAAAAAGGAATTTACAAAAAAGAAATATTGAACAATTTTTCGGATAGAGTAAAAAATCATAAAAAACAGTTTGTTGAATTGCTGAGGGAATTAAAAAAGCAAGGCAATAAGATTATTGGAATCAGCGCCCCTGCGAAAGGAAATACCCTTTTGAATTATTGCAAGATTGATAGTAATCTTATTGATTATTCTACAGAAAAATCAATAATAAAATTAGGAAATTACACCCCCGGAATGCATATTCCAATTGTCGATGAAAATAAAATTTTAGAGGATAAACCAGATTATGGGATAATCTTTGCATGGAATTTTGCTGAGGAGATTATTAGAAATAATAAAAAATTTTCTGACAACGGAGGAAGATTTATAAATCCCATCACTCCCCAAGGTATAGAAATAAGAAGTTATATTAACATAGATAAGGGGATAAAAAAATAAAATGGAAGGAGTAACAGTTGAAAAAATAAGTCCGGTGCATATTGATGAAAGAGGGACAATAACTGATATTTTAAATAAAGAAGTTAGCCATGTAGGATTTATAGTAACTAAAAAAGGGGTTGTAAGGGCAAAGCATTACCACAAACAGTCTATACAATATAGTTATATTTTAAAAGGTAAATTTGAAGTTACTGTTGCTAATCCAGATAATCTTGAAGAAAGGGAAACTTTCATATTGAATGCTGGAGAAATGATTACAATAAATTCAAATATTGTGCATGTTTTTAAGGCATTAGAAGATTCAGATATGATTGATATGATAAGCTTGTCTAGAGCAGGAACAGGTTATGAAGATGATGTGGTGAGAGTAAATATTTAAGAAAAAATAATAAAAATGTCCAAAAATATTGAGCAGATTTTAGATAAAGATAAAATATTAGCGATAGTTGGAAAAACTAAAGAAATAGGGGGGAAATCTAACTTCATTACTCCTAATGAATTTGGCATTCAGCTTGTTGTACAAAATTCTAATCAAGAAGATTACTGGGCCCCGCATAAACATCCTCCTTTTGAAAATTTAAATTTTTTAGCTGCTCAAGAATTCATATATGTTATTCAGGGAAAAATAAGTGTTGGTATTTATTCTAAAAAAGATGAAAAATTTACAGAAAGAACTCTTAACCCAGGAGAGTTTATAATATTAAATTCGGGACATGAATTAAAAAGTTTAGAAAAAGGAACAAAATATATAGCGATAAAGCAGGGACCTTACAGAGAAGGAGAGAAAGAATATATAAAATGATTCCTGTATGCAAACCTTGGCTTCCTGGAAATGAAAAAAAATATGTAGATGATGCGATTGATACTAATTGGATAAGCAGCGGTGGGAAATATATTGAAAAATTTGAAGAAGATTTTGCTAAATTCTGTGGGGCAGATTATGGGGTTTGTTGCACCAGCGGTTTAGCTGCGTTACATTTAGCCTGTGCGGCATTAGGTTTAAAAAAAGGGGATGAGGTTATTGTTCCAACATTCACTATGGCCGCTTCGATAAATGCAGTTATATTCACCGGGGCAAAACCCGTTCTTGTTGATTGCGACAAAGAAACTTATTGCATTGATGTTAAAAAAATAGAAGAAAAAATTACTCCAAATACAAAAGCAATAATGCCTGTTCATATTTATGGACATCCCTGTGACATGGACGAGATTAATGAGTTAGCGAAAAAATATAATCTTTATGTGATAGAGGATGCAGCTGAAGCGCACGGGGCAGAATACCACTGGAAGATGTGCGGAGCAATGAGTGACATTGGGTGTTTTAGTTTTTATGCAAATAAAATTTTAACAACCGGCGAGGGAGGAATGTGTATTACTAATAATAAAGCTCTCGCCGATGAAATGAAAAAATTAAGAAATCATGCTTTTGATGTTCCAAGATTTACTCATACCGAAGTTGGTTTCAACTACAGATTAACGAATATCCAAGCAGCAATAGGATGTGCTCAAGTAGAAAATGCTAAAATGTTAGTTGAAGCTAGAAGAAATATTGGATTAAGATATAATGTTCTTTTAAACGGAACCAAAGGACTTATTTTACCAAAAGAAAAACCAGAAATGAAAAATGTTTACTGGATGTATGCAGTAGTTTTAGATGAAAGCGTAAAATTATTAAGGGATGAAGTAAAAGAAAAATTAAAGGAAAAGGGAATTGAAACAAGAAGTTTTTTTATTCCAATGCACCAGCAACCAGCATATCTCAACAAAACTGTTGAAAATGCTCCTGATTGTTCTGGAGACTATCCTGTTTCAGATAGAATAGGCTTAAGAGGATTTTATTTACCCAGTTCAAGCAATTTAAGTGAAGAGGAGATGAAATATGTTTGCACTTCTTTAAAAGAAATTTTAAAGGATTAATTTTTTCTGGATAAAATTATTTTTAATATTGAAGCAATCTCTTCTTTTTTTATTCCTTTTACTAAAAATAGGCAAATTAAATATATCAAGGCTCCAAGAACAATTGAAAAAATTCCTTTTAATATAGTCATTTCTCCAAATCTTAAAAACAATAATAAAAATCCTGACATAATTATGCAGGAAAGAATCGGCTTAAATATCCATGAAGAAATAACCTGCAAGTTTAATTCTTTTTTTAAAAGGAAAACTGAAAAAATAAAACAAAATAACCATGTTATTAGTGCAGCAATTGATGCTCCAACCAAAACTGCTTCAGGGGAAAAGTTTAAAAATATTTTTAAGAAGATATAATTTAAAAAAATGAAAATTAAAGTTGAGAGTAACATAAGTCGGGAAAATGATTTTAATTTATTCTTGGATGAAAAAGAAACTAAAGATAAATCTACCCCGACTATGCAGGGAATTAAAAATGCTAGCACGCTTAAGGAAATCCATGCTGGAAGGTAGTCTTCTCCATATATTGCAAAAATAAAAAACCTAGATAAGATAGATAATCCAAAGGAAAGAGGGAGAAGAATAAGAAAAAATAATCTGAATATTTTTTTAATAAAATTCCTGAACTTATCTTCTTTCATATTTGTTAATATCGGTAAAAATACTGAAGAGAAAAGAAATAAATTAGCTAAACTTGCCACAATAATCAAAGAAGAGTTATAATATCCAACATATTTTGCAGGTAGAAAAATTCCTAAAAAAAGAATGCCCGCTTGGGCAAGAATAGTTAATGCGATATTCTGCACGTTTAAAGAAAGAATAAACTTCCTAATTTCTTTTTTGTCTATTTCTTCTTTTGTTTTTTGGAAAAGATTGGGATACGCCCGTTTAGAAAAATAAAAATCAAAGAAGAAAGTTAACATGGAGAGAATCACGAAAGAAAGAAAAATCCAAACTAATCTTGCCTGAATAATGATTAAATAACCGATTAAAGAAATTGCAATTAACTTCAGAACTAAAAGAGCAGATTCTTTGAAGGATATATACCTTACATTTTTTTTAATAAAGAACAATGATTCGAAAAATCCGGTTAATGAAGTTAGGAATACATAAAAGCTAAGAATTAAAAGGGGGATAAATAATTCTGAATCCTGAAAAATATAAAAAGAAAGAGGATATGAGAGAATAAGCAGAATTCCCGATAAAAAAAGAGTAAGGAAGAATTTAATTTTTAAAAGATATCGAAAATAAGATGAAGATTTTCCATTTTTTTTATTTATCCCCATAGAAGCATATCTTATCAACGTTTGATTAATCCCCATATCTGAAAAGGTCATAAAAAAAAGAGCAACAGTTAGGGCTAAAGAATATCTTCCAAATCCTTCGGGCATCAATATTCTTGAAAGCAAGATTACTAATATGAAACTCCCAACCCGATTTATCCCGCTGTTTATAACATTCCAAAAACTATTTTTTATTATTTGATCTCTTATGTTAAAAGAGTTTTCTCGTGCATTCATTAATAAGAGAGATAAAATAAATTTTTAAAACTAATGTATTGAAGATATCTTTAGAGAATAAATGAATTTTTAAAGACAAAACTTCTTATTTTTTAATTATGAAATTTTCTTTGGTAATTCCCTTAGCTCCAGGAAGAAACGCAGAGATTATTGATTCGATAAAAGAACTTAATTATCCGCGAAAAGAATTTGAAGTAATTGTTAAAGAGGGGTTAAACCCCAGCGAGAACAGGAATAATGGCGCGAAACGGGCAAAAGGAGAGATTATTGCATTTCTCGACGATGATGCGGTTATTGATGTTAATTTTTTAAAAGAAGCGGAGGAATTTTTTGATAAACATCCTGAAATTGATATTGTCGGCGGTGCGCAACTTACTCCAAAATGGCAGAAGGGATTTGCTAAAATTTCCGGGTATGCTTTGTCTTCAAAATTTGGGGCGTGGAAAATGGGGATGAGATATAGTCTGAGAGAATTGAACTTAAATGCAGATGAAACAATGCTGACCTCGGCTAATTTATTTTGTAGAAAAGAGGTTATGAAAAAAATTCAATTTGATCCAAAACTATTTCCGGGGGAAGATCCAAAATTTATAGAAGATGCAAAAAAAGAAGGATTCAAAATTGCTTATTCTCCGGATTTAATTCTTTATCACAAAAGAAGAGAAACTATTAAAGCGATGATAAAACAGATTTCAAGCTATGGTAGAACGAGAACTGATAAAGAATCTTTTTTTGAAACTTTGAAGAAACCATTTTTTCTAATTCCTCTTTTGTTTTGTTTTTATCTTGCTTTTCTTTCAGTTTTTGTTTTCTTAGAATTTTTTAAGATTAATCTTATTTCAAATTTAATTTTATTTTTTCCGATAGGGTCGTATTTAATTTTAGATTTATTTTTTTCAGTTTATGAGTCTGCTAAAAATAAAAATTTGAAGGCGATTTTTTTATTGTTATTTATTTTTCCCTTGATTCACATAAGTTATGGGGTTGGAATGATAAGAGGATATTTAAAAAATAAAAAATAAAAATTAAAGATTGTTTTTTATTATCCATTTAAAATAGCCTATTGTTTTTTTCAAACCCTCTTCTAATTGAATTTTTGGTTCCCAGTTCAAACATCTTTTTGCTAAGCTAATTTCTGGTTTTCTTTTAGTTGGATCGTCTTGAGGCAATTCCCGATACTCAATTTTACTCTTTGAATTGGTTAGTTTTATTATTTTATTAGCAAGTTCTAGCATTGTAAATTCTCCTGGATTTCCCAGATTAATCGGCCCTATTGAATCAAACTCCATCAATTTGTGCAATCCTTCTACCAAATCTGAAACATAACAAAAGCTTCTTGTTTGATTCCCACGCCCATAAATTGTTATTGGTTTATTATTCAGGGCTTGCATTATAAAATTGCTGACAACTCTCCCATCATCTTTGTCCATGCTCGGACCATAAGTATTGAAAATTCTTGCAATTCTTATTTGCAGATTATATTTTAGATGATAGTCCATAAATAAAGTTTCTGCGACTCTTTTTCCTTCATCATAACAAGCTCTTGGACCGAGGGGGTTAACATTGCCTCTGTAGGTTTCTTTTTGTGGATGTTCTAAAGGGTCACCATAAATTTCAGAAGTTGAGGTTTGCAAAACTCTTGCCCCGTTTAATTTAGCAAATTCAAGGACATTAATCACTCCGGTAGTATTTGTTTTAATTGTTTTAATAGAATCAAATTGATATGCGGGAGGAGAAGCGGGACAGGCTAAATTGTAAATTCTATCGAAATGTTCTTTTAATTTAATTGGTTTAATTATATCATAGGGGATAATTTTGAATTTTGAATTTTTTTCTAAATCAGAGATGTTAATTGCTTTCCCCGTAAAAAAATTATCCAGACAGACAACTTCATGTCCTTTTTGAATTAGGTATCTGCACAGATGACTTCCAATAAATCCTGCACCCCCGGTAACAAGAATTTTCATTTTTTATCTTCGCCAAAATTTTTTGAAGAAGTAGCCCCCTCTATTTTTAACCAGTCTTTATCTTTTCTTACTCTTTCATTTAATCTCCATAATTCTTCCAATAAATAGGGGCGATAATTTCTATCTCTTGCTAAATAAATCAAGGCATTCAAATCTTTCGGGAAACATTTTCCTCCAAAACCAAAATCTCCGTCGGGACCAGGGACATCAATATTTCTGCCGATTCTTTCATCCAAAAGAATCGCATTTTTTACAGAATTATAATCTATCTCTGTTGCTTTGCAAATTCGATATAATTCGTTTGCTATTGCCACCTGACCTGCAAGAGTAACGTTCGCAGCATATTTTATCATTTCTGCGGTTTTTCTATTTACGAAAATATAATCTGCATTTGGGAAAATTGGAAAATAAATTTGCTTAATCTTTTCCATACTTCCTTCTTCATTTGCGCCAATAACAATTCTATTTGTTTTTTCCATATCTTCTATCGCATATTTTTCTCTTAAAAATTCAGGATTAAATGCGAATTGAAATGGATATTTTTCTGCTAGTTCGTCTGTTGTTCCTGAAACTGCAGTGGAGCGTATTATTACCAATAAATCTTCGGGAATTCTTTTTATCTTTTCTGTTTCTTTCAAAAGTGAACTTATAGAATTATAAATATTGGTATAATCTATTTCTCCGCTTGATTTCATCGGCGTTGGAACACACACAAATGCACATTCAGAATTTTTAGCAAGTTCTTCCAGGTTCCTCTGAGAATTATAAGGGGGTTTGTATTTATCATAACAATAAAGAGTATGGGCTTTTTCCAGAACATGGGCAGTCGCTCCGCCAACAAAACCAACCCCGATTATTCCAATGTTCATAAAAAGAATTAGTTTTGTTTTCTTTTAAAGATAATTAATTTCAAAAATATATTTGAGATAGTGGAAGTTTATTTTTCTAATTTTCTAAATTGTATATAACTATAGATCAAAGAAATTTTATGTAAGGTTCTCTTAATATAATATTCATGGGGGATATCCACAATAAAGTGCAATAAAAACCCAATAAATATAAGCATAAAAAATTGAGAAACTGAAATCCCTAGAAAAAATAAAACCATCATAGGTTCTATTCCGTGAAGAATGTAAAATCCGGTATATCTTTTTTTTCTTTCATTCATTGGAAGAGCAAGAGTTTCTTCGAGATGTTTTTTATACCAAGCATAACATTTAGTCAGACTAAAATTTTTTGTCCTTAAAATATAATAGAAATAGTGGTCTCCGTCAATTAAAACACTTGAAAAAAATATTATTAAAAGACTCATCCAAGTTAGATTGGGGGAAAATAAATTAAGAAAGACAACAAAAATAATCCCTATAATGATATGAATTTTAGGACGCATTTTCTTTTTCTACTAATCTTACAATATCTGCAAATGCGGGACGAGTGATTAAAACTCCGATTGTTATCCCCATAATTGTTGTTAAAGCGAATCCTGTCAATAATCCTGCTCCTGCCCAGAATAATGGGATTAATGAAGCAACAACTGTGAAATATGCTCCGAGGATTATAACGAATGCTCTTTTTATTCTTTGTTTTATTCCTAAAGATTCTTCTTTGTTCTTCGACTCATCCAAGATAACAATTTGATCGTCGACGCCGGTTCCTATTGCTGCAAGAATTCCTGCAATGCTAGGCAGATCCAAATTCCAATTTATCACGGCAGCAACTCCAAGAGTAATAATTATTTCAGAGATGCAAACAACTAAGGGGGATATTGCAGATTTAATTCTGTAACGAATAAATACAATAATTGATACTAAAAGAATTGAAATAAATCCCGCAAGAAGAATATATTTTGTAAAATTTGAACCGAGAGTTGGGGAGATTGTATCTAACTTTACAATTTGCAATTTGAACGGCAGGCTTCCTGTGATTAAAACGGTCTGCAATTTTTTCATTTCTTCATTTGCACTTTTCTGCGCTTCATCTAAAGTTGCACCCGAACCTGTTCCGGTAATTTGAATTTGAGTTTCTGCTCTTCCTTTAAGCCCTTCGCTTATCTGCAGACTGCTTAAGAATTTCCCATCGATATACAAGTCTAAAGTTTTGGATAGATAATTTCCCTGAGCAGTTGAATTAATATCTAAAGTTTCTGTTATGCTTGCCTGTCTCTCTGCAGCAGCCTGACTTAAATAAACTCCAAATCTGAATTCACAATAATATTTTCCTGTAGAATCAGGATTGCAAGAAAAGATTCCTGAGTCCTGGCCAGAATGTGAAACAGAGGAGATATCTTTTTCTCCTCCACTGAAAACGATGTCGCTTCCTATTTTTGCTTCAAATTTTCCCTGCTGAGAAATTAAATTTTCCAAATCGGTTGGAGTTGCCCCTGCAATTTCTACAAGCATAAAATTATTTCCAGATAAATCATTAACTGGTTTGATAACCATATCTGAAAGCCCGTAAACATTGAATCTGTTACTTACCACATTCACTAAATCATTTACTTCTGAAGAGGTTAATTTATGTCCTTCTGCCTGAACCAATGCTCTTGCTCCCCCGTTTAAATCTAATCCCAGTTTAAGATTTGTTTTTGGAAGATTAGAAACCGTTAAATCTAATTTATTTGAATAAATTACATATTCTGAATCTTTTGTAGTAATTGTTGTTTTTACTGACTGATTTGGAATAAATTTATCCTGAACTACTTTTGAAAAATCCTGAACGCTGGTAACGACTTTTCCGTCCATTGTTGTGATTATCTGTCCTGCTCTCAATCCCTGTTCAAATGCAGAAGAGTTTTGTTCAACGCTTGTTACAAGAATTCCGTTCTGAAAAGTATAATTAGGATTGTAGAATATTGCCAATAAAGACAAAAGCAAAAGTATTATCCAAATCCAGATTCTCCATGTAAGTTTAATTTTCATTTTTCTTTTTCTTATGTAGAACATACCATTTAATTATTGAAACATTAGTCACCCAAGTATTGAAGATATCAAATAATAATCCGAAAGTCATAATCAAGAAAATTTGGTATAGCACCGAAGAATATGGGCCCGCTATTAATAATGCGGCAACGACAGAAACGATTGCAGTTAAAGTCATTGTTATTCCTGTTTTGAAAGATTCTATTATTTTTCTGTTTAGTGATTTTCCTTCTCTTCTTAATACTTTATTTGTAAGTAAAATATCAGTATCAACAGAATAACCAATCAACATAAGGAATGCAACAATTCCTGCACTTGAAATTTTTATTCCTAACATATCTACTACAACTAAAGGCATGAGGATATCTGCAAATGCAGAGAAGATAACTGCCATTGAAGGGACAAATGTTTTGAACTGAATGAAGATTACGAGAGCCATTAAGACAAATGCGACTAATAACGCAATTAAGAGCTGGTTGTAAAATGAACTGCTTAAACTTGAACCCGTGAATTCAAAACTGCTGTTTACCTCATTGAGAGAGTATCCCAGGTAATTTTCTAAAACATTTTTTGTTTGTTGTTGTTCACTTCTTGTTTCAACAATTACTGCAATTTGTTTTTGTGTTGCTAAATCTGAAACCTGACGAATGTTCACATCATCCAATTTTCCTGAAATTGTATTTTTCAAATCTTCAGAATTGATATTTCCGTCATTGATTGTGACTGAAGTTCCTCCGGTCAAAGAGATATCTTTGTAAAAAAAATCGTTATGTTGAGCGTGGAAAAATCCAAGATAGATAAAGGAACCAATTATCATTATTAGAGGAATTAAGAGCAACAGCTTGTAGTTCTTATCATGGAATGATATTAGTTTTTCTTTGAAATTTTCTTTGTTCATTTGTTTGATTTCCATAAAGTGCGCCGATCGGGATTCGAACCCGAGTCATTTGCTTGGAAGGCAAATATTCTGCCACTGAACTATCAGCGCTTCAAAATATTACTCAAATGTTATTTAATAAAGTTTATGATAGTCGAAAAACGCGCCCGATAAACTCGAGCCCTCGCTCATTGCTTTTTATTATTTGCTCGCATTCGCAAAAACTCTCGGGATTTGAGACCTCTGTTCAAATCTGATTGTTATACGCGCCCGATAGGATTTGAACCTACGACCCTCTCCTTAGGACGGAGATGCTCTAATCCAGGCTGAGCTACGGACGCATAAGTTACCTTTTTAAATATCAAGTTGATTTAAAAAACATGCTGGTCAAAGTTTTAGGTGCAATCGATTTCATTAGCGGGCTTATTTTAATATTTGGAGCGGGAATTAAACTTCCTTCTGCTCTATTAATGATTCTTGGAGCGATTTTATTGATTAAAGCAAGTATGGGAATGCTAAAAGATTTTGCAAGTTGGATTGACTTTACTGCAGGACTTATTTTCATTGCTTCTATTTTTTTTGTTGTTCCGAGTATAATTTGTGTAATCGCTGGAATATTAACGTTACAAAAGGGGATATTTAGTTTTTTATAAAATTTTAAGGACTTCAAATATTGTCTTTGACAATATAAATGCGGGTAAAAGGATTCGAACCTTTGTAGGCACTGAGCCATAAGAGTCTTAATCTTACCCATTTGACCGCTCTGGCATACCCGCGCGACGACACCTTATCGGTTTCTTCCGCTCGAATTTCCCTTTACATTTCTGCTCAGGGCTGATTATATCATAAAATCACAATATAAAAAGTTTTATAAATGCTCTAAATCTTAAATTTTTGAAGACGGCCATAATAGGTTGGAAACACCTGTTCCCTTTCCGAACACAGAAGTTAAGCTTCCTATGTTGATGACATTAGTGCCAGACAAGGCGCCAAATCACCAAGCTGTCTTCTTTGATTTTCTTTATGTTTTTATAGTTTAATTTCTTAAGATAGTCATGAAAAAATTATCCAAAACTGAAACTGAAAAAAAGATTAAAGAGTTTTTTGAGAACATTGAAGGCAAAACTCCTAAAGAGGTTAGAAAAATAAAAAAGTTAGCCATGAGCCAAAATATTTCTTTAAAAGATTTGAGAAAAAAATTCTGCAAAAAATGCTTTACTCCTCTTGGAAATTCAAAAACCCGAATAAAAAATAAAATGAAAATAATAAATTGCAAAAATTGCGGGCATGTTTCGCGTTGGAAAATTAAGAAAGATATTTAAGGGAAAATAATTAATTATTATAATGGTGATGAACAATTATCTTCTTGCAATTTTTATAATCTCAATCTGCGGAGTTTTATTTTCAGGATATTTGTCTTACAAAGAATTATTTTCTAAAGTCTGTTCGTTAAAAGGAAAAAATTGCGGTATGAAAATTGCAAACATTCCTGTTTGCGTTTACGGATTAGTTATGTATCTAATAATTTTTATAATTTCTTTATTAGGAATCTTAAACAAATAATTAAGCCTTTTTGAACTTTCCAACTAATTCAACTAAGTCGGCCTGTCCTAAGAACATTGCTCTGCAGCAGGATCTTTCCAAGCCTAAATCATCTAATACTTTTTTTGAATTTTCCCCGTTTGCAATTCTTTTTTTGTATTCGTCCCACAATTGACCTATTGGTTTTCCGCATGAAAAACATCTAACTGGAATTATCATATTATTATCCCTAATTCTTGGTTTATAAAACTTATGAATTTAGGATATTGTAAAATAAGCGTCACGTTTATATACTAAATCATCTTTGCACTTTG